>NZ_JBHXRV010000049.1:0-58068 GCF_042716745.1 Streptomyces sp. NPDC058663
GGTGTCAGTAGTGGGGGTTGGGGTTGTAGGGGGGTGGGTAGCCGGCGGGCTGTTGGGGGGGTTCCGGGGTGACGGGCTGTTCGCCGTCGCGCTGGTGGGGAACCCACACTCCGCCCGGAGGCGTGTCGGCCGGGTAGCTCTCGGTGTAGGGGGCCGGGTACATCTGCTGTTGGCCGCCGTACGAGTCGTACTCCCCGCCGGTGCCGTACGACTGGGTGCCGACGTACGGGTCGGAGTACGCCGCGTAACTCTGCTGCCCGGTGTCGTACGTGCCGTAGGAACCGGTGTCGTGGCCCTGGCCCTCACTCTGCCCGTAGGCGGGGTAGGAGCCGCTGCCGAAGGAGTCGTACCCCTGCGGCTGGTGGGCGGCCGAGGTGTCGAAGGCGGCGTACTGGGCGGTCTCGTCCGGCAGCGGCTGCGCCGCGTAGGCCGGGGCCTGCCCGTGGTCCTGCGTGTGCGGGGCCGGGACCGGGTGCGGGTCGAAGCCGTCCGCCCCCGCGAAGCCACCGACGGTGTCGAAGCCGGTGCCGGCCGGCTCGCCCTGGGCGCCGTACTCCAGGTCCGAGACCTGGAGCGTCGGCTGCTGCGCGACGGCCTCGCCGCCTCCCCTGCGGCGCTTGCTGCCGCCCGGGTTGCCGCCGATCGCCCAGCCCGTGGAGAAGCCACGGCGGAAGGACAGCGTGACGTACGTCTGGCCGACGGCGAAGGCGACGGCGCCCGCCGCGATCACCGGGACGGACGTCATCAGCACACCGGCCACGACGACGGCGAAGCCCGCGAAGGCCAGCACCCGCCAGCGCAGCCGCGCCTTGTACTGCAGCAGCACTTCGGCGAGCAGCCACAGCGCCACCACGCCGAATGCGATGTAGAGGACCGTCCAGCCCATGTACGCCCCTCTCCTGCGCCCGCTGCTCCCTGCGGGAGCACAACGGCGCGAGTACAGCTCTGACCGCTACGACTGCGTCAGCGATGACGTCTGGTCGTGCAGTCCGAGATTCTCGTAGATTTCGAGCGTCGCCGTCGAGTTGTTCAGCGTGATGAAGTGCATTCCCGGTACACCTTCGGCAAGCAGCGTCGCGCAGAACTCGGTGGCGAACTCGATGCCAATGGAGCGTACAGCGGCCGGATCGTCCTTGACCGCGAGGATCCGCTCTTTCACGGCGTCCGGGAAATGCGCGTTGCTGAGCTGCGGCAGCCGGTCCAGCTGCTTGACCAGCGTGACAGGCATCACTTCGGGAATGATGGGGGTGTCGCAGCCCGCCGCCTCGACGCGGTCGCGCATCCGCAGATAGCTGGCCGGGTCGAAGAACATCTGCGTGATGGCGTAATCGGCACCGGCCCGGCACTTCTCCACAAAGTGGCGGATGTCGGAATCCCAGCTCTCCGAGCGGGGGTGCATCTCGGGAAATGCCGCGACACCGACGCAGAAGTCGCCGGACTCCTTGATGAGTTCGACGAGTTCGGAGGCGTAGGTGACGCCTTGGGGGTGCCGGATCCACTCGCCCATCGGGTCGCCGGGCGGGTCGCCGCGCACCGCGAGGATGTTCCTGATCCCGGCGTCCGCGTACTGGCCGACCATGTTGCGCAGCTGCGCCACCGAGTGGTCGACGGCGGTGAGGTGCGCGACGGGCGTGAGCGTGGAGTCGGAGGCGATCTTCTGGGTGGCCTTGACGGTGCCTTCGCGGGTGGACCCGCCCGCCCCGTAGGTCACGGAGACGAAGCTGGGGGCCACCGCCTCGACGCGGCGCAGCGCGTTCCAGAGGTTCTGTTCGCCCTTCGGGGTTCTGCGCGCCGAAAATTCGAAGGAGAACGACGTCTTTCCGGTCTCCAGCAGCTCACGCACCGTAAGAGCGCGATCTGTTCTGGTGGAAGGTGTGCCATGGGCCATGCGGAGAGGTTAGCCAGGGGGGTGGCGGACCCCCAACCGAGGCGACGTCAAAGGTCCGTTATGCCGGGATCTTGTCCATCCCTCGGACAGTTATTCGGCCACCTGCGGCTCGTTGTCGACGCAGGACCTGATCCGCGCGGCCAGTGCGGCGGTGGCGGCAGCCGGGTCGGCGGCCTCGGTGATCGCCCGGACCACCACGATGCGGCGGGCGCCCGCCGCGAGCACTTCGTCGAGGTTGCCGGCGCCGATGCCGCCGATGGCGAACCAGGGGCGGTCCTGGCGGAGCGAGGCCGCGTACCGCACGAGGTCGAGGCCCGGGGCGTACCGGCCGGGCTTGGTGGGGGTGGGCCAGCAGGGTCCGGTGCAGAAGTAGTCGATGCCGTCCTCGGCCACCGCGGCGTCCACCTCGGACTCGGCGTGTGTGGAGCGGCCGATCAGGACGTCGTCGGGGGCGGGCCCGAGGATCGCGCGGGCGGCGGGCACCGGCAGATCGCCCTGGCCGAGGTGGAGCACGTCGCTGCCGATGGCGTGGGCCACGTCGGCGCGGTCGTTGACGGCGAGCAGCTTGCCGTGCCGGCGGCACGCGTCGGCGAGGACCGCGAGGTGCTCCAGCTCCTCCCCCGCCTCCATGCCCTTGTCGCGGAGCTGGACGATGTCGACGCCGGAGGAGAGCACAGCGTCGAGGAACCGGGGCAGGTCCCCCTGCGCCCTGCGGGCGTCTGTGCAGAGGTAGAGCCGGGCGTCGGCGAGCTGCTCGCGAGGCGTGGGCCTGGGCATGGTGCGGAGTCCCCCCGTGATGTGCACGGGGCTGGTCCCCGTGGCGAGTGCACGGGGTGCTGCCCCGTGGTGGATGCACGGGAAGCTACCTCATGGCGGGTGCCCGCAGTGCCGCCCCGTGACGGATCCACGAGGCAGCCCCCGCCAAGGATCCACGAGGCAGCCCCCGTGACGAATGCACGACATCGCCCCCCGCGACGTGTACGCCGCGGCGGCCGCCCCGCTGGTCGCGGGACGGCTCCCCGCACGTCATGAGGGGCGGCGGGCAGGGGCAACGGGCGCGGGCACGGGCCGTGCGGGGCCGCACCCTCACCGGGTGCCGCCCACAGGGGCCGGGCCCGTGCCCTCCCTCGTGCTGCGGTGCGGTCGCGTCAGAGGGCGAGCGCCTGGGCGCGGCGCTTCACCTCCGTTCCGCGGTTCTCGGTCAGGGCCTGCGCGGGGGTGCCGGGCAGGGTCGGGTCGGCGGTGAAGAGCCACTCCAGCATCTCCAGGTCGGAGAAGCCGTCGTCCTTCAGGACCGTCAGCAGGCCGGGCAGGCCCTTGACGATCTTGTCGCCGTCGAGGAAGGCGGCGGGCACCTGAAGGGCACGGTTCTCACCGCGCCGTACGGCGATCAGCTGGCCTTCCTTCACCAGCTGGCGCACCTTCGTCACCTCCACGTCGAGCATCTCCGCGATGTCGGGGAGGTAGAGCCAGGCGGGGACGAGGGCATCGATCTTTGCGTCAATCTCGGTCACAGGACAAGCGTGCCATCCAGGACTGACAGTCGGTAACCGGGCCCTCCCCGACCGGCCGCCACAAGGACCCCGACCGACCCTTCCCGAAAACCCCGACCGGCCGCCACAAGGTCCCCGACCGACCCGCCCCGAGGACCCCGGCGGGTCCGCCCCCGCGCCCCGGCCGCCCCGCGAACCCGGCCCCGGAGCTTCCGCCGGACGGGCCCTACGCCTGCCGCACGGCCGATTTCAGCGGTACGGAAGGGTCGGCCGCCGACTCCGGATCGAGTACCGCGCCCGCCTCGGTCAGCTTGCGCCCCTGCGCCAGGTCGCGGGGGCGGCCCACCGCGAGCAGCGCCACCAGTACCCCTTCGCGCAGCCAGCACACGGACCAGGAGGGGGTGGCGGGGTCGCCGCGCCACACCGTCTCGTCGGCCCCCGCGTGGTGGCCCGCGTACTGCACGAAGCGGCCGAACTGCTCGGACCAGAAGTACGGCACCGGATCGTAGGCCAGGGGAGCGCCGCCGAGGAGGTTCGCGGCCACCGTCCGGGGGCCCTGGAGCGCGTTGTCCCAGTGGTGGACGAGCAGCCGGGCGTCGTAGCGGCGGGACGGGAAGGAGGCGCAGTCCCCGACCGCGTACACGTCGGGGGCACTGGTGCGCAGGTGTTCGTCGGCGGTCACCGAGCCTTCCGGGCCCAGCTCGATGCCGGAGCCCGCCAGCCAGGCGGTCGTGGGCCGGGCGCCGATGCCGACGACCACGGCGCCGGCCGGGATGCGGCGGCCGTCGGTGAGCAGCACCGCACCCGGCTCGACCGCGGCCACGCGCGCGTGGGTGAGGAGATCGGCCCCCGACTCGGCGTACCAGGCGGCCATCGGGGCGGCGACCGGGGCGGGCATCGTTCCGGCGAGCGGCCGGTCGGCGGCCTCCACAACGGTCACTCGGCAGCCGGCCTCGCGGGCGGCCGTGGTGAACTCCGCGCCGATCCAGCCCGCCCCGACGACGACCACGTCCTGCTGGGCGTCCAGCACGGGCCGCAGCTGCCGCGCGTCGTCCAGGGTGCGCAGCAGGTGCACGCCGGGGACGCCGACGGTGCCCGGCAGCGTGACGGGGTCCGCGCCGGTGGCCAGGACCAGGGCGTCGTACGGGACGGGGCCTGCCGTGGTGTCGATCTCGTGGTCCGCCGGGCGCACGCCGGTGACTTCGGTGCCCAGCCGCAGCTCGACGCCGAGCGCCTCGAAGTCGACCTCGAAGGCGGAGCCCTCCGCCTTGCCGAGCAGCACCGCCTTGGACAGCGGCGGCCGGTCGTAGGGCCGGTGCGGCTCGGCGCCGATCAGTACGACGGGGCCGCCGAAACCCTGCTCGCGCAGGGCGACAGCGGTCTGCACCCCTGCCATGCCCGCGCCGACCACGACGATGCGCTTCTGCTCGCTCACCCGACCACCTTACGTATCTGACTTCCCGTCAGGAAAGCGGCCCTCCGGCAGGACCGTTCCCGGTCCGGGCCCCATGGCCGGGAGCTCCTCGACCGTGCTCGTGCCACTGCCCTCCTGGGACTCCCATGCCCAGCTCTCCTCCAGCCGAACGCGGCCGTCGGCAAGGAGCACCACCGTGGACAGGCAGTGCCCGCAGGAGGTGGTGCCGTCCCGTTTGAGCTGTACGTACCGGAAGTCGAGCCGGTCCCCCGCGCGCGTGCCCACCAGGTGTCCCCGGACGACGTCGCCGCCCGCGTACTCGGCCCAGATCCGGCCGTCCCGCTCGTGGTACGTGAACCGGGTGCGGGTACCGACCTGCCCCGGCGCCTGGTCGGCGACCGGGGCGAGAACGAGTCCGTCGAGCGAACGGGGCACGGGGACAGCTCCCCTCACATCTTGTTGAACCAAGGATTAGGGTGGCCACCGTACAAGCACTCACGGGAGCCCGGCGGACCGGGCTGAGAGGGAGGCTGCACCGGCCTCCGACCGTACGAACCTGATCCGGGTCATGCCGGCGAAGGGAGGGGCTGGACGCCCATGCACACCTCTGTGAGAAGGCCTTACGACGTCCTGGTCGTCGGAGGCGGCATCATCGGCCTGGTCACGGCCTGGCGGGCCGCCCAGCGCGGGCTGCGCACCGCGCTCGCCGACCCCGCCCCCGGCGGCGGCGCCGCCCGGGTGGCGGCCGGGATGCTGGCCGCCGTCACCGAACTCCACTACGGCGAGCAGACCCTGCTCGCCCTCAACCTGGCCTCCGCACGCCGCTATCCGGACTTCGTCGCCGAACTGGAGGAGGCGAGCGGCCTGCGCACCGGCTACCGCGCGTGCGGCACACTCGCCGTCGCCCTGGACGCCGACGACCGGACGCACCTGCGGGAACTGCACGCCCTGCAACGGCGGTCCGGTCTGGAGTCGGAGTGGCTGAGCGGGCGCGAGTGCCGCCGGCTCGAGCCGATGCTCGCGCCGGGCGTGCGCGGCGGGCTGCGGGTGGACGGTGACCACCAGATCGATCCGCGGCTGCTGGCGGCGGCCCTGCTGGCGGCCTGCGAGCGCGCCGGAGTGGTCCTGCACCGGACCACGGCCGAACGCCTCTCGGTCACGGGCCGGCGGGCCACGGGCGCACTGCTGGCCGACGGCACCGAGGCCGTCGCCGGCCAGGTGGTACTGGCCGCGGGGTCGCTCAGCGGGCGGCTCGCCGGAGTTCCTGAGGAGGTGCTGCCGCCGGTGCGCCCGGTGAAGGGACAGGTGCTGCGGCTGACGGTGCCGCCCGGGTACGCGCCGTTCCTGAGCCGTACGGTGCGGGCCGTGGTGCGCGGCAGCCAGGTCTACCTGGTGCCGCGCGAGAACGGTGAGCTCGTCGTGGGCGCCACCACCGAGGAGCTCGGCTGGGACACCACCGTCACGGCGGGCGGCGTCTACGAGCTGCTGCGCGACGCGCACGAGCTGGTGCCCGGCATCACCGAACTGCCGCTCACCGAGACCCTGGCGGGCCTGCGCCCCGGCTCCCCGGACAACGCCCCGCTGCTCGGACCGACCGCCCTGCCCGGTCTGCTGCTCGCCACCGGGCACTACCGCAACGGGGTGCTGCTGACCCCGGTCACCGGGGACGCCATGGCGGAGGTGCTCACCACGGGCGCACTGCCCGACGCGCTGCGCCCCTTCTCCCCGCGCCGCTTCACCCCCGCGCCCGCGAGCACCCCGCCGACCCCGCAGGCCCCGTCGGCCGTACGTGAGGAGCAGCCCGCATGAGCCGTACGACAGCCCTGGCCGTGTCCGTGAACGGCGAACGGCACGAAGTGGCCGCCGGCACGACCCTCGACGCCGTCGTCGCCTCGCTCACGCGCGCCCGCGCGGGCGTGGCCGCGGCGCTCAACGAAACAGTGGTCCCGCGCGGGCGGTGGGCGGCCACCGCCCTGGCCGACGGCGACCGCGTCGAAGTACTCACCGCGGTCCAGGGAGGCTGACGTTCCATGGCAGACGATCTCTTCGCACTGGGCGGCCTCTCCTTCTCGTCCCGGCTGATCATGGGCACCGGCGGGGCGCCCAGCCTGGAGGTGCTGGAGCGGTCGCTGATCGCCTCGGGCACCGAGCTGACCACGGTGGCGATGCGGCGGCTCGACCCGTCCGTGCAGGGCTCCGTGCTGTCCGTGCTCGACCGGCTCGGCATCCGGGTGCTGCCCAACACCGCGGGGTGCTTCACGGCGGGCGAGGCGGTGCTGACCGCCCGCCTGGCCAGGGAGGCCCTCGGTACGGACTGGGTGAAGCTGGAGGTCATCGCCGACGAGCGGACCCTGCTGCCGGACCCGGTGGAGCTGCTGGACGCGGCGGAGACGCTGGTCGACGACGGCTTCACCGTTCTGCCGTACACCAACGACGACCCGGTGCTGGCGCGGAAGCTGGAGGACGTGGGGTGCGCGGCGGTCATGCCGCTGGGCTCCCCCATCGGCTCCGGGCTCGGCATCCGCAACCCGCACAACTTCGAACTGATCGTGGAGCGGGCGGGGGTGCCGGTGATCCTCGACGCCGGTGCGGGCACGGCTTCCGACGCGACGCTGGCGATGGAGCTGGGGTGCGCCGGGGTGATGCTGGCCTCCGCGGTGACGCGGGCGCAGGAGCCGGTGCTGATGGCGGAGGCGATGCGCCACGGGGTGGAGGCGGGCCGGCTCGCGCACCGGGCCGGGCGCATCCCGCGCCGCCGGTTCGCCCTGGCCTCCTCGCCGGAGTCCGGCGTCGCGGACTTCGACCCGGAGCGCCCGGCGTTCTGAGCCCGCTGGCGGGCAGCCCGCGCCGCGGGAGCCCGCCCCCGGGCCCCCGTGCGCGGGAGCCCCGTGCGCGGGAGCCCCGTGCACGGGCACCCCGGGCTGCGGGAGCCCGCCCCGGCACCCCTGCCGCGTCCTCATCTGCGGCGCGGCAGGGGTGCCACCGGCCTGTTACAGGTCGGCTTCAGTCCGGGTCCCGGCCCCCGCACCCCGTCCGGGCCGCACCCGCCCCTCGTAGACTCCCTCCGTGGACACGACCCTTCAGGACCCCCTCGTCGGGCACCTGCTCGACAGCCGCTATCGCGTCGAGGCACGCATCGCCGTCGGCGGGATGGCCACGGTCTACCGGGCCGTCGACACCCGCCTCGACCGCGAGCTCGCCCTCAAGGTGATGCACCCCGCCCTCGCCGCGGACTCCTCCTTCGTCGACCGCTTCATCCGCGAGGCGAAGTCCGTCGCCCGCCTCGCCCACCCGAACGTGGTCGGGGTCTTCGACCAGGGCACCGACGGGTCGTACGTCTACCTGGCGATGGAGTACGTCGCCGGCTGCACCCTGCGCGACGTGCTGCGCGAGCGCGGAGCGCTGCGGCCGCGGGCCGCGCTCGACATCCTGGAGCCCGTGCTGGCCGCCCTCGGCGCCGCCCACCGGGCCGGTTTCGTCCACCGCGACATGAAGCCGGAGAACGTCCTGATCGGGGACGACGGCCGGGTCAAGGTCGCCGACTTCGGTCTCGTACGCGCCGTGGACACGGTCACCAGCACCACGGGATCGGTCCTCGGCACGGTCTCCTACCTCGCGCCGGAGCAGATCGAGCACGGCAGCGCCGACACCCGCGCCGACGTGTACGCCTGCGGTGTGGTCCTGTACGAGATGCTGACCGGCGCCAAGCCGCACTCCGGCGGCACTCCTGCCCAGGTCCTCTACCAGCACCTCAACGAGGACGTCCCGCCGCCGTCGGCCGCCGTCCCAGGACTGGCCCTGGAACTGGACGAGCTGGTGGCCGGTGCCACCGTCCGCAACCCCGAGGCCCGCCCGTACGACGCGGTCGCCCTGCTCGGGCAGGCCCAGGAGGCGCGGGCCGCGCTCTCCGACGAGCAGCTGGACCTGGTTCCTCCGCAGGCGAAGCCGGACGGCGGTGCGGGTGCGGCCGGTCCCGAGGAGCGGACGAGCGTGCTCCCGCGCGCACTGCCCACCGAGCAGCACACCAGCCGGCTGCGGGTGCCGCTGCCCGCCGAGCCCGAGCCGCCCCGGCGGCGCACCTGGCGGCCCGCGACCACCAGACGCCGGCTGGTCGCCCTGGTCACGGGCGTGCTGCTGCTCCTGGGCGCGGGAACCGGTGTCTGGTACATCAACTCGGGCCAGTTCACCCAGGTCCCGGCGCTGCTCAGCCAGTCGGAGAGCGGGGCCCGCCAGAAGCTGGAGGCGGCCGGTCTCGACGTGAGGGAGGTGCGGCGGAAGTTCAGCGACACCGTCACGCGCGGCACCGTCATGGACAGCGAACCGGCACCGGGCGCACGCATCCGCAACAACGGTTCGGTGACCCTTGTCCTGTCCCGCGGCCCCGAGATCGTCAAGGTGCCCGACCTCAGGCGGATGCCGCTGCAGCGGGCCCGGGTCTCGCTGAAGGACGCGGGGCTGGCGCCCGGTGTCGTGACGAAGGCGTTCAGCGAGGACGTCCCGCTGGGCACCGTCATCAGCACGGACCCGCGGGCCGGCACCGGACGCTCCCCGGACACCGCGGTCGCGCTCGTGGTCAGCAAGGGTTCCCCGGTGGACGTCCCCGAGGTGACGGGCCGGTCCGTGGAGGAGGCCACCCGGGTCCTCGAAGACCTCGGCCTGAAGGCCGACGTGGCTCCCGGACAGGTCAACTCTCCCGCGCCTGCGGGCACGGTGGGACGCCAGTCGGTACCCCCGGGCACCCGGCTCGGCGAGGACGAACGCGTCACGCTCACCGTTTCCAAGGGCCCGAGGATGGTCGCGGTGCCCGATGTGGTCGGCAAGCACGCGGACGAGGCGACCCGCATCCTCACGGCGGCGGGCTTCGCGGTCCAGGTGGACCGGCCGTTGCTCTCCTTCAGCAAGGTGATCGAGAAGCAGTCGGTGGAGGGCGGCGGGCAGGCCGCCGAGGGCAGCACGATCACCGTCACGACGAAGATCCTGTAACGGGCCCGAGAGGCGCGACGGGCCCCAAAGGTACGGGGCCCGGGGCAGCTGCGGGGGCCCGGGACAGGTGCCGGGGGGCCGGGGCAGGTGCCGGGGGGCCGGGGCAGGTGCCGGGGGGCCGGGGCAGGTGCCGGGGGCCGTGCGGCATCCTGGGAGGCGATGAGCACCACAGAGACTTCCGCAGAGTTCGCCGCCCGGTTCCCCGCCGCCCTCCCCGCCTCCCGCAACCCCGTCGGCGGTCACGTCCCGGTGGCCGGCGGGCTCGCCACCACCGGGCTGCCGTACGCCCGCGGGATGGGCGCCGAGGCCGTCCAGGTCTTCGTCGCCAATCCGCGCGGCTGGGCCACCCCGGCCGGGAACCCGGCCCAGGACGCGGCGTTCCGGGCCGCCTGCGCCGCCGAGCGCATTCCGGCGTACGTCCACGCCCCGTACCTGATCAACTTCGGTTCGCACACCGAGGCCACCGTCGAGAAGTCCGTGGAGTCGCTGCGTCACTCGCTGCGCAGGGCCCGTGCCATCGGCGCCCTCGGGGTTGTCGTGCACACCGGCTCGGCGACCGGCGGACGCCCTCGTTCCGAGGCGTACGCGCAGGTCAGGGAGCACATGCTGCCGCTGCTCGACGAGCTCGACCACGAGGACGACCCGTACCTCCTGCTGGAGTCGACGGCCGGTCAGGGCTTCTCGCTCTGCTCGCGCACTTGGGACTTCGGCCCGTACTTCGAGGCGCTGGACTCCCACCCGAAGCTGGGCATCTGTCTGGACACCTGCCACATCTTCGCCGCGGGACACGACCTGGCGGCGCCCGGCGGGACGAAGCAGACCCTCGACCTGCTGGTGGACACCGTGGGCGAGGGGCGGCTGAAGCTGATCCACGCCAATGACTCCAAGGACGTCACCGGCGCGCACAAGGACCGCCACGAGAACATCGGCTCGGGTCACATCGGCAGCGAGCCGTTCCGCGAGCTGTTCACGCACCCGGCGACCGAGGGGGTGCCGCTGGTCATCGAGACGCCGGGCGGCAAGGAGGGGCACGCGGCGGACGTGGCCCGGCTGAAGGCGCTGCGCGAGGGCCCCTGACCGCTTGGTGCGCTCCGGGGGCCCAGGCACTAGAGCTCGGGGCCCTCCCCGGGCTCCTCCTGGTAGGAGTAGCGCTGCTCCCGCCACGGGTCGCCGATGTTGTGGTAGCCGCGCTCCTCCCAGAAACCGCGGCGGTCCGCCGTCATGTACTCGATGCCCCGGACCCACTTGGGTCCCTTCCAGGCGTACAGGTGCGGCACCACCAGGCGCAGCGGGAAGCCGTGTTCGGCGGTGAGCAGGTCGTCGCCCTTGTGCGTGGCGAAGATGGTCCGCTCGGAAGTGAAGTCCTCGATGCGGACGTTGGCGCTGTAGCCGTACTCCGCCCAGACCATCACGTGGGTGACGGCGGGGGCGGGCGGGGCCAGTTCCAGGACCGTACGGGCGCGGACACCACCCCATTCGGCCCCGAGCATGCTGAATTTCGTCACGCAGTGCAGATCTGCGACGACCGTGTCGAAGGGCAGTGCGGAGAATTCCTCGTGGTTCCAGCAGTGTTTCTCGCCGTCCGCGGTCGCGCCGAAGACGCGGAACTCCCAGCGGTCGGGCTTGAACTTGGGAACGGGCCCGTAATGGGTGACCGGCCAGCCACGCTGCAGCCGCTGTCCCGGCGGAAGCTCGGAGTGCTCGTTTTCGCGGTAATCCCGGCTTTCCGGCTGACCCATGTCTTCCATGGTGACAGACGGCGAGGGGTGGTCATGACCGGGTCTGGGCCGATTCGGGCAACTCCTACTAAGCATGCACTTACTGGACGCCCTTGGAGAAGCGGTGCAAGGATGCGCGCAATCTGCCCGCCACACCCCTGGAAGGAGCCCCGCCATGCAGGGCGACCCCGAGGTCATCGAATTCCTCAACGAGCAGCTGACCGCCGAACTGACGGCGATCAACCAGTACTTCCTGCACGCCAAGATGCAGGACAACTTCGGCTGGACGAAGCTGGCCAAGTACACGCGCGCCGAGTCCTTCGACGAGATGAAGCACGCGGAGGTCCTGACCGACCGGATCCTCTTCCTGGAGGGCCTGCCCAACTACCAGCGGCTCTTCCACGTGCGGATCGGTCAGACGGTGACCGAGATGTTCCAGGCGGACCGGCAGATCGAGGTCGAGGCGATCGACCGCCTCAAGCGCGGCGCGGAGGTCATGCGGGCCAAGGGCGACATCACCTCGGCCAAGCTCTTCGAGGACATCCTGGCCGACGAGGAGCACCACATCGACTACCTCGACACCCAGCTGGAGCTGGTCGAGAAGCTCGGTGAGCCGCTGTACATCGCCCAGCTGATCGAGCAGCCGAGCGAGGCGTAGGCACCGGGTACACCGTCCGCCGGGCTCCGGTGGGACGTCTGCGGGTCAGGCCGCTTCGCCGAGTGCCGCTTCCGCGGGGACCGCGACGATGTCGCGCTGGGCGATGAGCTCACGGCGCGGGCAGGCACCGCGGCCGAGCAGACCCTGGATCGTACGGACGCAGTTCCCGCAGTCCGTGCCGGCCTTGGTCACGGAGGCTATCTGGCGCGGGGTGCATGCTCCCTCGGCGGCGTGCGCCTTGATCTGCTGGTCGGTCACGCCGAAGCAGGAGCAGACGAACACGCGGACACCTCGATCCCAGCAGCTGGGGGCACCCGCAACAGGAAGCCCTCGGTCAGGTAAACCTAACCTTACCCATGCCGCTGCGCACGGGAAACCCCCGGTACGCCTGTGGGGCACGGATCACAGGGATCCGTGCCCCACAGTCATGCGGACGGGCGGTGCCTTTCGGCCCGGCTACTGGTCGCGGTACATCTCCGCCACCAGGAACGCCAGGTCGAGGGACTGGCTGCGGTTGAGGCGCGGGTCGCAGGCCGTCTCGTAGCGCTGGTGCAGGTCATCGACGAAGATCTCGTCGCCGCCGCCCACGCACTCGGTGACGTCGTCGCCGGTGAGCTCCACGTGGATGCCGCCCGGGTGGGTGCCCAGACCCTTGTGGACCTCGAAGAAGCCCTTGACCTCGTCGAGCACGTCGTCGAAGCGGCGGGTCTTGTGACCGGAGGCCGCCTCGTAGGTGTTGCCGTGCATCGGGTCGGTGATCCAGGCGACGGTCGCGCCGGACGCGGTGACCTTCTCGACCAGCTCGGGCAGCTTGTCGCGGACCTTGTCGGCGCCCATGCGGACGATGAAGGTCAGCCGGCCGGGCTCGCGGTCCGGGTCCAGCTTGTCGATGTAGCCGAGCGCCTCGTCGACCGAGGTCGTGGGACCGAGCTTGATGCCGATGGGGTTGCGGATCCGGGAGGCGAACTCGATGTGCGCGCCGTCCATCTGCCGGGTGCGCTCACCGATCCACACCATGTGGCCCGAGGTGTCGTACAGGTTGCCGGTACGGGAGTCCACGCGGGTCAGCGCGGCCTCGTAGTCCAGCAGCAGCGCCTCGTGGGAGGCGTAGAACTCGACCGTGCGGAACTCGGCCGGGTCGGTCCCGGCCGCCTTCATGAAGTTCAGCGCGTTGTCGATCTCGCGGGCGAGCTGCTCGTAGCGCTGGCCGGACGGCGAGGACTTCACGAAGTCCTGGTTCCAGGCGTGCACCTGGCGCAGGTCCGCGTAGCCGCCGGTGGTGAAGGCGCGCACGAGGTTGAGCGTCGAGGCGGAGGCGTTGTACATCCGCTTGAGGCGCTCGGGGTCGGGAACGCGGGCCTTCTCGGTGAAGGCGAAGCCGTTCACCGAGTCGCCCCGGTAGGTGGGCAGGGTCACGCCGTCGCGGGTCTCGGTCCCCTTGGAGCGCGGCTTGCTGTACTGCCCTGCGATGCGGCCCACCTTGACGACGGGAACCGAAGCGGCGTACGTCAGCACCGCGCCCATCTGCAGGAGGGTCTTCAGCTTGTTGCGGATGTGGTCGGCCGACACGGCGTCGAATGCCTCGGCGCAGTCACCGCCCTGGAGCAGGAACGCCTCGCCCTTGGCGACGGCTCCCAGCCGGGCGCGCAGCTGGTCGCACTCGCCCGCGAAGACGAGCGGCGGATACGATTCGAGGTCCGCGACAACATCGCGCAGCGCCTCGGCATCCGGGTACTCGGGCTGCTGCGCCGCAGGAAGGTCGCGCCAGGTGTTGCCACCGTTGAGGGTGGTCTTCGCGTTCACGGTCACGCGGTCAGCCTACGGGGTGCTCCAGGGTGCTCCGTGCAGCGCTCACAGGGTGAGACGTCCCGTCCACCGCGCGTGTCCGGCGCCGCGGACCCGCGAAGTGCCCGCCCGGGGCCGCGTCTTCCGGTAGGGTCCGCCTCATGTTCGCGCAGACCCAGCAGAACCAGCTTCAGAACTGGTGGTGGACCGCTCATCCGGCGGCCCACTGATCGCGCGTACGTCCACTGACGCCGAGGCCGCCCCTGGAGGGCGGCCTTTTCGCATGTCTGGGCCGTTCCTCCACCGGATCCCGCACCCCTCCCGGAAGGAACCCGCTCCATGCTTGCCGCCACGCTGATGAGCAGACTGCTCGACGACCGCTGCCCGCCCTTCGCCCTGCTGCGCCGCCGCACGCCCGGCCGTGACCACGACACGGTGGAGGTGCTGATCGGGGCGGTGCACGAGGCACAGTTGCTGGCGGAGCTGCCCGACGGCGGGGACGGGCGGCCGGTCCTGGCCCTCGTACCGTTCCGGCAGATCAGGGAGCGCGGCTTCGAGGTGCGCGACGACGGTACGCCGCTGAGCGTGCTGGTCGCCGACGAGGTGCACGAACTGCCGCTGGCCGGTGTGCTGGCCGCGCTGCCCGCGCACGACGTGCGGGTGACGGGCGGCCGTTTCGACGTCGGCGACGAGGAGTACGCGGAAATCGTCCGCGAGGTCGTCGGGACGGAGATCGGCCGGGGCGAGGGCGCGAACTTCGTGGTCCGGCGGACGTACACGGGCGAGATCCCGGGCTTCGGGCGGGCGGACGCGCTGGCGCTGTTCCGGCGGCTGCTGGCCGGGGAGCGGGGGGCGTACTGGACGTACGTGGTGCACACCGGGGACCGGACGCTGGTGGGCGCGAGCCCCGAGGTGCACGTGCGGATGTCCGGCGGGACGGTCGTCATGAACCCGATCAGCGGCACGTACCGCTACCCGGACGGGGGCCCCGCCCCGGAGGGTCTGCTCGCCTTCCTCGACGATCCGAAGGAGACCGAGGAGCTGTCGATGGTGGTCGACGAGGAGCTCAAGATGATGTGCACCGTCGGGGACATGGGCGGGGTGGTGGTCGGTCCCCGGCTCAAGGAGATGGCCCATCTGGCGCACACCGAGTACGAGTTGCGGGGGCGCAGCTCGCTGGACGTGCGGGACGTGCTGCGCGAGACGATGTTCGCGGCGACGGTGACGGGCTCGCCCGTGCAGAACGCCTGCCGGGTCATCGGGCGCCACGAGGTGGGCGGGCGCGGCTACTACGCGGGGGCATTGGCGCTGCTCGCCCGGGACGCGTCCGGCGGGCAGACGCTGGACTCGCCGATCCTGATCCGTACCGCCGACATCTCCGCGGGCGGGCGGCTGCGGGTGCCGGTGGGCGCCACGCTGGTACGGCACTCCGACCCTGCCGCGGAGGTGGCCGAGACGCACGCGAAGGCGGCGGGTGTGCTCGCCGCGCTGGGGGTGCGCCCGGGCCGCCCGCCGCGGGAGCGGGCCGGGGCGCCGCTGGCGGACGACGCACGGGTGCGGGCGGCGCTCGACGGGCGGCGTGCGGCGCTGGCACCGTTCTGGCTGCGGATGCAGGAGCGGTCGGGGGTGCTGTCGGGCCATGCGTTCGTGGTGGACGCGGAGGACACCTTCACGGCGATGCTGGCGCATGTGCTGCGGGCGTCGGGGCTTGAGGTGACGGTGCGGCGCTACGACGCTCCCGGGACGCGGGAGCGGGTGCTCGCCCATCCCGGTCCGGTGGTGCTGGGGCCGGGCCCCGGCGATCCGGGCGACGCGTCCGACCCGAAGATGGCGGCACTGCGCGCGCTGACCGAGGAGTTGTTGAGGGGGCACCGGCACGGGGTGCTCGGGGTGTGCCTGGGGCACGAGCTGATCGCGGCGGAACTGGGCCTGCGCATCGCCCGCAAGGCGGTCCCCCACCAGGGGACGCAGGAGCGCGTCGACCTGTTCGGCACGCCGAGGACGGTCGGCTTCTACAACAGCTTCACGGCCGTGTGCGGGGAGGCGGAGGCGGCGGAGCTGGCCGCCCGCGGCATCGAGGTCGCCCGCGACGGGGTGACGGGTGAGGTGCACGGGCTGCGCGGGCCGGGGTTCGCCTCGGTGCAGTTCCACCCGGAGTCGGTGCTGAGCCCGGGAGGGGTGGAGGTGGTCCGGACCCTTCTGACGGAGCTCCAGGAGCGGGTACGGGGCTGAGCGGGGGGCGGCGGGGGCTCTGGGGGCCGGAGGGGGCACCGGGCCGCGCGAGTCTCGGGACTTCCGGCCTCGGCCGCCGCGCCCCGGTCGTTCAGGGTCTGGCCGGCACCAGCACGTTCTCGCCCTGCCGGCCCGCCCCGTAGTCCGCCACGTTGCGGACCGTCGCGGCGATGATCTGTTGCAGGGCGTCCACCGTGTAGTACGCCTGGTGCGAGGTGACCAGGACGTTCGGGAACGTCACCAGCCGTGCCAGGGTGTCGTCCTCGACGACCTCCAGGGACTTGTCCAGGAAGAAGAGCCCGGCCTCCGCCTCGTACACGTCCAGGCCCACGCCTGCGAAGCGTCCGGCCCGCAGCTCGTCGACCAGGGCGTCGGTGTCGACGAGTCCGCCCCTGCTCGAGTTGACCAGGATCGCGTCGTCCTTCATCAGCCGCAGCGCCGCCGCGTCGATGAGGTGGTGGGTCGACGGCAGCAGGGGCAGGTGCAGGCTGATCACGTCGGACCGGGCGAGGAGCTCGGCCTTGTCGAGGTACCGCATGCCCAGCGCCGTGCACGCGGGGTTCTCGGCGACGTCCCAGCCGAGCAGGTTCATGCCGAAGCCGTGGGCGATCCGGGTGAACGCCTCGCCGATCTTCCCGGTGCCGAGCACACCCGCCGTACGGCCGCGCAGGTCGCGCCCGAGCAGCCCGTCCAGCCGGAAGTCGAAGTCGCGGGTACGCCCGGCGGCGCGGACGATCCTGCGGTTGACCGCCATCGCCAGCGTCCAGGCGAATTCGGCGACCGAGTACGGGGAGTAGTACGAGACGCGGGCCACGGTGAGACCGAGTTCCCGGGCCACGTCCAGGTCGATGTTGTTGAAGCCGGTGGAGCGCTGGGCGATCATCCGGGTGCCGCCGGCGGCGAGCGCGCGCAGCACCCGCTCGCCGAGGTCGGCGTTGACGCTGGTGCTGATGATCTCGTGGCCCGCCGCGATGGGCGCGGTGTCCTCGCCGAGGAAGACCTTCAGGCAGCGGACGCCGTGCGAGCCCTCCTCTGCGAAGGCCTTCTCGATCAGCGGCTGCTCGTCGGCCTGCACTCCGAATGCCAGGACGTCCACGGGGTTCACCTCGCAGGGAAGACTTCGGGTGGCTCGGTGGCTCGCAATATACGGGCGCCCCCGCAGCCCCGCCCGTCCGCACACCCCCGGCCGCCCCGGTTGCTCCAGCCGCACCGGCCGCACCGACCGCCTCAGCCGAAGAAGACCTCCGCCTCCTCGTACAGCTGAGCCGGCACCGTTTTGAGCGTCGCCGTCGCCTCCCCGATCGGCACCCGCACGATGTCCGTGCCGCGCAGCGCCACCATGGTGCCGAAGTCCCTCTCATGGACGGCGTCCACGGCGTGCAGCCCGAAGCGGGTGGCCAGCCAGCGGTCGAAGGCGCTGGGGGTACCGCCGCGCTGGACGTGCCCGAGGACGGTGGTCCTGGCCTCCTTGCCGGTCCGCTTCTCGATCTCCTTGGCCAGCCACTCCCCCACGCCCGACAGCCGCACGTGGCCGTACGAATCCAGCGTGCCGTCCTTGAGGACCATGTCGCCGTCCCTCGGCACCGCCCCCTCGGCGACCACGACGATCGGCGCGTACGAGGAGCGGAAGCGCGAGGTGATCCAGCCGCAGACCTGCTCGATGTCGAACCGCCGCTCCGGTACGAGGATCACGTTGGCGCCCCCCGCGAGGCCCGAGTGCAGGGCGATCCAGCCGGAGTGGCGGCCCATCACCTCCACGACCAGCACCCGCATGTGGGACTCGGCGGTGGTGTGCAGCCGGTCGATGGCCTCGGTGGCGATGGAGACGGCGGTGTCGAAGCCGAAGGTGTAGTCGGTGGCGGAGAGGTCGTTGTCGATGGTCTTGGGCACGCCGACACAGTCGATCCCGTACTCCCCGGACAGCCGGGCGGCGACGCCCAGGGTGTCCTCGCCGCCGATCACGATGAGCGCTTCGACGCCGTGGCGGGCCATGTTCTCCTGGATGCGGCGGGCCCCGTCCGCGCCCTCGGCGAGCGGGTTGGTGCGCGAGGAGCCGAGGATGGTGCCGCCGCGGGGCAGGATGCCGCGGACCGCCTCGATGCCCAGTGCGACGGTGGGCCCGTCCTCCAGGACGCCGCGCCAGCCGTCCCGGAAGCCGGCGAACTCGTGTCCGTAGGACTGGACGCCCTTGCGGACGACGGCGCGGATGACCGCGTTGAGCCCGGGGCAGTCGCCGCCCCCGGTCAGTACTCCGACGCGCATGGCAGTGGTCCCTTCGCCGTGCCCAGCAGGGACCACCACGCTAGGGCGCGCCCCGGGCACCGTCGAGACCGCGTACACCGCCCCCCGGGGGAATGCGTACGGGCCGCAGGGGACCGCCCTTCGCTCAGGCGTCGTCGAGGCCCCGCTCTATCGCGTACCGCACGAGCTCGACCCGGTTGTGCAGCTGGAGCTTGCCGAGTGTGTTCTGCACGTGGTTCTGCACGGTGCGGTGCGAGATGACCAGCCGCTCGGCGATCTGCTTGTACGAGAGTCCCTTGGCGACCAGCCGCAGCACCTCGGTCTCGCGGTCGGTGAGCTGCGGCGCGCGCGGCTCGTCGGGGGCGGCGGGCGCCGGGTCGGAGGCGAGCCTGCGGTACTCGCCGAGGACCAGGCCCGCCAGGCCCGGGGTGAAGACGGGGTCGCCGACGGCGGTGCGCCGCACCGCGTCGCACAGCTCCTCGGTGGAAGCCGACTTCAGCAGGTAACCGGTCGCCCCGGACTTCACCGCCTCCAGCACGTCCGCGTGCTCGCCGCTCGCCGACAGCACGAGCACCCGCAGCGTGGGGTCCGCGCCGACGAGCTCCTTGCAGACCTGGACGCCCGGCATGCCCGGCAGGTTCAGATCGAGGACCAGGACGTCGGGTACGACGACCTGGGCGCGCCGCACCGCCTGCGGCCCGTCGCCCGCCGTGGCGACCACGTCGAACCCGGCCGCGGCCAGATCGCGGGCGACCGCGTCCCGCCACATCGGGTGGTCGTCGACCACCATCACCCTGGTCGAGCCGTCGCGCTGCTCCGGCGTCATCTCTGCGGCCACCTCTGTACCCACTTCACTCATCGCTGTGTCCTCCCCCGTGAAACCTTCATCGCTGCGCTCCGCCGCGTGGCGCCGCTCGCTTCGCTCTGCCGCGCGCAGCACCCTCACCGCTTCGCCGCGCCCCGTGGAACCTTCAGTTCGACCTCGGTGCCCTGACCCGGGACCGAGAGCAGTTCGGCGCTTCCGCCCAGGTCCCGCAGCCGCCCGCGGATCGAGAGGGCGACGCCCATGCGTCCCTCCCCCTCGGCCTGCGCGAGCCTGCCGTCGGGGATGCCTGGGCCGTCGTCCCGTACCGTCACGATCACTTCGTCCGGCGCGTCCTCGACCAGGATCCAGGCCTGGGCGTCCCCGCCCGCATGCTTGCGGACATTGTCCAGTGCGGCACTGACCGCGGCTGCCAGCTCCCTGGCCGCCGCCGGTTCGAGCAGCACCGGAGTGCCCGGTTCCGCGAACGAGACCCGGGCCCCGGCGTGCGGCGCGAGCAGGGAACGCAGGTCCACGGGGCCGGTGTCCGCGCCGTGGTCGGGCTCGTCGACCTCGACGCTGCGGACCACCGCGCCCAGGGCGGCGTCCTCGGAGGCCCTGGTGGTGGGCACAAGACCGCTGGAGACCAGGGTGCGCAGGGCGACCTCCTGCTCCCCCGCCATCCGGCCGAGTTCCGCCGCCTCGCCGCCCATCGCGCTGCCGCGGCGCTGCACCATGGCGAGCACCTGCAGGACGCTGTCGTGGATGTCGCGGGCGAGGCGCTCGCGCTCGCGGGTGGCGGCCTCGATCTCCAGGGCCCGGGCGAGGGTGCGCTCCGAGGCGCGGGCGACTTCGACGACGTAACCGATGGCTATCGAGGCGACCCAGACCAGCAGCACGTTGTGCAGGGTGTCGCGGGTGGGGGAGCCGCGCTCGACCAGGTTGGCCGCGGCGACCAGCGAGGAGGCGAAGGCAGCCCAGCGCCAGCCGCCCTTGATGGCGAACGCGAGCACGGAACCGGCGGTCCAGATGGTCGGCAGGGTCGGCCCGTCGATCTCCTGCGCCTGGAAGTTGGCGAGCGGGGTCAGCAGGATGCCGACGAGGGCCACCGTGAGGTCGGCGACGAGGAAAGGCTTGGTGCATTGTGCCGCGTTGGCCACCTTGGGCAGCGTGGCCAGCGTCCACACGGCCATCACCGCCAGATAGGCGATGGCAACCCAGGAGCGCTCGAACTCCTCCCGGGTGGCCATGAACAGCCCCACCGCGTACAGCATGGTGAGTACGCGGTAGCCGGTCAGCGCACGCCACAGCGGCTGCTCGACCGACATCCGTACGACCCGCTCGCGCTGGGCCTTGGCCATGTCCCCCACCCCCCGGACGGAACGACGCCCCGGGGACGGACGACGCCGCCCGCCCCCGGACGGTTCCGCCCTACTCCTTTTCGGCCCGCTCCGCCTTCGCGGCCGCGGCCGCTTCCGCCTGCGCCTTCAGCTCCCTGGCCGCCTCGGCGACTGCGGCCTTCTCCGCCTTCTCCAGCTCGGCCTTCTCCGCCTTGGCCGCCTTCTCGGCGTCCGCGATCTGCCGTTTGGCGGCGGTGGCGTAGATGTCCACGTACTCCTGGCCGGAGAGCTTCATGATCTCGTACATGACCTCGTCGGTCACCGAGCGCAGGATGAAGCGGTCGCCGTCCATGCCGTGGTAGCGGCTGAAGTCGAGGGGCTTGCCGATCCGGATGCCCGGCCGCATCAGCTTGGGGACGACCTTGCCGGGCGGCTGGATCTTCTCGGTGTCGATCATCGCGACGGGAATCACCGGGGCGCCGGTCGCCAGTGCCACGCGCGCGAGGCCGCCGGGCTTGCCGCGGTAGAGCCGGCCGTCCGGGGAGCGGGTGCCCTCCGGGTAGATGCCGAAGAGGCCGCCCTTCTCGACGACCTCGATGCCCGCCTTGATCGCCGCCTCACCGGCCCCGCGCGCACCGGAGCGGTCGACCGGGAGCTGGCCGACGCCCTTGAAGAAGGCGGCGGTGAGCCTGCCCTTCACGCCGGGCGAGGTGAAGTACTCCGCCTTGGCGATGAAGGTGACCTTCCGGTCCAGTACGGCCGGCAGGAAGAAGGAGTCGGAGAACGACAGATGGTTGCTCGCGAGGATCGCCGGCCCGTCCGCGGGAATGTTCTCGAGGCCCTCCACCCAGGGCCTGAAGGCGACCTTCAGGGACCCGCCGATGGAGAACTTCATTGCGCCGTAGATCAACGTGTGCCTTTCCTTGTCTGTCGAAAAGACCTTAACCCGTGGGCGGCCCCCGCTCCCGCGCACGCTCCACGCGCTCCGCCGGCCGCGTCCCAGGGGCCCTGCGGACCTGGTCGGTGTCGGCACGGTCGCGTACGGTGAAGGCATCCTCGGCGCCCCCCGCGGGGCTCCTCCTCACCCTGACGACACATCCTGACGACGCGTCCGTCGCGACCCGTCCTTGACGAACAGGAGACCCCGGTGCCGGTCCTCCCTGGAGCCGAGCCGTTCCGCCACGAGGGCGGAGAGGTAGGCGTCCTCCTCTGCCACGGTTTCACCGGTTCCCCGCAGTCGCTGCGCCCCTGGGCCGAATACCTGGCCGAGCGCGGGCTGACGGTATCCCTGCCGCTGCTGCCCGGCCACGGCACCCGCTGGGAGGACATGCAGGTCACCGGCTGGCAGGACTGGTACGCGGAGGTGGACCGGGAACTGCGCGCGCTGCTGGCCCGCTGCACCCAGGTCTTCGTGTTCGGCCTGTCCATGGGCGGTGCGCTCACCCTGCGGCTGGCGGCCAAGCACGGCGAAGCCGTCAGCGGCGTCGTGCTGGTGAACCCGGGCAACAAGGTGCACGGCCTGGCCGCGTACGCGCTGCCCGTCGCCCGCCATCTGGTGCGTACGACCAAGGGGGTGGCGGACGACATCGCGCTGGAGGGCTCCCACGAGGTGGGCTACACCCGGGTCCCGCTGCACGCCGCGCACTCGCTGCGCCGGTTCTTCCGGCTCGTCGACCGCGAACTGCCGCAGGTGACGCAGCCGGTGCTGCTGCTCCACAGCCCGCAGGACCACGTGGTCCCGCCGGCCGACTCGGCCCGCATCCTCAGCCGGGTCTCGTCGACGGACGTCACCGAGATCCTGCTGGAACAGAGCTACCACGTGGCGACGTTGGACCATGACGCGAAGCGGATTTTCGACGAGAGCTACGCGTTCGTCGGCCGCCTCGCTCCGAGCGTCGGGAAGAAGGGGAGCACTGCCGGTGGCTGAGCACAACGCGGAGCGCGCTGACCGCGAGGAGGAGCGGGAGCCGGAGACCACCCCCGGAGCTCCCGGGGCGTCCGGGCCCTCCGGTAGCGCCTCCCCAAAGGACGGCGGTACGCCGTTGGACGAGGCAGCCGTCTGGGAGGCGATCGTGGCGGGGTACGGGCAGGAGCCGCCGGACCCGCCGGGGGCCAAGCCGTTCAAGTCGGTGGACGATCTGGCGCGCCTCGAGGGCGAGGTCAACGGCGACGGCCCGGCCAAGCCGCCCGCCGACGCCCCCACCGACCCGTCGGACTCCACCGCCCCGCAGGACCGCCCGCTGGGCAGTTCGGTGGTCTTCGCGCCGGGTGTCGGTACGGCGGGCCCGCGCGACCACCAGCTCGCCGAGTCCAAGGAGGACGACCTCGACGAATCCGACGAGGGCCACTTCGTCCCCCCGGACCCGGAGCTTCCGGAAGCCGACGTCACGTCCAAGTTCGCCTGGCTCGCGGTGATCGGCGGCCCGGTGCTGCTGCTCCTGGCGGTCGTCCTCGGCTGGGACATGACCTGGTGGCTCCAGGTCCTGGGCATCGGCGGCTTCCTGGGCGGCTTCGGCACCCTGGTGAGCCGCATGACCCAGGGCTCGGACGACGAGGACGAGGACCCGGGCCGGGGAGCCGTGGTCTGACATCCCCGCGCCCCGTCAGGGGCGCGGGGAACTGCGCGAGCAACCACGACGCCCCTGCGGGAACCGGCCAGCCCCGCGGCGAGCGCCGCGCGGCGGCAGCCGCACATGGACACAGCGGGGAAGGGACGGGGGGCACACGCCCGCCGCAGGCGCGACGCCCTTGCCCCACCCGGCGCGCCGCACCACGAACCCGCCCCGCCGCACCACGAACCCGCCCGGTGCGCCGCACCACGAACCCGCCCGGTGCGCCGCACCACGACCCCACGACCCCGGGGAACCCCGGCGCGCCGCACCACGACCCCACCGCCCCGGGGAACCCCCGCAAAGCCCCGCGCAGCGGAAAGGCCGGATAACTACCCGGCCGGCACCCGCACCACCGCCAGCACCGGCAAGTGATCCGTCGCCCCCCGCAAGTCCCCCTCCGCCAGCCCCACCGGCACCCCGCACCCCAGCACCTCCACACCCCCCGTGGCGAAGACCGCGTCGATCCGCTGGAACGGGTCGGCGGGCACGGACGTGTACTCCCCGCCCCAGGGCCGCACCGCCCAGCAGTCCTGGAGCTCCCCGGCCAGCCGGCGGAACGCCCGTCCTTCGGGCCGGTCGTTCAGGTCGCCTCCGGCGATCACGTGCTCCACGCCCGCCTCCCGCATCGCCGCCACCTGCTCCAGCAGCAGCCCGGCCTGCTCGTAGCGTTCGGCCTCCTGGAGGCTCAAGTGGCAGCTGAGCACGCCGAGTCGCGCACCTCCGATGCGCACCACCGCCGTCGCGAACCCCCGCTGGTGCAGTCCCGGGGTGCGCGGCAGGAGTACGTCCTCGGTCCGCTCCACCGTCGCCCGCAGCGCGCACAGCAGCAGCGGCCCGGCCGCGGTCGCTCCGCCGCCGAGCACCACCAGGTCGCTGTGTGCCGCCAGCCAGGCGGCTTTCTTGCGCCAGCGGAAGAACCGCGGCGCCTCCTGCACGAGCACCAGATCGGGCGCGCAGGCCCGGATCACCCGGGCGAGCGCCGCGCGGTCGTCGCGCATGGAGCGGATGTTGTACGAGAGGACCCGGACGACGGCGCTGCCGTCCGGCTCCGTACGGGATGCGGGAAGCGCGCCGGGGCCGGTGCCCGTGCCGTTGCCAGTGACCATACGGCCCAACATAGACCGGTGCCCGCCGCCTCCCCGGAGGGACGCGGCGGGCACGGGGCGCGGTGGGAGGCGGGTCAGCCCTGGCGTGCCAGGTCGGCCGCGCCCACCAGTCCGGCCTTGTTGCCCAGCTGCGCGGCCAGCACCTGCGCGTGCGGCCGCCACTGGCCGCCGATCAGCCAGCGCCGGAAGGATTTGCGGATCGGGTCGAGCACCAGGTCGCCCTCGTCGGAGACGCCGCCGCCGACGATGAACGCGGACGGGTCGAAGAGCGAGGCGAGGTCGGCCAGGCCCGAGCCCGCCCAGCGGGCCAGCTCCCTGAAGGAGTCGACCGCCACCGGGTCGCCCTGCCGGGCCGCGGCGCTGACGTGCTTGCCCTCGATGCCCTCGATGGTGCCGTCACCCAGGCCGAGCAGGATCTCGGCGTTCTCGGGGGTGGCGTTGGCGCGCTGCTTGGCGTAGCGGACCAGGGCGCGCCCCGAGGCGTACTGCTCCCAGCAGCCCTGGCTGCCGCAGCCGCACAGCAGGCCGTCCGGGACGACGCGGATGTGGCCGAACTCGGCGGCCACGCCGAAGCGGCCGCGGCGCAGCTTGTTGCCGATGATGATGCCGCCGCCCAGGCCCGTGCCGAGCGTGATGCAGATGACGTCCTCGTGGCCCTTGCCGGCCCCGAACTTGTACTCGCCCCAGGCGGCCGCGTTGGCGTCGTTCTCGACGATGACGGGCAGGCCGACGCGCTGTTCGACCTTGTCCTTGAGCGGCTCGTGGCGCCAGGCGATGTTCGGGGCGAAGAGGACGGTGGCGCGCTTGTCGTCCACGTATCCGGCGGCGCCGATGCCGACGGCCTCGACCTGGTGGCCACTGCTGACCTCGGAGACCGCCGCGGAGATCGCGTCGACCATGTCCTCGGGGGTCTGCGGTGTCTTCACCTTGTACGTTTCGAGGATCTGTCCCTCTTCGTCGACCACTCCGGCCGCGATCTTCGTGCCGCCGATGTCGACGCCGATGGTGAGTCCCATGAGTCCCTCAGTTTTAGGTCGAGCCCCGCTCGGAGCCGGAGACAGGCTCCGTGGGCCACCGTACCCGAGGAGGCCTCTCAGTCGAGGTCGATGTGTTCACCTTTTGAACGGTCATCCGGGTCTTCTGGGCCCTCTTCGGATGACTTGGGCGTTTTCTCCGTACGGTCGGGGGCACTTTTCGCGGAGTCGGCGGAGGCGGCGGAGTCCTGGGTCCAGCGCTGCTCGTGCCCGGCCACCGCGGACCGGTAGGCGGCGAGCAGCTCGTTGCCCGCTGCCGCCAGATGGTCGAAGACCTCGGGGTTGCGTGCGACGACGGGCTCGACGGCTGCCTTCGCCTGCTGAACGAACTGCTGGGCCATGCCCTGAGCTGCCATGCCGAACAGCGGCGACTGCAGCGAGGACACCTTCTCGGAGACCGCGTCCATCAGCCGGCGCAGTTCCTCCGCGGCGGATCCGGTCTGCGGGCCGTACTGGGCCCGGCGGCGGGCCCGCTCGGCGGCGAGGTCCTCCTCGCACGCGGCTGCCCAGGCGTCGGCGTCGTACGCCTGCGAGTCGCGGGCCTCGGACTCGTGGGGGCGGTCGGTGGCTTCGCTCATGGCGCACTCCTACGACGCGGGGCGGGGCAACGGGGCCTGTACTCCCTCGACGTTACCCGAACAGCGGTACCCCGTTCACGACCCCGGCACCCCGCGTCACCGGCCCCTGGGCCACAGCCCCGGGTCGGGGGTGAAGCGCACCCGCAGGACGCCGTCGGTGAGAGCGGCCCCGGAGACGGTGCATCTGCGCAGCGCGGAGGGCAGCGGCAGCAGCCGCCGGAACTCCCCCACGGTCAGGACGAGTTCGTCCCCGCGCCGCACCAGCTGCAGCTCGCTCCTGCGGGCCCCGGGCAGCGGCAGGTGCCACACCAGTACGCCGTCGTCGGCCAGCCGGTCCTCGACGGTCCGCTCCGGCACGGGCGCGGGGGCGCCATCGCGGTCACCGTGCCGGAGCGCCTGCGCGAGCGGTGCCAGCTCCTCGGTGCCGCGCGGCTCGTACCCCAGGTGCGGCAGCTCCCGCACCGCGCCGGACCCTTCGTGCACCTCCTTGAGGTGCGTCTGCTGCCGGGCGGAGAACGCGGCCAGCCAGGGGTCCTGGGTGGCGGTCGGCAGCACCCGGTTGGCGACGACCGTGTCCAGGGCGAGGCCGTGCAGGGCGAGGCCGGTCCTGGCGGTGCGCAGGGCGTCGGCGGCGGCCGGGCCCGGCTCGACGACCAGGCGCACCGACAGGGCGGGGCTCTCCACCACGGCCTGGGTGGCGGCCAGCTCGCCCTCCCAGCGCGCGGTCGTCTCGTACAGCCACTGCGCGGGCATCGGCACCCCGGCCAGCTGCGCCAGCATCGGGCGCAGCGACCGGGCGGCCTGCCGCTCGGGCGGCAGCAGCCGGCGCAGATAGCGGCGCAGCTGGCCGGGCAGCGCGAGGGTGGCGAGCGCGGTGTGCGTCGGCGGCATGTCGACGACGACCAGGTCGTACGCACCCGGGCCGCCGGCCGGGGCCGCGGACGTGCCGGCCGGGCCGGAGCCGGCGGTGCACGCGGTCCGCAGGGTGCGCAGCAGGGCGAGCGGCTCGCTGCCGGGGAGTTCGGTGAGCTCCTCGGCGTCCAGGGCGTTCGCGCCCAGGAGGTCGAGGGCGGTGGCGGCGCGGTCCTGCAGGGCGATCAGTTCGGCGCGGAAACCGGCGGCGGAGTCGACGCGCGCGGCCCACAGGCCGGGCGCCGCCTCCAGGGGTGCCGTAGCGGCGGGCAGCGGGTCTTCGGTGGCGCCCAGCACCGCGCCCAGGGTGCCGTCCCGGTCGGTGCCCAGGAGCAGCACGCGCGCGCCCGCGCGGGAGGCGGCGAGTGCGGTCGCCGCGGCGACGGTGCTGCGGCCCGCGCCTCCGGGGCCGGTGACCAGGACCGTACGCACCGCGCTCACACCCGGCTCCCCCGTGTCCGTCCTCAGCCCTTGGCGCCGGACTCGACGCGCTTCTTCAGGCCGGCCAGCGCGCGGTCGATGATGACCTTCTCGGCCTTGCGCTTGATCATGCCGAGCATCGGGATCTTGACGTCGACGGTGAGCCGGTAGGTGACCTCGGTGGCCCCGCCGGGGGCGTCGGCCAGCACGTAGGAGCCGTCCAGGGCGCGCAGCATCTGGGACTTGACCAGGGTCCAGCCGACCTCGTTGTCGCCGGTCCAGGTGTAGGCGAGGGTGTGGTCGTCCTTGATCGCGCCGGCGTCGAGCACCAGGCGGACCTTCTCGGCGCGGCCCCGGTCGTCGGTGGCCAGGACCTCGGCCTCCTTCACCTCGCCGGTCCAGTCCGGGTAGCGGGCGAAGTCCGCGATGACGGCCATGACGTCGGCCGGTGCCGCCTGGATGGAAATGCTAGAGCTGGTGTGTTCCGCCATCGCGATGGCTCCTCACGTCCGGACTGGGGCTGGCTGACTGGCTTGCGGGCCGGTGCACGGAGCGGCGCAGGGACCGGCTGGGGTCCGGTGGGCCGGGGCGGTGCGGGCAGGTGCGCGCCGCGTGAAGGCTATCGTGACCGGCCGGCTCACCACTCCAGGGCCCAGGGGCGGCCGGTGGAGGCGAAGTGGCCGACGTTCACGCACTCGGTGGACCCGACGCGCATCCGGCGGGCCAGCGGCTGGTGGACGTGGCCGAAGAGGGAGTAGCGGGGGCGGGTGCGGTGGATGGCGTCCAGGAGGGCCCTGCTGCCGCGCTCGAAGCGGCGCGCCACCGTGTCGTACACCAGTTCCGGGACCTCCGGCGGGATGTGCGAGCACAGGACGTCGACCTCGCCGAGCGCCTCGACCTTGGCGGCGTACTCCTCGTCGCCGATCTCGAAGGGCGTGTTCATCGGGGTGCGCAGGCCGCCGCCGACGAAGCCGAAGACCAGCCCGCCGATCTCCACGCGCTCGCCGTCCAGCACCCGGGTGCCGGGGCTGACCGTGCCGGGCCCCGCGAATTCGGGCCACAGGGCGGGCATGTCGACGTTGCCGAAGGTGGCGTACGTCGGCGCGGGGAAGGCCGCGAACATCTCGGCGTACTGCTTGCGCACGGCGGCGTCGACGGCGGCCCCGCGGTCCAGGCCTGCCCAGAGGCCGCGGCTGAGGTCGCGGGCCTCCTCGAAGCGGCGCGCGGTGCGCAGCTCGACGATGAGGTCGGCGTTGGCGGTGCCGAAGAGGTCGGGGAAGATGCCGCGCGAGTGGTCCGCGTAGTCGAGGAAGAGAACGAGGTCCCCGAGGCAGATCAGCGCGTCGGCGCCGTCGCCCGCGCGGGCGAGGTCCGCCGCGTTCCCGTGCACGTCACTCACCACATGAACTCGCATGGTGATCAGCGTAGAACCACGCCGGATCGGTGAGTAGGGGCGGCCGGACCTGCGGTTACTTCCGAGTCGCCCGGAGGGTCGACTACTGTGCGGCATGCACCGCTCGAACAGTGTGACGCAGCGTACATCTGCCCGGGACCCCCTATCGGGAACCGAGTACTGGTGGGTAACGTCCGGGCAGTCCAGTCGTGCTCATCCCCCACTGAGCACCTGCCCGACCTTGGACCGCAGCCGGCGCTCACGCTGACGTGGCGTCCGGTGCCTGATGAGGAGCAGCAGTCTTGCGCGAGTTCAGCCTTCCGGCTCTGTACGAGGTCCCTTCGGACGGTAATCTGACGGATCTGATCCGCCGCAATGCCGCTCAGCATCCAGACACACCGGTGATGGGCCGCAAGGTCGCGGGAGCGTGGGCGGACGTCACCGCCACCCGCTTCCTGGCCGAAGTGCGCGCCGCCGCCAAGGGCCTGATCGCCGCCGGCATCGAGCCGGGCGACCGGGTCGCCCTGATGTCGCGCACCCGTTACGAATGGGTGCTCCTCGACTTCGCGATCTGGAGCGCCGGCGCGGTGACCGTCCCGGTGTACGAGACCAGCTCGGCCGAGCAGGTGCGGTGGATCCTCGGCGATTCGGGCGCCAGGCTGGCCCTGGTCGAGTCCGAGGCCCACCGGGCCGCCGTCGCCTCGGTGCAGGGCGACCTGCCGGAGCTCAAGGGCGTGAGGCAGATCGACGCCGACGCCGTCGCACAGCTGGCCGCGGAGGGCGAGGACATCTCCGACGCGCTCCTCGACGAGCGGATGTCCTGTGCCAACGCCGACGACCCGGCCACCATCGTCTACACCTCGGGCACCACGGGACGCCCCAAGGGCTGTGTGCTGACGCACCGCAGCTTCTTCGCGGAGTGCGGCAACGTGGTGGAGCGCCTCAAGCCGCTGTTCCGTACCGGCGAGTGCTCGGTACTGCTGTTCCTGCCGGCCGCTCACGTCTTCGGACGGCTGGTCGAGGTGGCCTCCGTGATGGCGCCGATCAAGCTCGGCTGCGTACCGGACATCAAGAACCTCACCGATGAGCTGGCGTCCTTCAAGCCGACGCTGATCCTCGGTGTGCCCAGGGTCTTCGAGAAGGTGTACAACTCCGCCCGCGCCAAGGCGCAGGCGGACGGCAAGGGCAAGATCTTCGACAAGGCCGCAGACACCGCGATCGCCTACAGCCGCGCGCTGGGCACCCCCGAGGGGCCGTCGCTGGGCCTCAAGCTGAAGCACAAGGTCTTCGACAAGCTGGTGTACGGCAAGCTGCGCGCGGTGCTCGGCGGGCGGTGCGAGTTCGCGATCTCCGGCGGTGCCCCGCTGGGCGAGCGCCTCGGCCACTTCTTCAGCGGCATCGGATTCACGGTGCTGGAGGGCTACGGGCTGACCGAGTCCTGTGCGGCGACCGCGTTCAACCCGTACGACCGGCCGAAGATCGGCACGGTCGGCCAGCCGCTGCCCGGCTCCGTGGTGCGCATCGCCGACGACGGCGAGGTGCTGCTGCACGGCGAGCACATCTTCCAGGGGTACTGGAACAACCCGATCGCGACCGCCGAGGCGCTGACCGACGGCTGGTTCCACACCGGTGACATCGGCACCCTGGACGAGGACGGCTATCTCGCGATCACCGGCCGCAAGAAGGAGATCATCGTGACGGCGGGCGGCAAGAACGTCGCCCCGGCCGTCATCGAGGACCGCATCCGGGCGCACGCGCTGGTCGCGGAGTGCATGGTGGTCGGCGACGGGCGCCCGTTCGTGGGCGCGCTGGTCACCCTGGACGAGGAGTTCCTTGGCCGCTGGGCGGTCGAGCACGGCAAGCCCGCCGACTCCACGGCGGTGACGCTGCGGGACGACGCCGACCTGATCGCCACCGTGCAGAGCGCGGTGGACGACGGGAACGCGGCGGTCTCCAAGGCCGAGTCGGTGCGCAAGTTCCGCATCCTGCCGGCCCAGTTCACCGAGGAGGCGGGGCACATCACGCCGTCGCTGAAGCTGAAGCGCAATGTGGTCGCGAAGGACTTCGCGGACGAGATCGAGGCGATCTACCGCGCGTGAGCGGTGACTTCGGACGGGTAAGGGGCGGCCTCCTGGAGGGCGCCCCTTACCCGTATCCGTACTACAGCAGCGTCTTCAGCTTCTCCGCGAGCAGGTCCCAGCGCCACTTCTCCTCGACCCACTCCCGTCCCCGCTCCCCCATCCGGCGGCGCAGGTCCGCGTCCTGGAGCAGGGCGACGATCCGCTCGGCGGACTCCGCGGGCTCACCGCCGCGCACCACCCACCCCGTCTCCCCGTCGAGCACGGCGTCGGGCGCGCCCCCGGAGTCCCCGGCCACCACGGGCAGTCCGGTCGCGGACGCCTCCAGGTAGACGATGCCGAGCCCCTCGACGTCCAGTCCCCCGCGCCGGGTGCGGCACGGCATCGCGAAGACGTCGCCCGCCCCGTAGTGCGCGGGCAGCTCCGCCCAGGGCACCGCCCCGGTGAAGCGCACCGAGTCCGCGACGCCGGAGTTCTCCGCCAGCCGGTGGAGGTCCTTCTCGTACGGCCCGCCGCCCACGATCAGCAGCACCGCGTCCGGCACCTCGCGCAGGATCAGCGGCATCGCCTCGATGAGGGTGTCCTGCCCCTTGCGCGGCACCAGCCGGGACACGCACACCACCACGGGCCGCTCGCTCAGCCCGAGCCGGGCCCGCACCGCTTCGCCGCCGGAACCGGAGTGGAAGGTCTTCTCGTCGACGCCGGGCGGCAGCTGGACCATCCGGCCCGCGGCCTCGGGGGTGAGAGCGGCGGCGATCCGCGAGCGCGTGTACTCGCCCAGGTAGGTGAGCGTGTCGGTGCCCTCGCCGATCCGGCCCAGCAGCTGCCTGGCCGCCGGGAGCTGGGCCCAGCCCGCCTCGTGGCCGTGCGTGGTGGCCACCAGCCGGCGCGCCCCCGCACGGCGCAGCGCCGGTGCCATCAGCCCGAGCGGGGCCGCGGCCCCGAACCACACCGAGGTGCAGCCGTGCTCGCGCAGCAGTCCGGCGGCGCGGGCGGTGACCCGGGGGGTGGGCAGCAGCATCGTCGCGCGGTCGCGCACCACCGGATAGGGCTGCTCGGCGTCGAACGCGGCGGTGGCTTCGGCCCCTTCCCGTCCGCGCTTCCAGGTGGAGGCGTAGACGACGATCCTCTCGGGATCCAGCCGCAGCGCCATGTTGTGCAGGAACGCCTGGATGCCGCCGGGGCGGGGCGGGAAGTCGTTGGTCACGATCAAGGTCTTGTCCATCGTCGCCGACAGTACCGGGCGGCCCCGCGCCGTCACCGCGCTGCCGCGTCCGGGAACCCCGCGCCCTCACCGCGGGGCATCCGGCCCCCCGCGCCCTCACCGCGGGCATCCGGGGCCCACGCAGTCTCACCGTGCCGCGTCCGGGAGCCCACAGGCCCTCGCCGTGCCGCGTCCGGCGGGCCCGTGTCACCGCCGTGCCGCGTCCGGGCGGCATCATGTCCTTTCGGATCATGTCCGTCCGGCCGCGGGGGCCGCATCATGAGGACGCGAACAGGACTGCGGGGACCGAACGAGGATGGCCATGACACGAGCGAGCGGCACCGGCGACGCGCCGGCCCGCCTCCCGGCCCTGCCCGTCGCGGTGTGGGCCCTGACCCGCACCCTCCTGCTGCTGTGCGTCTTCCGGGTGCTGACGTTCCCGGGTCCTGACGTCACCAGCGACGTCTCGGTCATCTACCGGGGCTGGTACGAGGTCCTGCGGACCGGCACCTTCCCGCTCGACGACATCACCTGGCAGTACCCGCCCGCCGCCGCCCTGGCGGTGCTCTCCCCGGGCCTGCTGCCGTTCCTGGACTATCCGGCCGCGTTCTTCGTGCTGGTCCTCCTCGCCGACGCGCTCGTCACGGGCCTGCTGCTGTACGCCGGACGGCGTCCCGGCAAGCGGCAGGCCGGCGCCTGGGTGTGGATCGCCGGTCTGGCGCTGCTCGGCCCCACGTCGTACGCCCGCTACGACGTGATGGTGGCCGGCGTCGCGGTCGCCGCGCTGCTCGCGGGGGCCCGCAGGCCGCGCCTGATGGGGGCACTGGCGGCCCTGGGGGCGATGCTGAAGGTCTGGCCCGCCCTGCTGCTCGCGGGGACGGCACGGGGGCGTACGACGCGTTCCTCCTGGACGGCTTTCGTGTGCACGGCCGCCGGGCTGGCGCTGCTGTTCGCCGCCTCCATGCCCGGGGCGTTCGCCTTCCTGACGTTCCAGCGGGACCGGGGCACCGAGGTGGAGTCGCTGGGGGCGACGGTCTTCCACGTGGCCCGGCACTTCGGCTGGGAGGGCGAAGTGCTGCTGAACTACGGCTCGCTGGAGTTCCTGGGCCCGTACGTCCCGCTGGTGAGCACGCTGGCGATGGTGCTCACCGCGCTGGCCTTCGGATGGCTGCTGGTGTGGCGGCTGCGGGCCCGGGTGTTCACCGCCTCCACGGTGTGCGACGCGGCGTTCACGGCGGTGCTGCTGTTCACCGTGACGAGCCGGGTGATCAGCCCGCAGTACATGCTCTGGCTGGTCGCTCTCGCGGCCGCCTGCCTGGTGTTCCGGGGCAGCCGGATGGACCGGGCCGCGTACCTGGTGCTGGCCGCGACGCTCTTCACCTGCCTCGAATTCCCGGTGTGGTTCGCACACGTGGTCGCCGGCGACGCCCTGGGGCTGGTGCCGCTGTTCGTCCGCAACGCACTGCTGGTGGCCGCGACCGTGGTGGCCTGCCGCACCCTGTGGCGGCACACGGTGCGCACCCCCGCGGGCGCACCGGGCCCGCTGCCCGCCCAGCGCCACCTGCCGTCCCCCGGCGGCCCGGCGGCGGACGCAGCCGGGCCGCCGGGCACCCGGGCCTCCACGGCGGACGGCGCCGGCGGGGCGGGCACCCCGCCCACCCCGTCCTCCCGTCAGTCCAGCACCTCGCGCACGTAGCCGCGCCACTGGGCGGTGAACTCCGCGGGGGTGGTGCCGAGCGCACCGCTCAGCGCGTTCTCCACCGCCCCCTCGCGCTGCGGATGGGCGCCGACCGCGCGGTAGAACGCCAGCAGCGCCGGCTCGTCCCAGCGCTCCACGATCATCCGGCAGGCCAGCCAGCCGCCCTCGTACGCCCCGGCCAGCCGGTCCGCGTCCCCGGTGAAGCGGAAGTCCCCGTCGTCCGGCAGCGCGGCGGGCACGCCCTCCTTGGTGACGGTGGCGCGCAGTTCGGGGGCGATCTGCACGGGCGTGCGGTCGCTCTCCCGGTACGCCACCCAGTCGGCGAAGCCTTCGGAGAGCCACATGGGGGTGGCCGCGCCGGTGGCGGTGCGGGTCGCCACGTGGGCCGTCTCGTGGGTGAGCACCACCTGTTGTCCGACCGCGCCGAGCACGTCGTACGCCTCGGGGTTGACGATCACCCGGTCCGCCGAGGTCCGCCGGCCCGCGCGGCTCGCGCCGGTGGTGACGGCGGCGATGCCCCGGTATCCGGCGGCGGGCTCGCCGAGCAGCGCCCCCATCCCGCTCAGCGACGGCGGCACCAGGACCACCACCCGCAGACCGGGTTCCCCGGGCCACGCGCGCGTGGCGGCGGCCACCGCGCTGCTCGCGACATCCGCGATGCCCCGCAGCCGCTCCCGGCCCTGCCCAGCGCCCAGTACCAGGGCGCGGGGTCCGCGCACCGCGGTGACCGGGCCCTGCTGCCAGATCTCCTGCGCGCCGGTCCTGGCGGGCCGGTCCCCGGCGACGTACCAGCGGCCCCGGCTCCTCAGCAGGTCGATGCGGCGGGAGGTGACGGCGGGCACCGTGTCGTACCCCCGGGCCCGCAGCGCCAGCTCCACGCGTGCGGTGGCGGCGCTCTCCCCGGTCCTGTCGAGCCCGGTCAGCCGGTACTCCCATGACTCCAGCGGCAGGCCGGTGAGGTTGCCGAACTCCTGCTCCTGGGAGGCCCGCAGGCCCTGTGCCCCCGGTTCGAGCACCGCCAGGAACGCCTCCCGGTCGCGGTTCAGCAGGGCGGCGGCCCGCTGCTCCAGCAGCCGCCGCACGTCGCGGGCCGCGGTGTCGGACGGCTCGGGCGGGACGGTGCAGGACAGGCCGGGCAGCGCGCCGAGCCCGAGCCCCAGGCCGAGGGCGAGCACCGCCCGCCGCCCGTACCGCGCACCGCCGCCGTGTCCTTCCATCCGGCGATCGTACGGCGGCGGGAGAGGCCGCACACCCGCCGCCGTGCGCCCGGCCCGCGGGCGGTCCGACAGGGGGCGTCGCCCGGGTTCAGACCCGGGTGACCGACGAGATGGGCATCATCCCGACCGGGTCGTAGCGCACCGGCGCCCCGGGATAGGGCGCGTGCACGACCTGTCCGTTGCCCATGTACATACCGATGTGACTGGCGTCGTCCCGGTAGGCGACCAGGTCGCCGGGCTGGGCCTGCTCCAGTGCCACCTGCCGGCCCGCGTACCGCTGTGCCTGCGAGGTGCGCGGCAGGGAGACGCCCGCCTGGCTGTAGCTCCACTGCATGAGACCGGAACAGTCGAAGCCGGAGGGCCCGTTGGCGCCCCAGATGTACGGTTTGCCGACGGCGTTCCTGGCTGCCAGGACGGCGGCGGCGGCGCGCGAGGAGGCGGGCATCGCCCCGGACATCTCGGGCATCGGGGTGCGCCCGCCGCGCGAGGCGCGGTCGAACTCGGCGCGGTCGCGGGCGGAGAGCGCGTTCAGCATGCGGCGGGCCTCGGCCAGCTTGCCCTCGACCGTGCGCTTGTGGCGCGCGACGTCGGCCCGGCTGCGGTCCAGTTCGGCCAGCTTGCGGCTCGCCTCGGTGCGCTCCTGGCTCAGCCGCCGCTGGGCCTGGTTGAGTTCGCGCAGCCGCCCGGTGTGCAGCGCGCCGACCCGGCCGAGGGCGGCGGCCTTGTCGAGGTAGCTGTCGGGATCCTCCGAGAGCAGCAGGGACACCGAGGGGTCCATGCCGCCCGAGCGGTACTGCGCGCCCGCCAGCTGTCCCAGGACGCCGCGCATCCGGTTGATCCGCTCCTGTCCCCTGGCCGTGCGGTCGCGGGCCCGGCCGACCTCCTTGCGCAGCGTGTCGGCGCGCTCGTCGGCCCGGTTGAACTGCTCGGTGGCCTGCTCGGCCTGCTCGAAGAGCCGGTCGACGGTCGCCTTGGTGGCCGTGGACGTGCCCCCCGGGTCGGCGCTTGCCGGGGTGGCCCCGAGGGCCGCTGCCGCGGTGGCCGCGGCGGCGGACAGGACGGTGACCCGGGTGCTCTGTGTGAGCCCGGACTGCGAGGGACGACGGTGTGACGCCACGGGAAGCCGCACTCCTTCCACTGCTGGGTGGCAGCGCCCTGCCGCCCGGGGCGGGCGGACTGCCGGACGGGAGCTGCGCGAGCAGACAGTAGCGGGACGGTCACGCGGTGGCCAAAGGCCCCGGCGCGTTCGAACGAGGGGCGAACAGCACGACGCCCCGCCGGTGACCAGGGTCACCGGCGGGGCGGGGAGTCAGTGCGGGGGTGGCGCAATTCGCTCGAACGGGCGGTGTGTTCAGGGCCGGTCGCCGGGTATCGCGGGCGTGCCGCCCTCCCGGCGGCAGGCCACGGTCGGGCCGGTCTCAGCCGCCGACGCGCACGCCGAACTGGAACGGGCCGAGGTACTTCATGTCCTCGATGCGCACGTTGGTGCCCGGCTTGGGGGCGTGCAGCGACATGCCGTTGCCGGCGTAGAAGCCCACGTGCTGGAGGTTGTTGAAGAACACCAGGTCGCCGGGGCGCAGTTCGCTCCGGTTGTAGATCTTCCGGCCCGCGCTCTCCTGGGTGTACGTGCTGCCGCCCACGGTCACGTTGACCTGCTTGAAGGCCCAGTAGACCAGTCCGGAGCAGTCGAAGGCGTTGGGACCCTTGTTGCCCCAGTCGTAGGGCGCGCCTATCTTCGTCCTGGCCTGGGCCATGGCGGCGGCGCCGATGCCGGAGGCGGGCGCCTCGTTGCCGAGTTCGGCGCGGTCGCCGGCGTCCCTGCTGGCCCGGTTCTCCTCGGCTGCCATGGCGTCGCGCTCGGCCTTGGTCAGCGTGTTGAGCAGGGTCTGCGCCTCGGCGAGCTTGCCCTGGACGAACTTCTTCTTCTCGCCGAGTTCCTTGCGTACGGCGGCCAGGTTGGCGAGCTTGCCGGAGGCCTCCGCGCGCTGCTGGGTGAGGGTGCGCTGCTTGGCCTGGATCTTGCGCAGCGACTCGGCCTGCTTGGCGGTCAGCTGGTTCATGGCGGCGGCGCGGTCCAGGAACTGGTCCGGCTCGGAGGAGAGGAAGAGCTGGAGCGAGGGGTCGACGGCGCCGGTGCGGTACTGGGCGGTGGCCAGCGAACCGAGACCCTTGCGCATCTGGTTGAGCTCGCCCTGACCCCGTGCGGACTTGTCCTGGAGGCCCTTGACCTGCTTTTCCAGGGTGGTCTGCTTCTCCTTCGCCGCGTTGAACTTCTCCGTGGCGCCCTCCGCCTCCTCGTGGAGCGCGTCGACCTTCGCCTTGACTTCCTTCTTGTCCGGCTTGGGTACGGCGTTCGCCGACTGCGAGGTGAGCGCCACGGCTGCGGTGGCGGCAAGGGAGAGCACGGTCACACGCGTGCGGCTCGGGTTCTTGGGTCGACGGTGGGACGCCACGGAGGCGAGCTCCTTCATCCTCGAACCACCTACCGGTCAGCGGTTGGCGGCGACCTCGCTGATACTCCGGATGAGTGATCAACCGCGCGAAGGTTCGAGCCCAGACCCTAGTGACCTTCTTGTGATCAGTTCAAATCCTCACAGGAAAAATCTCGCCCACGAGACACATAATTTCCACGCGTCACACAGCGCGTCACGGGGTGTTGACGGAATGCCATTCCGAATCGGCCTCAATTCGGGCATTATCCGCATTAGTTGGGCATCGGCCCGGAATCTCCGTCAAGCGCGCGAAAGCCGCTTCAGCAGCATCGCCGAAGCGACCGGCCTGGCGCCGGACTTCGCGACCCCGTCCGCGACCTCGCGGTCCGTCGAAACCACGACCACCGGCCGCCCGGCCGGTTCGGCCCGCACCAGCTGCCGGATCAGCTCGTCGGCCGTCACGCCCGCCTTGCTGAACAGCACCCGCACCCCGCGCGGCGGCGCGAGCAGCACCGGAGCGGCCAGCTCCGCACCGTCGAACACACAGGTCACCTCGGCGCCCGAGGCGGCGGCGAGCATGGAGAGCCCGCCGAGCAGCCGCAGCCGCTGCTTCTCCAGCGGCATCGTCGGATAGCCGGTCTTGGTCACGTTGTAGCCGTCGACCACCAAGTGCGCCTGGGGCAGCGCGAGAAGCTGGTCCAGCACGGCCGGGTCGGTGTCGGACAGGGCCCGGGTCGCGATGTCCTTGGGCGACATCCGCCCCGGCTCGACCGCGTCCACGGTGTCGGCGGGACGCCCCGCGGACGGCGGCAGCGCCAGTTCCCTGCGCAGTCCCTGAGCCGCTTCGAGCACCGTGTCCAGCAGCAGCCGCAGGCGCATGTCCTCGACGCTGCGCCCCTCGCGCACCGCTCGGCGTCCCGCCTCGGCGGACGCCTCCGCCTCGCCGAGCCTGGCCCGCAGCCGCCGCGACTCGGCCTCGGCGGACGCCACCTGGGCGGCCGCCTCCGCCCTGATCCCGTCGATCTCCGCCTGCGTCCTGCGCAGCGCGGCCTCACCGCGCTTGACGTCGCTCAGCGCGCCGCGCAGCTTGCGCTGGGCGGCGTCGGACTCCTTGCGGGCGCCCTCGAGCTCGCTGCGCAGCCGCTCGGTCTCCGCCCTCGTACGGCCCCTGGCTTCGGCCAACTCGGCGCGCAGCTGCTCGAGTTCGCGCAGAGCGGCCTCCTGGGCGCGCTCGGCGTCCGCCCGCTCGGCCTCCTCGCCCGCCGACGTCACCAGCTTCACCCAGCCGGCCGGCCGCAGCACATAGGCCGCTGCCGCCACGTCGAGGGGGTCGGCGGCAGCGGGCGGCGACCCGGCCTCCAGCGCGCCCGTCAGCTCGGGCTGTGCCTCGCGCAGCCGTGCGCCGATGCGCCGCCGGAAGACCGGGTCGCTCTCCAGTGCCGCCGCCATCGCGTTGCCCGCGAACTTGGCGCGCCTGGTCGGGGTGAACCGGGCGTACTGCCTCAGCTGGGCGGGAAGTTCCACGACGGTGAGGCCGCCGAACGCGTCCGAGACCAGCGTCACGACCCGGCGCCGCACCCCGTCGGGCAACGGGCGGTCGAGCGCCTCCGCGGCGTCGTCGGCCGAGCCGGCCGGTTCCGCGCCGCTCGCAGGCTCCACCATCCGTCACCCCACTACCTTCGTGCCCTCATGGGCACTGCCCTGCCGGGCCGCTCTCCCGCAGACCTGCCAAGGCCCTCAGGAGACGGCGTCCGGCCTGTCCACCAGTTCGATCTGATCCACCGCGTTGCACCAGCGGCAACGCACCGACTCGATGGTCTCACTGACCACCTCGCGTTCCTCGACCTTCGACTCCCCGGCCAGGTCGAGGTGGACGTACTCCACGACCTTCGAGGAGCGGGTCACGTCGAACCGCGTGAGGTTGCCACAGAGCGTGCAGCGCCACCGGGTACCGGCGGTGGGCAGGGGAACCGTCGTCGTCATACGTACCGTCCTCTTCCTCGTATCTGCGTTTTCACACAAATGTCGTACGTCGTTGCCGCGGTGCGCCGTCGAACTGCGGATACCCTGCGCGCAACCCTACGGCCTTCCCCGTACCCCGCGCGGGGTACGGCCGACCCTTGAGACCGGCGGGGCAGCCGGTCCGGCCGCGCCGGGTGCGTCATGCTCGCACCCATGATCAAGGTCACGGTGAAGGACCTGCCGGCCCGGTGGCGGGCCCTCGCGCGCGCCCCGGTCGTGACGTACGCCCTCATCGCCGTCTGCTGCGTCGTCTTCCTGCTGGGCCCGGCCTCCGGCTTCAGTCCCGCCTACGGCACCGGCGACACCCTGCTCGCCGCGCAGAGCGCCTACTTCGAGCGCTGGGGAGTGGTCCCCGCGGAGCTGGTGCGGCTGTCCCCGCCCGCCGCCCTGACCCCGCTCACCGCCCTGTTCGTGCACGGCAACTGGCTGCACCTGCTCGGCAACATGCTCTTCCTGTACGTCTTCGGGGCGATGACCGAGGCGTACCTGGGCCGGTTCCACTTCCTGCTCTTCTACGTGGTGACCGGCTATGTCGCGCTCGTGGTGTACGCGGTGGCGCACTCCTCGTCCGAGGAGACGCTGGTGGGGGCTTCGGGGGCGATCTCGGCGGTGCTCGGCGCGTTCCTGCGGCTCTTCCCCCGGGTGCGCGTGACCAGCCTCTTCCCCTTCCTGCTGTTCCTGCCGCTGCGCTTTCCCGCCTGGATCGTCCTGGTCTTCTGGTTCGTGCTCCAGTGGCTGGCCGCGCAGGGTTTCGGCACCGGCGCCGGGGTGGCCTACCTGGCGCACGTGGTGGGCTTCGCCGCGGGGTTCCTCTACACGTGGGTGCGCTTCCCGCGTGGGACTAGAGTGAAGGCCGCAGCAGCGCCACCGGCCACCGAGGGAGAAAGCCAGCCGTGATCACCGCGATCGTGCTCATCAGGACCAGCGTGGACCGGATCCCCGAGATCGCCGAGTCGATCGCCGCGCTCGACAGCGTCAGCGAGGTGTTCTCGGTGACCGGTACGTACGACTTGATCGCCATGGTGCGTGTCGGGCGGCACGACGACCTCGCGGACATCATCCCGGGTTCCATCAGCAAGATCCCCGGCGTCGAGGGCACGGACACGCACGTCGCGTTCCGCACCTACTCCCAGCACGACCTGGAAGCGGCCTTCTCGATCGGCCTCGACGGCTGACCCGGCCGGTACGCGCGAGGGCCCCCTGCCGCACGCAGGAGGCCCCGCCCCGATGTGCTCAGACCGCCGGGACGCAGCGCCCGTCCTCGGTCCGGTAGTTCCACTGCGCGCCGTCGGCGACGAGTTCCTTCACCGCCGAGAGGAACCGCTCCACGTGCTCGTCCGGCGTACCCGCGCCGAAGCTCACCCGGATCGCGTTGAGCGACCTCTCGCCAGGCTCCGCCTCCGGGGCACCGCACTCGCCCGGGTCCTGCGGGTCGCTGCCCAGCAGGGTGCGCACCAGCGGGTGGGCGCAGAAGAGGCCGTCGCGGACCCCGATCCCGTACTCGGCGGAGAGGGCGGCGGCGAAGTGGGAGCTGTTCCAGCCCTCCACCACGAAGGAGATGACGCCGACCCGGGGCGCGTCGTCCCCGAACAGCGAGAGCACCTTGACGGCGGGCACCTCCGCGAGCCCCTCACGCACCCTGCGCACCAGCGACTGCTCACGCGCGACCAGGCCGTCGAAGCCCGCCTCGGTGAGCGCCTTGCAGGCGGAGGCGATGGAGTAGACGCCGATGACGTTGGGCGAGCCGGCCTCGTGACGGGCGGCGGTGGTGTGCCACTCGACGTCCACGCCGCCGTCGGTGCGCCGGGCGACCTTCTTCGACGCGCCGCCGCCGGCCAGGTAGGGGTCCGCCGCCTGCAGCCAGTCGGCCCGGCCTGCCAGCACCCCGGAGCCGAACGGCGCGTACAGCTTGTGCCCGGAGAAGGCGACCCAGTCCACGTCCAGCTCCTGGACGGAGACCGGGTGGTGGGGCGCGAGCTGCGCGGCGTCCAGCACGATCCGCGCACCGTGGGCGTGCGCCGCGGCCGCGAGCTCGCGCACCGGCCAGATCTCCCCGGTGACGTTCGAGGCACCGGTCACGCAGACCAGGGCGGGACCGTGGGGATCGCGGGCGGCCAGCGCGCGCTCCAGGGTCTCGACGGCCTGGGCCGGGGTGCGCGGGGCGTCGAGGTAGGTGACCTCGGCGTCCTGCCAGGGCAGCAGCGACGCGTGGTGCTCGGTCTCGAAGACGAACACCTGGCAGCCGGCGGGCAGTACGGCCGCGAGCAGGTTCAGCGAGTCGGTGGTGGAGCGGGTGAAGACGACCTGGTCGTCGTCGCGGCAGTCCAGGAACTCGTGGACGGTCCGGCGGCTGTTCTCGAAGAGGTCCGTGGAGAGCTGCGAGAGGTACCCGGCCCCGCGGTGCACGCTGCCGTAGTACGGGGCGTACGCCGCGACGTCGTCCCAGACCCGCTGCAACGCCGGAGCGCTCGCTGCGTAGTCGAGGGCCGCGTACGTGACCTCTCCGCCGGTCACCAGCGGCACGGCCACGTCCCGTCCGAGGACGGGCAGCGGCGCCCCGCAGCAGGGGTCGGCACTCTCGGCGGCGGACGGGGAAGCGGTGGCGACGGCAACGGGGGATGCGGGCATGGCGAAACTCCTGGCGGGACAAGGCGGAATGGCTTCAGAAGTTCCCGTACGCCTGAGAGAGGCTCAGTTGCCGTGGGCGGTACGGGAGTTGCCTCGACGCGACGCCACAGGGGGGGGCGGCACGGAGGTGAAGGTGGAACGGGGCCGAGGGGCCCTATCGCATTCGCTTGCTCACGAGACTTCTCCCTTGAGGACCAGGACCCCAGGGGCGCGCCACTCCAAAGGGAGTGCGCAGGGGTCCGCGCTTGCCGTAGACCTCGCTGCCTACGACCTGGTCTTCACCCGGGGCACCCCGCCACGGACGGAGGGTTGCCGGACAGCGGGCCGGGGCCGTAGTCGCTGTCACTCATGACCTGTACAGCATCCTGCCACACGATCTACGTCACGCAAGAGCGCAGTCCGCGTTTCGAGACACCCGGACTGCGCTTCGCGTCACACCACCGTCTGGCTTCAGGCGTTGCTGGCCGCCACCCAGCGCTCCAGCGCACGCTGGGCGCTGCCGGAGTCGAGGGATTCGCGCGCCCGCTCGATCCCGGCGGCGATCTCCTCGTGCAGCGCTCCCGCCCCGGGGTTCAGTGCGACGAGGGCCGCGGCGGTGTTGAGGAGGACGGCGTCCCGTACGGGGCCCTGCTCGCCTGCCAGCAGCCGGCGGGCGACCTCCGCGTTGTACGAGGCGTCGGCGCCCCGCAGCGCCTCCACGGGGACGATGTCCAGGCCCACGTCGCGCGGGTCGAAGGCCTCCTCGCGCACGGCGCCGTCCCGCACGATCCACACCCGCGAGGTCGCCGTGGTGGTCAGCTCGTCGAGGCCGTCGTCGCCGCGGAAGACCAGGGCGGAGTTGCCCCGTTCGGCCAGCACTCCGGCTACGATGGGCGCCATCCGCAGGTCGGCGACGCCGACCGCCTGGGCGCGCACCTGTGCCGGGTTGGTGAGCGGACCCAGGATGTTGAACGTGGTCTGCGCGCCGAGCTCCCTGCGGGCCTTGGCGGCGTAGCGCAGCGCCGGGTGGAACTTCACCGCGAAGCAGAAGGTGATGCCGGCCTCCTCGGCGACCTCCACCACGCGCTGCGGCGTCAGGTCGAGATTGACGCCGAGCTTCTCCAGGACGTCCGAGGAGCCGCTGGCGGAGGACGCGGCGCGGTTGCCGTGCTTGACGACCTTCGCACCGGTGCCGGCGATGACGATCGCGGACATGGTGGAGATGTTGACGGTCTTTGCGAGGTCGCCGCCGGTGCCGACGATGTCGACGCTGGGGCCGGGGACGTCGATGGTGCGGGCGTGCGCGTACATCGCCCGTACCAGACCGGTCACTTCCTCCACCGTCTCGCCCTTGGCGCGCAGGGCGACCGCGAACCCGGCGATCTGGGCGTCGGTGGCCTCGCCGGACATGATGCGGTCCATCGCCCAGGCGGTGTCGTCCGCGCCGAGGTGCTCTCCGCGCAGCAGGGGGTTGAGGATGCCCGGCCAGCTACGGGCCGCCACGCTGTCGCCGCCAACTGGGGTCACAACGTTCATGGTCCGCTCCAGGGTCCACAGCCGGTAAGGGATGTCCTCACCCTATCCAGGCGCCGGGACGGCGAAGAGCCCCGTCCGTACGTCGGACGGGGCTCTCGCTGTGGCGGACAGTTCCGGGTCATCGACCCGGGCGGGGATCAGTGGTGGCCGTGGCCGCTGGTGATCTCCTTGTACTCCTCGGCGGTGGGCTTGGCGATCTGGTTGCCCTCGCCGTACATGCCCTTGCTGAGCTTGACGCGCAGCTTCTCGGCGGCACCCGCCTTGCGCTCGACGCCGTTCTCGTCCACCTGGGGTCCGAGCTCGGCCGGTGCGTACTGCTCGTGCGCCGTGAGCGTGTGCAGCTGGTCCTGGCCGAGCGGCTCGTGGACCTCGACGAACTCGCCGTGCGGCAGCCGCTTGATGATGCCGGACTCGCGTCCGTGCAGCACCTTCTCGGCGTCCCTGCGCTGGAGGCCCAGGCAGATCCGCTTGGTGATGATGAACGCCAGGACCGGACCGACGAAGAATCCGATGCGCACGAACCAGCTGATCGAGTTGAGCGACAGGTGGAAGTGCGTGGCCCAGAGGTCGTTGCCACCGCCGACGAGGCCGATGAAGTAGACCGTGATCCAGGCGACACCGAAGCCGGTGCGCGTCGGGTGGTTGCGCGGACGCTGCGCGATGTGGTGCTCGCGCTTGTCCCCGGTGACCCAGGACTCCAGGAACGGCCACACCGCGATGACGGCGAGGATCAGACCGAACAGGGTCAGCGGGATGAACACGCCCAGGACCAGCGTGTGGCCCCAGAGGTTGATCTCCCAGCCCGGCATGACACGCACCAGGCCCTCGGCGAAGCCCATGTACCAGTCGGGCTGGGCGCCGGTGGACACCTGGTCGGGACGGTAGGGGCCGAGCGCCCAGACCGGGTTGATCGTGAACGCCGCCGAGATGACCGCGATGACACCGAAGACCAGGAAGAAGAAGCCTCCGGCCTTGGCCATGTAGACCGGCAGCAGCGGCATGCCCACGACGTTGTTGTTCGTCCGGCCGGGGCCCGCGAACTGGGTGTGCTTGTGGTAGAAGACCAGGATCAGGTGAGCCACCATCAGGCCGAGCATGATGCCCGGCAGCAGCAGGATGTGGATCGAGTAGAACCTGGCGACCATGTCGTGACCGGGGAACTCCCCGCCGAACAGGAACATCGAGATGTACGTGCCGACGACCGGCACGGACAGGATCGCGCCCTGGGTGAAGCGGACACCGGTGCCCGACAGCAGGTCGTCCGGGAGCGAGTAACCGGTGAAGCCGGTGAACATGCCCAGGACGAACAGCAGGAAGCCGAACAGCCAGTTGACCTCACGCGGCTTGCGGAAGGCACCCGTGAAGAAGACGCGCATCATGTGCACGAACATCGCCGCGAGGAAGATCAGCGCACCCCAGTGGTGGATCTGCCGGATCAGCAGACCACCGCGGACGTCGAAGCTGATGTCCAGCGTCGACGCGTAGGCCTCCGTCATGCGGATGCCGTGCATCGGCGCGTAACTGCCGTGATAAACGATCTCGTTCATCGACGGGTGGAAGAACAGCGTCAGATACACACCCGTGAGGATGATGATGATGAAGCTGTACATGCAGATCTCGCCGAGCATGAAGGACCAGTGGTCCGGGAAGATCTTGCGCATGTTGGACTTGGCGAGGGAGTAGATCCCCAGCCGTCCGTCCGCCCAGTCGGCCACCCGCTCACCGGCGGGCGCCTTCTGCTGCGGCTTGGATTCGGTAGTCGTCGCAGTACTCATCCGCGCTCCCAGAAGGACGGGCCGACGGGCTCTGCGAAGTCGCCGAGCGCTTCGAGGTAACCCTCGTCATTCACGCCGATCCGCAGCTGCGGCAGCGCGTGGCCGGCCGGGCCGAAGATGACACGGGCGCCGTCGGAGAGGTCGAAGGTGGACTGGTGGCACGGGCAGAGCACGTGGTGCGTCTGCTGCTCGTACAGGCTGATCGGGCAGCCGACATGGGTACAGATCTTCGAGTACGCGACGATGCCCTCGTGCGCCCACTCGCGCTGCTGCTTGTCCTTGATCTCGTCCGGCTGGATGCGGACGATCATCAGGGCATCCTTGGCGATCTTCGTGTTGAACTCGTGGTCGTCCTCCTTCAGGCCTTCCGGCATGGCGAAGGTGAGCGACCCCACGACGACGTCCTCGGCGCGCAGCGGCTCCATCGTGTTCTGGTTGATGAGCAGCTTGCCCTTCGACCAGGACGTCGTCCGCAGCCGCTTTTCCGGCAGCGGACCGAGGTCGCGCAGCAGCACGACGCCGGACAGCGGCACCAGGGCCAGTGCGCCGAACATCGTGGTGCGGATCAGCTTGCGACGGCCGATCGCGGACTCCTGGGCGCCGGCCTTGAAGTCGGCCATGACCTTGGCCTTGACCTCGGGCTCCGCCGAGATCGGGTGGCGCTCGTCGGCGACCTCCACGTCGGACATCAGGGTGCGGGCCCAGTGGACCGCGCCCGCGCCGATGCAGAAGAGGGCGATGCCGAGCGTCAGACCGAGGGAGAGGTTCAGCGCACTCACGTGGCCGAGCGGCCAGACGTACACGATCTTGTCGATCGGGAACGCCACGAAGGAGGCGATGAAGCCGACCGTGGCCAGCATGGACAGCGTGAACAGGAAGGCGACCACGCGCTCGGACCGCTTGGCGGCGCGCTCGTCGATGTCCTGGATACGCGGCTTGTGCGGCGGCAGGCCCGGGTCCGCGAACGGATCGTCCCTGTGCGCCACCTCGCCGTGCGCGTCGCCCTGCTCAGCAGGCAGGGCCTCTTCTGGATTCTGTTGGCTACTCATGACTTCTTGGCCTTAGCGGTGTGGGCCGCGACCCAGACGGCAACTGCGATGAGCGCGCCCAGACCGAAGATCCAGGCGAACAGACCCTCACTGACGGGGCCGAGATTGCCCAGTCCGAAGCCACCGGGGCTCGGGGTCTCTTCGCCGTTCACGGCCTTGACGTACGCGATGATTTCCTTCTTCTGCTTCTCCGGCATGGTGCTGTCCGGGAAGGAGGGCATGTTCTGCGGGCCGGTCTGCATGGCCTCGTAGATGTGCTTCGGCGTGACGCCCTCAAGGCTGGGGGCGTACTTGCCGTGGGTCAGGGCGCCACCTTCACCGGTGAAGTTGTGGCACTGCGCGCAGTTGGTGCGGAACAGTTCGCCACCCTTGCCGATGTCGGCGCCTTCGGGGTTGGTCTGGCTGTCGGTCGGCGTGATCGGGCCGGCGCCGAGAGAGGCCACGTACGCGGCGAGCTGATCGGTCTGCGCCTGCGTGTAGATGACCTTCTTCTTCGGCACCTGGGCGCCGGGCTGCTGCGCCGGCATACGGCCGGTGCCGACCTGGAAGTCCACTGCGGCGGAGCCCACTCCCACGAGGGAGGGGCCGTCAGTGGTGCCCTGACCGCCGGTTCCGTGGCAGCTTGCGCAGCCAACGGCGTAGAGCTTTTTGCCCTCCTCGATGGCGAGGGACTGGGCGGTCTCGTCGGCCTGCGCCTTGCCCGCAGGCGCAAACGCGGCGTACAGCCCCCCAGTGGCCGCCAGCGCGAAGAGTAGGACGACGACCGCCGCCAGCGGATGGCGTCGTCGTGCGGAGAGCTTTTTCACGGATTACCCCGGTGTCAGGATCTTCTGCGTCGATGCGGGACGGTTGCGGGCTCGGGCCCTGTTCTGGCGGGCCCGGATTACTTGATCATGTAGATCGTGGCGAACAGGCCGATCCAGACGACATCGACGAAGTGCCAGTAATAGGACACGACGATGGCGGCTGTCGCCTGCTCGTGGGTGAACCTCTTGGCGGCGTACGTCCGGCCCAGGACCAGCAGGAAGGCGATGAGTCCGCCCGTCACATGCAGTCCGTGGAAGCCGGTCGTCAGGTAGAACACCGAACCGTACGGGTCGGACGAGAGCGAGAGGCCCTCGTGCTTGACCAGTGCGGTGTACTCGTACACCTGACCGCCGATGAAGATCGCACCCATCACGAACGTGATGATGAACCACGTCCTGAGCTTCTTCACATCGCCCCGCTCGGCGGCGAATACGCCGAGCTGACAGGTGAGGGAGGAGAGCACCAGGATCGAGGTATTGGTCAACGAGAACGGGAAGTCCAAGGCCGAAGCCTTTTCCGCCCAGAACTCGGGACCCGTCACCGATCGCAGGGTGAAGTACATCGCGAAGAGGGCCGCGAAGAACATCAGCTCGGAACTCAGCCAGATGATGGTTCCGACGCTGGTGAGGTTCGGCCGATTGACCGACGGGTGCGCGTGCCCGGTATCTACTGTCGTTGCTGTCGCCACGACCGACATTATGTCGGTCGCTTATCCCGCCCTCACCCCGGGGGGTGCCGTTCGGAGTGTCAAGGGGGTGTGTCCTGCCCGAACAGCCCATCGAAGGACCGTGCGAACCGGTGTTGACGGGGTGTGGGACGGAGTAGCATCCGCGCATCGGAGCGAGCCAGTGGAGCCCGCTGCAGAGCCCTGAGAACCCCGAGAACACCGCGCAACCGGACGTCACGGAGGAACAATGCAGCAGCCGACCGCAACGGTGCTGGTCTACAGCGACAACGCCCACACGCGTGAGCAGGTGCGCCTGGCCTCCGGACGCAGGCCGGCCGCCGACGTACCGCCGGTCGAGTTCCTGGAGTGCGCCACCCTGCCCGCCGTCCTGAAGGCGCTGGACGCCGGCGGCATCGACGTGTGCGTGCTGGACGGCGAGAGCGTCCCGGCCGGCGGCATGGGCGTCTGCCGGCAGATCAAGGACGAGATCTTCGACTGCCCGCCCGTGCTGCTCCTGATGGGGCGTCCGCAGGACGCCTGGCTGGCCACCTGGAGCCGCGCGGAGGCGGCGGTGACGCTGCCCGTCGACCCGGTGGAGTTCGCCGCCTCGCTGGCCGCGCTGCTGCGCGCCCGGCTCGGCGACGGCTCCGCGTCCGTACGGGCCTGACGCCACCCGCCGCCGCCCCCGCTCCCCCGCGTCCGCCGCTCAGACCTGGGGGCGCAGGCGGGGGGTGTGGACGCGGTCGCGCTGCTGCTCGGTCGAGGCGAGCAGGGCGCTGCCCTTGCGCCACTTCTCCCAGGGCATGTTCCAGTCGCCGAAGCCGTTGCCGAAGGGGTCCATGGTGTCCCCCCAGCTGCCGACGACCTTGACGATGTCGCCCTGGCGGACGGTCTCGAAGAACCAGCTGGCGTTGCCGGTGGACATGCCCGTGCAGCCGTGGCTGACGTTGGCGTACCCCTGTGAGCCGACGGACCAGGGGGCCGCGTGCACGTACTCGCCGCTCCAGGTGACCCGGGTCGCGTAGTACACGGGCAGGTCGTACGAGTCGCTGGTGCCGCGCGGGATTCCGATGCTGGTGCCGCGCATCCGTACGAAGTACTCCTTGCCCAGCACGACCTTGACGCCGTTGCGGGTGGAGTAGCCGGGCTTGCCCGTGGTCACCGGAATGGTGTTGATCACTTCTCCGTTGCGCTTGACCGTCATGTAGTGCGACGAGGCGTCGGTGACGGCCTCGACCCGGTCGCCCGTACGCAGCTTCAGGGGCGTCGATGCGGCCCCGTACAGGTCCTTGGCGACCTTGATGCCCTCCAGGGTGCTGTGGGCCTTGATCGTGGCGTGTGCGGGCCAGTACTCGCGCGGCCTGAAGTGCAGGAAGTTGTCGTCCACCCAGTACCAGGAGCCCTCCACCGCGGGCTTGGACTCGACCTTGAGTGCGCGCTCCACGACGGCCCTGGCGCGCGGGTCCTTGACCTTCTGGCTCAGTTCGGCGGTGAGGGGCTGGCCGACGCCGTAGGTGCCCGCCCCGGGGCCGAAGGTGACCTTCAGCTTCTTCTTGCCGACCGCGGTGCGGAAGTGGAGCCTGCGCACTCCCGGGGCGCCCTCCCTGTCCTCGGTGGCGACCCGGACCGCGTAGTCGGCTCCTGCGGCCAGCGGAGCGGTGGAGTGCCAGCGGGACCCGTCGGCGGAGAGTTCGCCCGCCACCTGGCGCCCTGCGGCGTCCGCGGCGATGACGTCGGTGATCCGGGCCTCCTCGCCGGAGATCCGCACTTCGAGGGGCTTCTCCGGGTCGGCGTCGGTGCTGCCCGGCCGGCCGTTGAAGGTGATCTGCCGCGCCGCGTCGTACGGCTTGGCGGAGAGCGGGTTGCCCTCGGGTCCGCCGCAGGCGGTCAGCCCCGCCCCGAGGGAGGCGACCAGCAGGGCGCAGCTCAGGACCGTCCAACTTCGGGGTGCGTAGCTCATGATCACACGATATGAAGCATCGTCAGTTCGAGCGCGCTGGACGCCGGCAAGTGACTGCAAACGAATGAGGGGCCCCGCCACCTGAGCGACGTCAGGTGAGGGGGCCCCTCGTCGGATTACCGCCGTACGGCTGGTTCCCGGGGGTGCTGCGGTCCTACTGGGTGCGGTTCTCACCGCGGTAGAACTCGAAGACCCAGCCGAACAGGCCGACCAGGATCAGCGGCAGCGAGAAGAACAGCAGCCACCAGCCCATCGCGACCGCGAGGAAGGCGAAGGCACCGCCGATGGCCAGCGAGAGCGGCTGCCAGCTGTGCGGGGCGAAGAAGCCCAGCTCGCCGGCCTCGTCCGCGACGTCGGCCTGCTTGTTGTCCTGGGCCATCGAGTCGACCCGCTTGGCCGTGAAGGCCAGGTAGAAGCCGATCATCAGGCTCAGTCCGAAGGCCAGGACCAGCGCCGTGGTGCCCGCGGGCTCCTTGGACCAGACGCCGTAGACGCCGGCCATGATCAGGATGAAAACGCTCAGCCAGATGAACAGCCAGCCTTGGATCTTCACTTGCCCGTCTCCTTCGCGCTGAGGGCGAGCTGCTCGATGCCGTTGTCACGGTGGTTCTCGAGCTGGTCGATGGCCGAGATCTCCGGGTGGTGCAGGTCGAACGCCGGGGATTCGGACCGGATGCGCGGCAGCGTGAGGAAGTTGTGCCGCGGCGGCGGGCAGGACGTGGCCCACTCCAGGGAGCGGCCGTAGCCCCACGGGTCGTCGACCTCGATCTTCTTGCCGTACTTCGCGGTCTTCCACACGTTGTAGAAGAACGGGAGCATCGACAGACCCAGCAGGAAGGAGCTGATGGTCGAGATCGTGTTCAGCGCGGTGAAGCCGTCGGCGTCGAGGTAGTCCGCGTAACGACGCGCCATGCCCTCGGCACCGAGCCAGTGCTGCACCAGGAACGTGCCGTGGAAGCCCACGAACAGCGTCCAGAAGGTGATCTTGCCGAGCCGCTCGTCCAGCATCTTGCCGGTGAACTTCGGCCACCAGAAGTGGAAGCCGGAGAACATCGCGAAGACCACGGTGCCGAAGATGACGTAGTGGAAGTGCGCGACGACGAAGTACGAGTCGGAGACGTGGAAGTCCATCGGGGGCGAGGCCAGGATGACGCCGGTCAGACCACCGAAGGTGAAGGTGATCAGGAAGCCGACGGCCCAGAGCATCGGTGTCTCGAAGGACAGTGAGCCCTTCCACATCGTGCCGATCCAGTTGAAGAACTTCACACCGGTGGGCACCGCGATGAGGAATGTCATGAACGAGAAGAACGGCAACAGCACGCCGCCCGTCACGTACATGTGGTGGGCCCAGACGGTGACCGAGAGGCCGGCGATCGCGATGGTCGCGGCGATCAGACCGATGTAGCCGAACATCGGCTTGCGGCTGAAGACCGGGATCACTTCGGAAATGATTCCGAAGAACGGCAACGCGATGATGTACACCTCTGGATGGCCGAAGAACCAGAAGAGGTGTTGCCACAGCAGCGCGCCGCCGTTGGCCGCGTCGAAGATGTGGGCACCGAACTTCCGGTCCGCCTCCAGGGCGAACAGCGCGGCCGCCAGCACCGGGAAGGCGAGCAGGACCAGCACACCGGTCAGCAGCACGTTCCAGGTGAAGATCGGCATGCGGAACATCGTCATGCCGGGCGCGCGCATGCAGATGATCGTGGTGATGAAGTTGACCGAGCCGAGGATCGTGCCGAAGCCGGAGAAGGCCAGACCCATGATCCACATGTCGGCGCCGACACCCGGCGAGCGGACCGCGTCCGACAGCGGGGAGTAGGCGAACCAGCCGAAGTCGGCCGCACCCTGCGGGGTGAGGAAGCCGGCCACCGCGATGATCGAGCCGAAGAGGTACAGCCAGTACGCGAACATGTTCAGCCGCGGGAACGCCACGTCGGGCGCACCGATCTGCAGCGGCATGATCCAGTTCGCGAATCCGGCGAACAGCGGCGTCGCGAACATCAGCAGCATGATCGTGCCGTGCATCGTGAAGGCCTGGTTGAACTGCTCGTTCGACATGATCTGCGTGCCGGGACGAGCGAGCTCGGCGCGCATGAAGAGCGCCATCAGTCCGCCGATGATGAAGAACACGAACGACGTGATGAGGTACATCGAGCCGATGGTCTTGTGGTCAGTGGTGGTGAGCCACTTGATCACAATGTTTCCCGGCTCCTTGCGCCGCACGGGCAGCTCGTTCTCGTACGAGTCGACAGCTGCCGCGGCACCCTTGGGTTCGTTGAGGATGCTCACAGTTTGTTCGTCTCCGCATTCCTGGACGCCTCGGTCAGCTCAATACCGGCGGGGATGTATCCGGTCTGGCCCTTCTTCGCCAGGTCCTTGAGGTGCTGCTGGTACGCCTCCGGGGACACCACCTTGACGTTGAAGAGCATCCGGGAGTGGTCGACTCCGCAGAGCTCGGCGCACTTGCCCATGAAGATGCCCTCCTTGGTGGGGGTCACCTCGAAGGCGTTGGTGTGCTGCGGGAGGACGTCCTGCTTCATCAGGAACGGCACCACCCAGAAGGAGTGGATGACGTCGCGCGACGTCAGCACGAACCGGACCTTCTCGCCCTTCGGCAGCACCAGCGTGGGGCCGGGGTTCCCGTTCTCCGGGTTCCGGGTGCCGGGGATGCCGTAGTCGTAGACGCCTTCGGCGCCGTCCGGGAACTGCTTGGTGAACTTGTCCGGAATCACGCCGAGTTCCTTGGGAACCCCGGCCTTCAGCCCGGTCTTGGGGTCCGTCTTCGGACCGGTGGCGGCGTTGCCGTCCACGTCCTCGACGTAGTTGTAGCCCCAGCTCCACTGGTAGCCGACCACGTTGATCGTGTGCTTCGGCTTTTCGTCCAGATGCAGGAGCTTCGACTCGTCACGGGCGGTGAAGTAGAACAGCACCGAGACGATGATGAGCGGGGCGACCGTGTACAGGGCCTCGATGGGCATGTTGTACCGGGTCTGCGGAGGTACCTCGACCTTGGTGCGGCTGCGCCGGTGGAAGATGACGCTCCACAGGATCAGGCCCCACACCAGCACGCCCGTGACGAGCGCTGCCGCCCACGAGCCCTGCCAGAGGGAGAGGATTCGCGGCGCCTCTTCCGTCACCGGGGTGGGCATTCCCAGTCGCGGGAAGTCCTCCCATGTGTACGAGCAACCAGAGGCGGTCGCCAGGACCACGCCCGCGGTCAGCACCTGGAGCAGCTTCCGCCGCATCGGGCGCCGCGACGAGCGGTCGGAGCCGTTGGGACTCACGTAGCGCCTTCCCGAGAGTCTCGCCCGCGCGTGTAGTTGGCTGCGGCCGTGTTAACTCGGTCGGTCGCCGGCCCTGACGCGGGCAGGGGTTTGGATGTTTATGCGGACCAAACCCTACTGGACGCTATTTGGGGTCGCGCGGGGAGGGTGCCCAACGCGCCGCAGTGCTCCCCGAAGGGGTGGTGTCCCCGCCGGCCGCGGGCGGAACCCCTGGCTCCGCCCGGCTTCTGACGATGCCTCCCCCGATGGCGGTACGGAGCGCGGCGGGCCGGGCGGCTAGCGTGGCCCGGTGCCCTACTTCGACGCCGCTTCCGCCGCCCCCCTGCACCCCGTGGCCCGCCAGGCGCTGCTTGCCTCGCTGGACGAGGGGTGGGCCGATCCTGCCAGGCTCCACCGGGAGGGGCGGCGGGCCAGGATGCTCCTGGACGCGGCGAGGGAGGCAGCCGCAGAGGCCGTGGGCTGCCGCCCCGACGAGCTGGTTTTCACCCCTTCGGGAACGCATTCGGTGCACACCGGAATTGCCGGGGCCCTCGCGGCGCGTCGGCGTGTCGGCCGCCACCTGGTGCTTTCCGCCGTCGAGCACTCCTCGGTACTCCATTCGGCCGCCGTCCACGAGGCCGAGGGCGGGTCGGTGACCGAGGTGCCGGTGGGGCGGACCGGGGCGGTCGGGGTTCCGGACTTCGCCGGGGCCCTGCGCGCGGACACCGCTCTGGCGTGCCTGCAGTCCGCCAACCACGAGGTCGGCACCCTCCAGCCGGTGGCGGAAGTCGCACAGCAGTGCCGGGAGGTGGGTGTGCCCCTGCTGGTGGACGCGGCGCAGTCGCTGGGCTGGGGGCCGGTCGCGGGCGACTGGTCGCTGCTGACCGCGAGCGCACACAAATGGGGCGGGCCGCCCGGGGTCGGCCTGCTCGCCGTCAGGAAGGGAGTGCGGTTCGCGCCGCGGGGTCCCGTGGACGAGCGGGAGGCGGGGCGCGCCCCCGGTTTCGTGAACCTCCCGGCGGTGGTCGCGGCGGCGGCGTCGCTGCGGGCGGTGCGGGCGGAGGCGGACGGCCTGGCGGTGCGGATGCGGGAGTGGGTGGAGCGGATCCGGGTGCGGGTGGCGGCCCAGGTGCCGGACGTGGAGGTGGTCGGGGACCCGGAACGGCGGCTGCCGCACCTGGTGACCTTCTCCTGTCTCTACGTGGACGGGGAGAGCCTGCTGCACGCCCTGGACGGGGCCGGGTTCTCGGTGTCCTCGGGTTCCTCGTGCACGAGCAGCACCCTGACGCCGAGCCATGTGCTGCGGGCGATGGGGGTGCTCTCGGAGGGGAACGTACGGGTGTCGCTGCCGCCGGGGACGCAGGAGGAGGACGTGGAGCGCTTCCTTGCGGTCCTGCCGGCGACGGTCGCGGAGGTACGGGAGCGGCTGGGGGCGCCGCGCGCGGCCGGCCCCGGCAGTCCTGGCGGGGCCGCGTCGCTGACTGTCGACGCGCTCGGCAAGCGGTGCCCGATCCCGGTCATCGAGCTCGCGAAGGTCATCGGCGACGTCCCGCTCGGCGGCACGGTGACCGTGCTGGCCGACGACGTCGCCGCCCGCCTGGACATCCCGGCCTGGTGCGAAATGCGGGGCCAGGAGTACGTGGGCGAGAAGCCCCACGCCTCCGGCACCGCCTACACGGTCCGCAGAACGCAATAGCCCCCGCCCCCTTGGGCGGCAAACCCCCGCTCCCGGGGGCGGCGGGGCCGAAACCCTCCGCCCCCGCCCACCCCACGGCCTCAGCTCAGGTGCGCCCTGACCTCCGCCGCCGCCTCGTGCCCGTACGCCTTGGTGAACCGGTCCATGAAGCGGGCCCGGCTCAGCGTGTACTCCTGGGTACCGAGCGTCTCGATCACCAGCGTCGCCAGCATGCAGCCGATCTGCGCCGCCCGCTCGTGGTTGACGCCCCACGCCAGGCCGGACAGGAACCCGGCCCGGAACGCGTCACCGACACCGGTCGGGTCGACCTTGGCGTCCTCCTCCGGGCAGCCGACCTCGATCGGCTCCAGGCCGACCTTCTCGATCCGTACGCCGCGCGAGCCGAGCGTGGTGACGCGGTGGCCGACCTTGGCGAGGATCTCTGCGTCCGTCCAGCCGGTCTTCGACTCGATGAGGCCCTTCTCGTACTCGTTGGAGAAGAGGTAGGTCGCGCCTTCGAGCAGCGTGCGGATGTCGTCGCCGGACATCCGGGCGATCTGCTGCGAGAAGTCCGCCGCGAAGGGGATGGAGCGGGAGCGGCACTCCTCCGTGTGACGGAGCATCGCCTCCGGGTCGTCCGCACCGATCAGGACCAGGTCCAGGCCGCCGACGCGGTCGGCGACGGCCTTCAGCTCGATCTGACGGGCCTCGCTCATCGCGCCCGTGTAGAAGGAGCCGATCTGGTTGTGGTCGGAGTCGGTGGTGCACACGAAGCGCGCGGTGTGCAGCACCTCGGAGATGCGGACCGAGTCGGTGTCCACGCCGTGCCGGTCGAGCCAGGCGCGGTACTCGTCGAAGTCGGAGCCGGCTGCGCCGACCAGGATGGGGCGGGTGCCGAGCTGCCCCATGCCGAAGCAGATGTTCGCGCCGACTCCTCCCCTGCGTACGTCGAGGTTGTCGACCAGGAAGGAGAGGGAGACCGTGTGCAGCTGTTCCGCGACCAGCTGGTCGGCGAAACGGCCGGGGAAGGTCATGAGGTGGTCGGTGGCGATGGAGCCGGTGACTGCGATACGCACGGCGGGGCTGCTCCCTGTGGGGACGGTGGGAAGACTGACGAGAACAATGCGACAGCTCAAGCTACCGGGTCCCGCTCGAACGGCCGAAGCGGCAAAACTACCCGATAGTAGGGCTTTTTCCGTGAGGTCGCAGGTGCATACGGTGCGAGGAGACCGGGGTTTCGCGTCGTCAGCGGCCCCTTGAGCACAGGAGCTCCACGTATGCCCAAGCACAGCATCACGATCGGACCTCTCGCTTCCGCAGGATCCGACGCCGAAGGCGACTGGGCGCGGATGCAGGGGGACTGCGCGCGCATGGTCCCGCACTGGGCGGTGCCCGCAGCCGTCGCCGAACGCGTACCGGCCTCGCTGATCCACGGTGTGGTGGTGCCGTCCGCCTCGGCCCGGCTGGTGGGCACGATGCCCGAGTACGGGGCCTGAGCCCGGCGCCGTACGGGCCGGAGCCCGGGGCCGCGGATCCTGGGCCCGGCGCCGTTCGGGCCGGGGCCGGGTGCCGCAGGTCCTGAGCCCGGCACCGTACGGGGGCGCGCCGGGAACCGGAATCCCGCTCGTTCCGTCCCACCGGTGTCTTCCGTTAAGGGGCATCCGCATCAGGCGCCCGCCCGGCGCCAGGCGAAGGAGCGATCCGGTGAGCAGCGACCCGCAGACGCAACGCACCCCCCGGCGGCACCGTTCTCCGCTGGCCGCCGCCTCGGTGGCAGCCGCGGTGCTGCTGGCCGGCGGGGGGAGCGCGTACTGGGCGGCCACGGCGGGCGACGGCGGCGGGGCCGCCGGTCCCGGCGCGCCCCTCGCCCAGGGCACTCCCCCGCTGCTCTCCCTGGACGGTTTCACGGACAGTGGCTCCGGCGGTACGGAGGCCGGGGCCGCGCGGCCCTCGCCGACCGGCAGCGCTCCGCCGGGCATCGCCCCCGGTGAGCCCGACCCGCATGGCGGCGGCCCCTGGGGCCGGGTGGTCTACCGGGCGCCCGGGGATCTGCCGCAGGGGCCCGCTTCGGCTCCCGTGCACCGGGCCCAGGGCGCGGTGGACTCCAGCGAGGTGGCCCGGCTGGCCCGTGCGCTCGGCGTAGCGGGCACCCCGCGGCTGGAGGGCGGCTCCTGGCTGGCCGGGGAGGTGTCGGACGGCTCCGGTGCGCAGTTGCGGGTGAACAGCAGGGCGCCAGGGAACTGGACGTTCGCACGCCCTCCGGGGCCGCGGGAGAGCACCGGCTGCGCACAGGGCAAGGTGTGCACCGCGGGTGGCCCGGTCGACGAGGCCGCGGCGAAGAAGGCCGCCGCGCCGGTGCTGGAGGCGCTGGGGCTCCGGGATGCCCGGCTGGACGCGGGCCAGGTGCTGGGCGGCTCGCGGGTGGTCAACGCGGACCCGGTGGTCGGCGGGTTGCCCACGTACGGCTGGACGACCGGGATTCCGGTCGGGTCCGACGGCCGGGTGGCGGGCGGCAGCGGGTATCTGAAGGGGCTCACCAAGGGGGCGGACTACCCGGTGGTGGGCGCGGCGAAGGCGCTGGACCTGCTCAACAGGGCGGGTGGGGCGAGGCTGCCGGACATCGGGGGCTGTGCCACGCCCGTACCGCACAAGGAGCAGAAGCAGGGGGCCGTGGTGGAGGACACCGCGCCCGGGTCGCCGCAGGGCGGGATCCTGCCGTGCGAGCCGCGACAGGATCCGCCGCGGACGGTGACCGTCGCCTCGGCGACGTTCGCGCTGGCCGTGCAGTTCGCGGACGGACAGCAGATGCTGGTGCCGTCCTGGCTGTTCGAGGTGCGGCCGGCGACCGGCGAGAAGCCGTACACGGTGACGTATCCGGCCGTCGACCCGAAGTACCTGACCTCGCCGAAGCCGCCGGTGAGCACGCCGCCGCAGGACCCGCCGAAGACGCAGGACCGGCACATCGAGTCGTACCGGGCGGACGGCCGGAAGGTGGCGCTCAGCTTCTGGGGCGGGGTGTGCAGTGACTACGCGGCGAAGGCGGTGGAGTCGGACGGCGCGGTGCGGGTGCGGATCGTGGAGAGCAACCCGGACCCGAAGCGGGTGTGCATCGCCCTCGCGAAGAAGCAGACCGTGACGGTCACCCTGGAGAAGCCGCTGGACGGGCGGCGGGTGCTCGGCGAGGACGGCAAGGCAGTCCCCAGGGGCTGAGCGGCCGGGGGTCGCGGGGCTCAGTCGCCGCCGCAGGGCAAGAAGCGGCCCAGGGCTCCCGCTTCCCCCAGCGGCACCGCAGGGCTCCGGCTGCCACCGGCGGTCCCGCAGGGGTCCGGCGGCCGCGTGCCCCACCCATGGCGAAGGGGGGGTGTACCGGTGTGGATTTGGGGTCACACCGCCTGGCCGCTTAGCGGCGGCGGCCCCCCGGCCGAAAGGCGCCGGGCGAGTGCGCGTAGGGTTGAACTACGCGCC
>NZ_JBHXRV010000049.1:58078-66332 GCF_042716745.1 Streptomyces sp. NPDC058663
GTCCCGGATGTGGAATCCGGGACAACCGCCTTCGCCGTACTGCCGCGACGGCCCGCTGAACGAGCCGTCCGGCCGAAGTCGCCTAGCTGAACGAGTCGCCGCAGGCGCAGGAGCCCGTGGCGTTCGGGTTGTCGATCGTGAAGCCCTGCTTCTCGATGGTGTCGACGAAGTCGATGGAGGCGCCGCCCAGGTACGGGGCGCTCATCCGGTCGGTGACGACCTTCACACCGTCGAAGTCCTTGAGGACGTCGCCGTCGAGCGAGCGCTCGTCGAAGAAGAGCTGGTACCGCAGACCCGAGCAGCCACCGGGCTGTACGGCGACGCGGAGCGCCAGGTCGTCACGGCCTTCCTGGTCGAGCAGGGCCTTCACCTTGGCCGCGGCGGCGTCGGACAGGAGAATGCCGTCGCTCACGGTGGTCTTGTCGTCCTGAACGGACATCTACATCTCTCCCGGGTTGTACGGACTGCTTGCCGACGGTTGCAACCGGCGGGGCCGCGGATTCATTCCGGGCCAGAGCGTGTGCCTTGTTCTTTCATGCTCGCACACCGCCCCCGCAGCGGGCACGGGCCGACGGTCCCGAGGGGCGGGCACCCAGGAATGCGTCACATCGACGAGATCGGCATCGTCAAACTGACGCGAAGCGGTTATGATAGATAGCGTCATTTCGACGAAAAGACCCCTTGGTCCTTCCCACGGGCCCCCTCGCATCGCAGAAACAGAAAGGGTGCGTGTCGTGACCACCGCCCAGCCCCGCCAGGTCGACCTCGATGTCCAGCCGACGCCCCTCGCCCTGCTGCTGCTCGGCCGCGAGGCCGACCCCAGGAGCGAGCGCGGCGTCGAATGCCCCGGTGACCTGCCCTCGCCGTCGGACCCGGACCTGGTGGAGCGCGCCCGCGCGGCCAAGGAGAAGCTCGGGGACAAGGTCTTCGTGCTCGGCCACCACTACCAGCGTGACGAGGTCATCCAGTTCGCCGACGTCACCGGTGACTCCTTCAAGCTCGCACGGGACGCCGCCGCCAAGCCGGAGGCGGAGTACATCATCTTCTGCGGCGTGCACTTCATGGCCGAGTCTGCCGACATCCTCACCGGCAACGACCAGAAGGTCGTGCTGCCGGACCTGGCGGCGGGCTGCTCGATGGCCGACATGGCCACCGCCGAGCAGGTCGCCGAGTGCTGGGACGTACTCACCGACGCCGGAATAGCGGACCGCGTGGTTCCGGTCTCGTACATGAACTCCTCCGCCGACATCAAGGCCTTCACCGGCAAGCACGGCGGCACCATCTGCACCTCCTCCAACGCCAAGCGCGCGCTGGACTGGGCCTTCGAGCAGGGCGAGCAGGTCCTCTTCCTGCCCGACCAGCACCTGGGGCGCAACACCGCGGTCCGCGACATGGGGATGTCCCTGGACGACTGCGTCCTGTACAACCCGCACAAGCCGAACGGCGGGCTGACGGCCGAGGAGCTGCGGAACGCCAAGATGATCCTGTGGCGCGGGCACTGCTCGGTGCACGGCCGGTTCTCGCTGGAGTCGGTGGAGGACGTCCGCGCGCGGATTCCCGGCGTCCGGGTCCTGGTGCACCCGGAGTGCAAGCACGAGGTGGTCGCGGCGGCCGACGAGGTCGGCTCGACGGAGTACATCATCAAGGCCCTGGACGCGGCCCCGGCAGGCTCCAAGTGGGCCATCGGCACCGAGCTGAACCTCGTACGGCGCCTGGCGAACGCGCACCCGGACAAGGAGGTCGTCTTCCTCGACAAGACGGTCTGCTTCTGCTCGACCATGAACCGCATCGACCTCCCCCACCTGGTGTGGACCCTGGAGTCGCTGGCGGAGGGCACCCTGGTGAACCGGATCGAGGTCGACCGGGAGACGGAGAGCTTCGCGAAGCTGGCACTGGAGCGGATGCTCGCCCTCCCGTAGCCGCCGCGCTTCCGTGGCGGCCGCGCTTCCGTGGCGGCCGCGCTTCCGTGGCGGCAGCGCTTCCGTGGCGGCAGCGCTTCCATAGCGGCCGCGCGGCCGATGAGTTTTGCTGCGGGGGACGGTCCACCCTTCAGCACGCAGGAAACCACTCGGCCCGAGGAGCGCAGGCACATGCTGTACATGATCCAGATGAATGTGGACGCCGACAGCTGGGACACCATGATGTCGTCCTTCTCGCAGGACGACATGCAGGCGATGTTCGCCCACATGAACACCCTCAACGACGAGTTGACCTCGGCCGGCGAGATGGTCGAGGCACGCGGGCTCGGCGGCCCGTCCCTGGCCCGGACGGTCCGGGCCGGGGCCGACGGCAGCCCCGAGGTCACCGAGGGACAGGCCGTGAAGGGCCAGATCCTCGCCGGGTACTGGGTGGTCGACGTCGCCAGTGAGGAGCGGGCGTACGAGATCGCCGCCCGTGCCTCCGCCTGTCCCGGCCCCGGCGGCAAGCCGGGCAACGACCCGGTCGAGGTGCACGCGATCCCGCAGGACCCGACGGCCTGACGGCGCCGCGCGCCCGCACCGCGGCACGGCACGCACGCACGAAGACGTGAGTAAGGGGCGCCCTCCAGGAGGGCGCCCCTTACTCACGTGTACTGACGTCCGGGTCAGACGCCCGCGGGCTCGCGGTCGTCGCTGGTCGGCGCGGGAGCCGCCTTGGCCTCCCGCTTGGCGGCCTTCTTCGCCGCACGGCGCTCCTTGCGGAGCTCCACCATGGCGTAGAGGGTCGGGACCAGCAGCAGGGTCAGCAGGGTCGACGTGATCAGGCCGCCGATCACCACGATGGCGAGCGGCTTGGAGATGAAGCCGCCCTCCCCGGTGATGCCCAGTGCCATCGGCAGCAGCGCGAAGATCGTCGCCAGGGCCGTCATGAGGATCGGCCGCAGCCGGTGGCGCCCGCCCTCGACGACGGCTTCGACGACGCCCATGCCCTGCGCCCGGTACTGGTTGATGAGGTCGATCAGCACGATCGCGTTGGTGACCACGATGCCGATGAGCATCAGCATGCCGATCATCGCCGGGACGCCCATCGGGGTGCCGGTGGCGAGCAGCAGACCGATCGCGCCGGTCGCCGCGAACGGGATCGACACCAGCAGGATCAGCGGCTGGATCAGCGACCGGAAGGTCGCGACCAGCAGCAGGAAGACGATCGCGACGGCCGCGAACATCGCCAGGAAGAGCTTCACGAACGTCTCGTCCATGTCCGAGGAGACGCCGCCGATCTCGACCGACGTACCCTTCGGCAGCTCGTCCTTGAGCTCGTTGATCTTCGTGGTGAGTGCGGCGGAGACCGCACCGGTGTCCTCGCCGACCGGCTTGGCGGTGACCGTGGCGGCGCGCGCGCCGTCGATCCGGGTCATCGAGACCGGTCCGTCCACCAGCGCGACGTCGGCGATCTGGCCGAGCCTGACCGGGCCGAGCGGGAGGTTCTTCAGCTCGGCGAGGGTGGTGGCCGGGTTGGCCGAGGTGATGACGATGTCCCGCTCGGTGGCGTTCAGCATCGCCTTGCCGGCGTTGGTGCCGCGCACCGCCTGGGCGACGGCACCGCCGAGAGCGGCGTCACCGAAGCCCGCCTCGGCGGCCTTCGGGGTGGCCTTCACGGAGATGCGGGGCACCGACTGGGCGAGGTCGCTCTGGACGTCGGTGACGTTCTTGATGCCCGCCACGGCGGTGCGGACCTGCTCGGAGGCGGCCTTCAGCACACCTGCGTCACCGGCCTTGACGACCACGGACAGGTCCTGGCCGCCCATGCCGCCGCCCGCGCCGACCTTGGTCTGGCCGATGCCGTCGAGCTTCTTCAGCTCGGACTCGATGCGCGCGGTGGTCTTCTCGCCGTCCTTGGCGTCGTTCAGGGTCAGCTGGTACGAGGCCTGGTTCGCGCCGGACCCGCCGCCGAAGGCGGCCGCGAATCCGGAGGAGCCGATGGTGACCTGGTAGTCCTTGACGGAGTCGATCGAGTCGAGGACCTTCTCGACCTTCGCGGCGGCCTTGTCGGTCTCCGCCAGGCTGGTGCCCGGTTCGAGCTTCTGGGTGAGCGCGAGGGTGTCCTGCTCGCCCTGGTCGAAGAAGTTCGTCTTGAGCAGCGGTGCCATGGCCAACGTGCCGAGCAGGACGACGACGGCGATGGCCAGGCTGGTGAAGCGGCGCCGGGTGGCGAAGCGCAGCACCGGGACGTACGTCTTCTGGAGCCTGCTCCCCGCCTCCTTCTCCTCCGCCTTGCGGCGCAGCTCGGCCGGGTCGACGCCCTCCGAACCCTTGGGCGCGCGCAGGAACCAGTACGAGAAGACCGGCACGACGGTCAGTGAGACCAGCAGCGACGCCAGGAGGGCCGCCGTCACGGTGATGGAGAACGAGCCGAAGAGCTGGCCCACCATGCCGCCGACCAGACCGATCGGGAGGAAGACGGCGACCGTGGTGAGGGTGGAGGAGGTGACCGCGCCGGCCACTTCCTTGACCGCGGTGACGATCGCGGAGTGCCGCTCCTCGCCGTAGCCGAGGTGGCGCTTGATGTTCTCCAGGACCACGATCGAGTCGTCGACGACCCGGCCGATGGCGATGGTCAGCGCGCCCAGGGTGAGCACGTTGAGCGACAGGTCGCGGGTCCACAGCACGATCAGCGCGAGGACGACCGAGAGCGGGATGGAGATCGCGGTGACCAGGGTCGAGCGGATCGACGCCAGGAACACCAGGATGATCACGACGGCGAAGACCAGGCCGAGGGCGCCCTCGGTGGTCAGGCCGGAGATCGACTTGGAGACGCCGGGGCCCTGGTCGAAGACGGTCGTGATCTTCGCGCCCGCGCCGAGGCCGGCGCTCAGGTCGTCGGTCTTGTCCTTGACCGCGTCCGAGATGGCGACGGCGCTGCCGTCCTTGTCCATCGTGATCGACAGGGAGAGGCTGGGCTTTCCGTTGGTACGGGTCAGGGAGGTCGCCGTCGCGGGCTTCTCCTCGACCTTGGCGACGTCACCGAGCCTGACCGGCTTCGGCGGGGTCTGCGCACCCGGCGTGGGCGGGGCCGCGACGCGCAGGTCCGCGATCTGCTGCAGCGAGGTGAACGCGCCGCCGACCTGCACGGTGCGGCTCTGGCCGCCCTCGGCGAAGGATCCGGCCGGGACGGAGGCGCCGCCCGCCTGGAGCGCCTGCGCGAGGGTCATGGCGTTGAGTCCGGCGGCCGCCAGCTTGGCGTCGTCGGGGGTGACGGCGACCTGGAGGTCGCGGACCCCGGCCACGGTGACCGTGCCGACGCCCTCGATCTTCTCCAGCTCGGGGACCACACTGTCCTCCAACAGGCCCGCGAGCGCCTGCTGGTCCTTGGGCGAGGTGACGGCGAGCACCACGGTCGGGATGTCGTCCGTGGAACCGGCCACGACCTGCGGGTCGACGTCCTTGGGGAGCATCGCGCGGGCCCGGTTCACCGCCTGCTGGACGTCGGCCACGAGCTGCTTGGAGCCCTCGTCGCCGTAGTCGAACTGCGCCATGATCAGCGCGTTGCCCTCGCTGGCCGTCGAGGTGACGGACTCGAGTCCGTCGACGGCCTTGAGGGAGGACTCCAGCGGTTCGACGACCTGCTTCTCGACCACGTCGGGGGACGCGCCCTGGTACGGGGCGATCACGGACACCATCGGGAGCTCGATGGTGGGCAGCAGCTGCTGCTTGAGCTGCGGGATCGCGATCGCGCCGAACACCAGCGCGACGAGCGATATCAGCCCGATCAGGGCCCGCTGGGCGAGGCTGAATCTGGACAGCCAGGACATGGGTGGGGTCTCTCTTCCGTGGCGAGCGAGGCAGGCGGACGCAGCGGCCCCTCCTGCGGGGCTCGGCCGTCCTCTCATACGATCGGCCATCGCCCGACGCCGATCCCTCGCTCCCAGGTCCCCTTTCCGCCGCGCACGTACCGCAGCTGGAGTACGCGGGGGTACGCCGTCACTCCACCCGGGGACGTACCAGGCCCGATTCGTACGCGAATACCACCAGTTGTGCCCGGTCGCGGGCTCCCAGCTTCGCCATCGCGCGGTTGACATGGGTCTTGACGGTCAGCGGGCTGACCGCGAGGAGTCCGGCGATCTCGTCGTTGGAGTTGCCGCCCGCGACCTGGACCAGTACCTCGCGTTCGCGGACGGTGAGGGCGGCGAGGCGCGCCGCGTGGGCGCCGTCGGCGGCGGGCCCCAGGCCCGGGGCGTCGCCCTGCTGGAGGAAGGTGGCGATCAGGCCCTTGGTCGCGGCGGGCGACAGCAGCGCCTCTCCGCCGGCCGCGATCCGGATGGCGTTGAGGAGTTCGTCGGGCTCGGCGCCCTTGCCGAGGAAGCCGGAGGCGCCCGCCCGGATCGACTCGACCACGTACTCGTCGACCTCGAAGGTCGTCAGCATCACCACGTGCACCCCGGTGAGGCCGGGGTCGGCGCCGATCGCCCGGGTGGCGGTGAGGCCGTCGGTGCCGGGCATCCGGATGTCCATCAGTACGACGTCGGGGCGGGTGCTGCGGGCCAGTTCGACGGCCTCGGCGCCGTCGGCGGCCTCGCCGACGACCGTCATGTCCGCCTCGGAGTCGACCAGGACGCGAAAGGCGCTGCGCAGCAGGGCCTGGTCGTCGGCGAGGAGCACCTTGATCGGCGGCAGCGGCACGGCTTCCGAAGGGGCGGGCGGCTCACTCGTCATACGTCTTCGTCCTTCCCCTGGCCGGTCCCGGTGACGGCCTTCGAGGCCGTACGGGGCGAAGAGCCGGCCGTACGGGCCGTGTCGGGCAGGATCGCATGGACGCGGAAGCCGCCGCCGGGGCGGGGGGCCGCGGTGAGGGAGCCGCCGAGGGCGGTGACGCGCTCCCGCATGCCGACCAGGCCGTGGCCGCCGAAGCCGGGCCCGTCGTGAGGGGATTCTGGTGCGTCGTCGCGGGATCCCGGCCCGGCGGCGCTGTCCCGGCTGCCGGTTCCGGTTCCGGTGCCGGTTCCGGTGCCGTTGCCGGTGCCGGTGCCGGTGCCGGTGCCGGTGCCGGTTCGGGGATCCGCCGTGCCGTTGTCGAGGACCGTGACCTCCACCGTCGTACCGACGCGGACGACACTGACCTCGGCCTTCGCGCCGGCACCCGCGTGCTTGCGGACGTTGGTGAGGGCCTCCTGGATGATCCGGTACGCGGCCAGGTCGACGGACGGGGGCAGGTCCTCGTCGTCGGTGCGGGCGAGGGAGACCGGCAGCCCGGCGTTGCGGAAGGTGTCGAGGAGCCCGTCGAGGACGGCGAGGCCGGGGGCGGGCTCCGTGGGGGCCTGCGGCTCGCCCGACTGGCGCAGCAGGCCCACGGTGGCACGGAGTTCGTTCAGCGCGGAGCGGGAGGCCTCGCGGACGTGGGCGAGTGCTTCCTTCGCCTGGTCGGGGCGCTTGTCCATGACGTGCGCGGCGACCCCCGCCTGCACGTTCACCAGGGCGATGTGGTGCGCGACGACGTCGTGCAGGTCGCGGGCGATCCGCAGCCGTTCCTCCGCCACCCTTCTGCGGGCCTCCTCCTCGCGGGTGCGCTCGGCCCGCTCCGCCCGCTCCCTCATGGCCTGGATGAACGCGCGGCGGGAGCGGACCGCGTCGCCCGCGCAGGCGCCGACCCCCGTCCAGGCGATCATTCCCAGGCTCTCCTGCGCGTACCACGGCCTGGCGCTGAAGCACATCGCGGCACCGGTGAGCCCGGCCATCGTGAGCAGGCCGATGCGCCAGGTGGTGGGGCGGTCGGTGCGGGCGGCGACGGTGTACAGCGCGACGACGGCGCTCACGGCGAGTGGCTTGGGCAGGTCCGAGGGCGCGAGGGCGAAGCCGATGACGGTGACTGCACAGGTCACGCCCAGGACGAGCAGGGGCCGGCGGCGGCGGAACACGAGAGCGGCGGCGGCCGCCACCGCGAGGGCGATGACTCCGGCGCCGGGGGTGCGATTGCCGAAGGAGGGACCCGGTCTGCCGTCGTGCGGTTCGGCGAAAAGGCCGGTGATCATGCACGCGAGGACGGCGGTGGCGAGCAGGGCCTCGGCGAGGAGGGGGTGGGCGCGCAGCCAGGACCGGGGGCGGCTGAGGTCGGTGCGGCCGAGGGGGGTCATGGCGGTCACGGTACGGGGCGGGGCCGGGCCCTTGGGCGGGCGGCGGGCGGGTCTCGGGGGTGGCGGGGTGCGAGAAGGGGTGGAGTGGGGGGGTCGGGGTGGGGCGGGGCCCAAGGGGTGCGGCTCCGCCGGGGGCGGGCGGGACACAGGGTGCGGCTCCGCCGGGGGGCCGCCCCCTTGCCCGCCCGTTCCGCCCCCGGGGGGCGG
>NZ_JBHXRV010000050.1:0-63186 GCF_042716745.1 Streptomyces sp. NPDC058663
CCAGAACACCCACCATCACCCTCGCCGCATAACCACCTCAAACAGCCCCCACACCCGGCACCACGTCCTTGACGAAGGACATAGAGACACCCCCCAGTCCGCTTGGGCGACGGGGCCGCCCGGGTCACCCCGCCCCCCCTGGGCGGCGGGGTAGCCCGACCCTCCCCCCCCCAGCCCGCTTGGGCGACGGGGCCGCCCCCCGGGGGCGGGACGGGCGGGCAAGGGGGCGGCCCCCGGCGGAGCCGCACCCTCGGGCCCCGCCCCACCCCGGCTCCGCCGTGAAGGTTCCGCTCCGCACCAGGAGTGGTCCGCTGCGCGGAGCCTCACCCCACCCCGCCCCTTCCCGACTGTGACACTTTGCGGCTCCGCCGCGCGGGGGGCTCCGCCCCGGACCCCTGGGTGGCAGCCCGGCCAGGGTGGGAGGGGTGTGCGGCTCATACGTGGCTGGCCGCGCAGTTCCCCGCGCCCCTGAAGGGCGCACCCGCAGCTGGCCGCGCCCACGCGGCGGAGCCGCACAAAGACACAGCCCCGCGCCCCTGAAGGGCGCACCCGCAGCTGGCCGCGCCCACGCGGCGGAGCCGCACAGCGATACAGCCCCACGCGGCGGAGCCGCACAGTGACCCAAACCCATTGACAGCACACTGTCTCAATGACAGCATTCTGTCATCGCCCCAAAGGCCGATCGCCACGATCCAGAGGAGACACCCCATGTCCCGCAAGACCGTGCACCTCGCCGTCTACGACTCCTACGCCGACTGGGAGTCCGGCCACATCACCGCCGAGCTCACCGACCACGGCTACACCGTCCGTACGGTGGCCCTCACCGACGCCCCCGTCACCACCAAGGGCGGCCTCCGCGTACTCCCGGACATGGTGCTCGGCGACCTGCGCCCCGACGACAGCGCCGTCCTCATCCTCACCGGCAGCGAGCTCTGGGACACGGGCGACGAGCTGGCACCGTTCGCCGCCACCGCCCGCACCTTCCTCTCCGCCGGCATCCCCGTCGCCGCCATCTGCGGTGCCACCGCCGGGCTCGCCCGCGAAGGGCTGCTCGACGACCGCCCCCACACCAGCAACGTGTCCTTCTACCTGGACGCCACCGGCTACAAGGGCTCCGCCCACTACGTCGACACCGACGCCCTCACCGACGGCGACCTGATCACCGCCAACAGCACCCAGCCCGAGGCCTTCGCCCGCGAGATCCTGCGCCGCCTCGACGTGTTCCCGCCACAGAAGCTGGACGCCTGGTACCGGCTCTTCCACGACTCCGACCCCTCGGCGTACGAGATCCTGGCCTCGTGACCGATTCCCCCACCGCAAGCCCCGAAGGCACGGACCCCCAGCAGCTCCTCACCCGTACCGCCCTCGGCGTCTTCCACCTCAACGGCCAGTTCATCGCCGTCTCCGACCGGATGGCCCGCGAGGTGGGGCTCACCGCCGCCTGGTGGCAGGTGCTGGGGGCGGTCAACCGCGCCCCGGCCCCCGTCGCCTCCATCGCCCGCACCATGGGCATCACCCGCCAGAGCGTGCAGCGCATCGCGGACCTCCTCGTCACCAAGGGGCTCGCCGAGTACGCCGACAACCCGGCGCACCGCCGCGCCAAGCTCCTGCGCATCACCCCCGACGGCGCCGAGGCCGTCCGCCGCCTCGACCCCTCCCACGCCGCCCTCGCCGAACGGCTGCGCACGGAACTGGGCGAGGAGGGCTTCGCCGAGACCGTCCGCGTAATCGAACGCCTCTCCGCAGCCATGGCCACGGTCCCCGATTCGTTCCCCTCAGTGACGGAACGGTAGCGATCGGCTGACTCCTTCGTCGTACAACGGCACTAAACTCGGGGCCATCGCTGTCACATCGGGGGAGGGTGGCACCACAGTCATGGCCATGGAGAAGCTGGGGCCCTCGGACCCCCAACGCATTGGCGCCTACCGCCTGTTGGCCCGCCTCGGCGCAGGCGGGATGGGCCAGGTCTATCTCGCCCGCTCCGACCGGGGCCGCACCGTCGCCGTCAAGCTGGTCCGGCGCGAGCTCGCCGAGCAGGAGGAGTTCCGCAGCCGCTTCCGGCAGGAGGTTCACGCCGCCCGACGCGTCGGCGGCCGGTGGACCGCGCCCGTCCTCGACGCCGACACCGATGCCGACATCCCCTGGGTCGCCACCGGTTACGTCGCCGGGCCCACTCTCCAGCAGGTGGTCTCCGGCGGCCACGGCCCCCTCCCCGAACGCTCGGTCCTCGTGCTCGCGGCCGGCCTCACCCACGCCCTCCAGGACATTCACGCGGCGGGCCTGATCCACCGCGACCTCAAGCCCTCCAACGTCCTGGTCACCATCGACGGCCCCCGGGTCATCGACTTCGGCATCGCCCGCGCCCTCGTCACGGTCACCGACAGCGGCCTGACCCGCACCGGCGCACTGGTCGGCTCGCCCGGTTTCATGGCCCCCGAGCAGGTGCGCGGTGAGCGCGTGACCGCCGCCTGCGACGTCTTCTGCCTCGGCTCGGTCCTCGCGTACGCGGCCACCGGCAGGCTTCCCTTCGGTACGTCGCACAGTGGCGTGCACGCGATGATGTTCCGCATCGCCCAGGAGCCGCCGGACCTCACCGACGTGCCCGAGAGCCTGCACGACCTGATCCGCGACTGCCTCCAGAAACCGCCGGAGGCCCGCCCCACCCTCGCGCAGCTCCGCACCCGCACGGGCCCGGGTCCCACCCCCGGCGATCCCTGGCTGCCCGCCTCCCTGGTGGCCCAACTGGGCATTCACGCGGTCCAGTTGCTCGACCTGGAGAACCCCACCACCTCCTTCGCCACCGATGCCGTTCCCGGACCGGGACTGGGTCACGGGCCGGGGCACGGGCAGGGGCCCGGGGTGGCCGGGCCAGGGCCCGTCCCCAAGCCCGCAGCCGCCGCAGCCGGGGTCGCAGCCGGAGCCGCCGCGTCCGCCGCGCCTTCCCCGGCCGCACCCGGCAAGTCCGCGCCGTCCGACGCACCCGCATCCCGCTCCGGCGAAGACCCCTCGCCCCAGCAGCCGCCCCAGCCCCCCGCCTCCCACACGCCCACCGAGGCCGTCCGCACTCCCCCGCCCCCCGGCACCCCGCACCACTCCTCCACCCCCAACGGCATGCACGCCATGCCCACGTACGTCGTCCCGTCCCAGACCACACCCCCGGCCGGAAGCACGGGAGGCACAGGAGGCACGGGAGGCACCGGAAGCACCACGGAAGGCACCGGCAGCAGCCCCGACGCCCCGCCCGCCCCCGGCACCCCGCACGGCCCTCCCCACTCGTACACGCCCCACATCCCGCAGACCCCACTCCCCGCACTGCCCCCAGCCGGTTACGGCTACCCCAACCAGCAGAACCAGCCCGGCCAGTTCGGCGGTTACGGGTTCCCCACCCCGCCCGGGGCCTACGCCTACCCCGAGCCCGGCGGCCCTCAGCCTCCCCGGCCGCCGGACCGTTCCAAGCGGTCGACCCTCGCCCTGGTCGCGGTCGCGCTGATAGTGGCCATCGGCTCCGGCGGCGCGGTCTACGCCTTCATGAACAGCGGCGGCGAGAGCAAAGGCAGCACAAGCAGCGGGAGTTCCCCGAACACCGACGCCAAATCCCCTACCGAGCAGGGCGGTTCGGACACGCCGTCGTCCGATGGCCCGCCCTCGGACGAGCCGGACCGGAACTCCGACACCCCCAGCTCAGACTCCGGCGACGGCACCGTCCCCGCCCGGTTCCTCGGCACCTGGCACAGCTACATCAAGGGGTCCCCGTACGCCCTCACCCTCAGGGAGGGCGGAGTCGGTGACACCGTGTTCTCGCTGTCCGTGAACGGGGACAGCTTCAGCTGCCAGTTCGCTGCCCACCTGGTGTCCGATCCCGGCGCCTCGGGCCCGCTGCACCTCTCCGCGTCCCGCGTCGTCAGCGGCCCCGCGGCCTCCTGCGCACCCGGCAAGAGCTCGACCCTCGCGCTCCAGTCGGACGGCTCCCTCCTGCGCACCGCCTCGGACGGCGTCACGTCCACGTACACGCGGTAGGGCGGGCGAGGGGGGCTACTACGACGGTTCGGCCGTCAGCCCTGCCGGCCCTCCCAGCTGGAGTACGTCGCCCCAGCGCACCGCCTCGCCCGCGCAGGCCTTGCAGCGGCCTGGCCGTGGCAGCCGCGCCGAGCAGCCCTCGCACGCGGCGGACAGCCGGGGCTCGGAGCGGCGTACGGGCACGGCCGCCGTCTTCCCCGCGGACTTACGGGACAGACGGCTGGCCAGCAGCCCCGGCGCCGAGTACACGTCCTCCGGCAGCCCGCTCGTCAGCGACCTGCGCAACGCGGACTCGCTCACCCCCTTGTCCCAGCAGTCCACGACCAGCGGCGCCAGCTTCAACGCCTCCGCGATGCCCAGCGACAGGCCGGGAGCGACATGGCCCAGCGTGTGGAGGAAACGGGCCGCCCTCCCGTGCCGCGCGTCGTCCTGGCCGGGTGCAGCCACGGACTGCTCCACGGGAACCTCAGCCGCCCGCCTGGACGGGGGCGCCTTGCGAGGCGGGGGCACCTTCCCGCCCGGGGCCACCGCCCCGACCGGGGCGGGGCGCTTCGCGTCGCGCAAGGTAGGTGGTTCTTGAAGAGAGGTACTGGAAACCGAAGGTTTCGGGCCCGACGCGCGGGCCGCCCCGTCGCCGGAGGCCCGGTTCTGGCCACTCTCCGGTTCACCCTCGGCGACCGGCGAATCGTACGGCTGATCGAAGACCTCGTAGACGGTACGGAACTCGCCGGTCTCGGGGACCTTGACGACCAGCCGCCGCAGATAACGGGCTGCCTCCAGGTCACGCAACGCCTGGGCGATCCGGGCCCGCCCCTCCGTCCGCTTGCCCGCGAGGGCGCGCACGGACGCCTTGGCGCTCTCGGGGAGGCTGAGGAGGTACAGCAGTACGCCTGCCGCGCACCATGAGATGCGATGATCTTGAGCTAGGGCGTTCTGAATGATGGAAAAGGCGCGCGTGGGCGCGGTACGGTGAATCTGCATCGGGAGTCCTTCTCTCCGGGTGCCACGCCCCCGGGTGTTTGCGCACCGCGGGGGTTTTCTGTGGCTGAAGCTGTGGTCACCATTACGCGACCACCAAGCACGGCTCCCGCAAGCCCAGTTCCCCCATTCCACTCATTCGAGTGAGGGCCTGCTGGCGGGTGACAACAGGGCCTCCGCCACTCCGGCCAATAGCTTGACGTGCACGAACCGCCCCTCCTCGGTCGGCGGACACCACCACGCCAGCGGCCAAGTCCCGCCCCCGAGTGCGCACACGGGTACGTAACTGACCTTGTCCGGCCCGGCATTCAGTACGCTCACCCCGTCCGGCCACGCCCGGAACGCGGTGCTCCCCGGCGGCACCAGGAAGTAGAGCGCCCTGGCCCCCTTGGACTCCGCCACGATCGGCCCGGGGTCCCCACCGGTGATCGCCTCCATCAACTCCGCCACCCGCCGGCCGTCCTCGCCTCCGATGCGTACGGCATCGAATTGCACGCCTGCTTTGCGGAGTTGGAAGCCGGAAGCGGGAATCCAGCTGATGTTTAGTCCATGACTTTGCGTATCCACGCTGACAGCTTGACGGGGTGGGCCTTACGTTTTCCATAGGGTCCGGCGGAGCGTTGAATATCCGGAAGTTCCGTTGCGCTGGATTGAATTCGGCTGGATCTGGTTGAGGCTGGTTGAGACCAGTTGAGTTTGGGACGGTGGTGGGGATGGCGCGCGCGGAGAACAAGGAATCGGCAGGTCCGACAGCACGGCTGGTGGCGAAGATGGTTCTGTCGATCAGGAAGCAGCGGGGGTGGTCACAGGAGCGTCTGGGCCAGGAGCTTGGCTACTCCGGTGCGGCAGTGAGCGCCTTGGAGACGCTCGCCCAGCCTCCGAGCGACCAGATGCTGATGCGACTGGAAGCGGTCCTCGGAGAGGGCTCGGGTTTCTTTCTGAACGCGATGGTCACGATCCGGCGCGAGAGGTACCCAGCCGAGTTTCAGCGGTTCGCAGAGCTGGAGCGGGACGCCGTGTCATTGCTCGCCTTCTCGATGCATACGATCCATGGACTCTTCCAGACCGAGGGGTACATGCGTGCACTCTTCAGCGGGACTTACCCACTGACCTCAGAGGCGCGGGTCGAAGAGCTGGTGGTAGGGCGCATGGAACGCAAACAGCTCTTCGACCGCGAGCCGACCGCCATGATCGGGGTCATCCTCGACGAGTCAGTCCTCACCCGCATGATGGGCAGTGTGGAGGTCATGCGGAATCAACTGCTCCACCTCATCGAGTGCTCCGAGCGCAGAAACGTCACCATGCAAGTGCTTGCGCTGGACTGCGGGCTGGATGGCGAATACGCCGCCGATCGGGGTCCGTTGACGCTCATCGAAACGCGTGGGCATGAGCATCTGGCGTACATGGAGATCCAGGACGTCAGCATGCTGGTCGATGATCCTGCAGCGGTCAGCGTCTACTCGCAGCGATATGCGAAGATCCGGGCACAGGCCCTGAGTCCACGTATGTCGCTGGACCTCATCGCGCGGTTGGCAGGAGAGCAGAGATGAGCAAGTTCCTGGGGCGGGCCAAGTCGAGCTACAGCAGCCGTAGCGGCTGCAACTGCATTCAAACCGCCTACGACTGGCACAAATCCTCGTACAGCAGCGGCAGCGGCGGCGAGTGCGTAGAAGTCGCCACCTGCCCCCACACCATCCACATCCGTGACACCAAGCTCAGCGCGACCAGCCCCATCCTTACCGTCCCCGGGTCCAGTTGGACCGACTTCCTCGCCTGGCAGACGCACTAGTTCCGTCTCCCCCCTCCCGATATAAGCCCTGGTGAACGGGGTCCGGGTCGTGGCAGGATCGCGGGATGCTGCGACTCACCGATTTCATCATCGACTGCCCGGACACGCTGAAGCTGGCGGCCTTCTACTCCGAGGTGACCGGCCGCCCGGTCAAGGAGGGCAGCGACGAGGACTGGTCGGGCATCAAGTTCGGTGAGATCGAACTGGCCTTCATCCGGGTGGACGACTTCCGTGCCCCGCAGTGGCCCGACAGCGAGCACCCCAAGCAGTTCCACCTGGACTTCGAAGTGGACGACATCGAGGCCGAGCAGCGCCGCGTCGTCGACCTCGGCGCGACACTGCGGCAGGACTTCATCGGCCCCGAGGGCTACGGCTGGCGGGTCTACACCGACCCGATCGGCCACCCCTTCTGCCTGTGCCGCAACAAGGGCGTCACCTGGACCGACCAGGGCCCGGTCTGGCCCCAGCGCAGCTAGGCGCCTATCGAAAGTGCATGTGGCGACAGGTGTGTCGTAGTACTCCTGGAGAGCACCCAGGACACGTCTCGTCACTTGGAGTTGTCGATGGCCGTTCGCCGTGTCGTACCCAATGTCCAGTCGGACGCTGTGCAGGAGAGCCGGGAGTTCTACGACCTGCTCGGGTTCGAGGAGGTCATGAATCACGGCTGGATCATGACGCTCGGCTCCCGGTCCAACCCGGGGGCTCAGGTCAGTTTCATGGCCAGCGACAAGACAGCACCGGTCACGCCCGACATGAGTGTCGAGGTGGACGATGTGGACGCGGCCTACGAGGTCCTGCGGGAGAGCGGCGCGGAGATCGTGCACCCCTTGCAGGACGAGGAATGGGGAGTGCGCCGGTTCTTCGTCCGCGACCCCAACGGCCTGGTGGTCAACGTGCTGGGCCACCGCTGACGATCATTCCGACCTTGGGCGAGGGTGCTGGTCACAGCCATTCGTAGAGGGCCGCGGCCAGCACGGTCGCTTCGTAGCGGACAGCGAGATGCAGCCCCGAAGTCGTGCATGCCCGCACCGAATCCGACGCGGGCAGGGCGAATTGCCGATCTGGAAGGCAGACCACAACACGGCTGGTACACCGGCGCCCTTCTCGCTCCGGCGGACGGTGACGAGGAGGACCGCCGCGTCAGCGAGGAGGTGTTGCAGGTACTGCTCGACGTCCTCGCCGGTTTCGGCCTGCCCGACGCGCGCGTGGTCGACTCCGCGCGGGCGCTGCGCTCGGCACTTCACGGGTTCGTCACCCTGGAGGGCACCGGGGGCTTCGCGATGCCCCGCGATGTCACGCGGAGCTTCCACTTCCTCGTCGACACATTGATCGCAGGCTTCCAGGCCGATCCACCTGCTCACGCCCCCGAAGACTGAACCGCCGGTGTCGAGCACCTGACGGATGGGCCATGCAGGTCACCGGGTCCGGCCACAGGCAGAAGTGCCCGTGGCCGGACCGGGTGTCGGACCCGGTCGCAGGCGGAGGTACGGAAGTACCCGCGGCCGGGCCGGGCGTCAGGACGGGTCGCCGTACTGGAGACCGCGTCCGTTCGTGCCGATGTACACGCGTCCGAAGGTGTCGGGGTCGCCGGTGACGACGCCGACCGCGCCGATGCTGCCCCACTGGTGGGCGTCGTCGTTGACGCGGATCCAGGTGGCGCCCCTGTCGGTGGAGCGGAAGACTCCGGTGACGCCCTCGACCGTGCCGATCATGTACAGGGCCTGGTAGTCGGCACCGGGGGCGGCCTTGCCGAAGCCGAGGGCGGAGGCGGACTTCACCGTCTTGAGCGTGGTGAAGGTCCGGCCGCCGTCGGTGGAGTGCCGCAGCCCGCCGTCGCCACCGGCGATCCACAGGTCTCCGGCGGCACCGGGAACGGCCGCGAGCCTGCCGCCGGGCAGGCCGGTGGCGCGGGCGGTGAAGGTCGCACCGCCGTCCGTGCTGGCGTGGAGCGTGCCCCCGGACAGCGCGTAGAAGGTACGGGCCGAGGAGCGGTCGGCGACGACTTCGGCACCGGTGCCGAGCCCGCCGGACTTCTGCCAGCTCGTACCCCTGTCGGCCGAGCGGTACGGAGCCTGGCCGGCCTGGGTCCAGACGAGGGCTGAGCCGTCCGCCGACAGCGCGACCTGGCCGCTGGCCCCGCCGGCGACCGGCTCGGTCTTGAAGCCGGTCCAGGTGCTGCCGCCGTCGGTGGAGAAGGCGCCGTCCTGCGCGCCACCGCGGCCGACGCGGACCATCAGCGAGGGGTTCGACTGGGCGAAGTCGATGCCGGTACTGGTAATCATCATCGGGTTGTCCAGCCGCCCGGCGGGCACCTCGGTCAGGGAGTCGTGGCGGAAACCGCCCAGGTCACCCATGGCGGTGACGACGGTGGCGCCGCCCGGCGGGGCGATCGCGTCCAGCACGGCGGTCTCCTCCAGGCCCTTGGCTCCCACGGTCCAGTGGCTGGTGCCGCCGTTGTCGGTGGCGTTGACGTCCTTGCTGCGCCAGATGCCGCCGCCGGTGCCGTAGAGCATGTGCCCGGAGTGGAAGGGGTCGATGGCCATGGCGCTCATCCAGTGCCCGATGCCGGTCCCCATGAAGGGGGCGGCGGACGGGTCCCGCTTCGACTTCGCGGCCTGCGCCTGCCAGGTCGTACCGCCGTCGGTGCTCCGGTACAACTCGTCCTCGGGCCACCAGCGGTGCAGGGTGGCGACCATGACCGTGTCCGGCTTCTGCGGGTCGACGGCCAGGCCCGAGAACCCGTAATTGCCCTGGGAGGGGGAGATGTTCTTCCACGTCCCGGCCGACGGCGTGTGCTTCCACACCGAACCGGCCGTGGCGTCGCCGATGGAGTTGGCGTACGTCAGGTACAGCGAGCCGTCACCGGAGATCACCCCGTGCTGCGGCAGGTGGCCGACCGGCTGCCCGGGGACGGCCTGCCAGGTGGAGCCGCCGTCGGTGGAGCGGTACAGGGAGGTGGTCCTGTCGGCCACGCCCGCGTAGACCGTGTTGCTGCCCGCCGGGCCGTACGTCACGAAGGCGATGCCCGCGCCGCTGCTCGCACCGTCCTTGACGGGGAACGCGGAGACCTGGCGCCAGGTCGCGCCGTGGTCGGTGCTGCGCCACAGGCCGTTCTTGCGGGTGCCCAGCAGCAGGGTGCGGTGGTCGGCGGGGTCGACCGCGAGTCGCTCGCCCGCGCCGCGGCCGTGCTCGTTGGCGCCCAGCTTGAAGGGCAGGGCGGTGCGCTGGAAGGTGCGGCCCCGGTCGGTGGAGCGCAGCAGCTCGGCGTTGCCCGCCCAGTCGTTGGTGTAGGTGCCCGCCGCGAGGTAGAGCCGGCTGGGGTCGACGGGGTCGGTGGCCAGCGAGTCGATGCCCAGCAGGTTCCAGTCCTTCTCGCCGACCCAGTCGCTGAGCGGGGTCCACTGCTCGGCCGCCGCGTCCCAGCGGTAGGCGCCGCCCATGTCGGTACGGGCGTACAGCAGGCCCTTCTCCTTCGGGTGGAACACCAGCCCGGTGACGTAACCGCCGCCCACCACCTGGGCGTTGTTCCAGCGGTACGTTCCGCCCGCGGCCGCCGGTGCCTCGGGGACGCGCACCAGCTTCCACTGCTGGTTGGCGCTGCCCTTGGCGCGGTACTGGACGACTGCCGCGCCGTCGGCCCTCGAGCTGCCGGAGACGTCCAGGACCCGGCCGCTCCTGCGCGAGGTGAGGGTGACGGCGTCGGAGCCGCTCACGTCGTCGATGCGCCACTCCTGGGAGGTGGCGGAGCTGTCGGTCTGCTGCTCGGCGGCGGCGTTCTCACCGGTCGAGTCGCCGGCGATGCCGAGCACCTTGCCGCTGTTGCGGTTCACCAGCTCGTAGTGGCCGTCGCCGGTGCCCTTCAGCTTCCACTGCTGGTTGGCGGTGTTCTGGTCGGTCCACTGCTGGATGCGGGTGCCGTCGGCGGTGGAGAAGCCGTTGACGTCCAGCACCTTGCCGCTCTGCACGGAGACCAGGCGGTAGTAGGCATCACCGTCGACCGTCGCGGCCTGCGAGCCCTCCTGCACGAACAGGAGGTACGGAACGACGAGGGCGGGCGCGCCGATCAGCAGACCGGTCGCGGTCCAGCGACGGCGGTGACGCCCGCGGCGCGTGCCGTGCTTGGGGTGGGTCATGGGGGGAGGTTCTCCTTGCGGCGGTACACAGGACAGGAGGCGGGTCCGGGCTCCGGGTCCGGATGGGGGTCCGGGCCCGGGGGGGTCCGGGTCCGGCTCCGGGCTCCGGAAGCACCGGACCCACGCCTCTTGTCGCCGCGGGTGCCGCAAAGGTTGCCGCGAGGCCGGAAAGTCGCCTCTCGCGGCCGGTGGGAGTGGCGGTGACCAGCGGGCGGGTCAGTTTGCGACCCGTCAGGGCGGCGGTCGCAAACCCCCGCCGCCGCACCCTGCCTCAGCCCACGTCCCGCCGCCGCAGGCCCGCCAGACCCGCCGCCGTCAGCAGTACGGCGAGGGCCGTCAGGAGCAGGAGCGGGGGCCACGACAGCTCCGCGCCCGGCAGTTTGGGCAGGTGGGCGAAGGGCGAGAGGTTCAGGACGGGGCGGGGCAGGTCCAGGGCGGGGCCGATCCAGCCGATGGCCAGGCACAGGCCGACCACGCCCCAACTGGCAGCCGCCGCCCGGGGAAAGGCCCCGTACAGCAGGACCGTCAGGCCGCCGAGCAGCCAGATCGCGGGCAGCTGGGCCAGGGCCGCGCCCAGGATCGGGCCCAGGTCCCGGCCGTAGCCGAGGGCGAGGGCGCAGCCGAAGACGACCATCAGCAGGACCGTGCCGCCGAAGGCGATCACCAGGTGGCCGGCCGCCCAGCGGAGCCGGCCGACCGCGCCCGCGAGGACCGGTTCGGCGCGCTGGGAGGTCTCCTCGCCGTGCAGCCGGAGGATCGAGGAGACCACGTACAGCGCCGCGACCATGCCCAGCATGCCGACCACCGCCGCCAGGAACGCTTCGCTGAGGCCCTGTTGGCCGCCCATCCGCTGGAAGATCTCCTTGGTCTGCTCGTTGCCCGCGACGAGGTCGCCGACGCCCGAGGTCATGCCGCCGAAGAGGACACCGGCGGCCAGGAAGCCCAGCGTCCAGCCCAGCACGCTGCCGCGCTGGAGCCGCCAGGCAAGCCCGTACGCCGTCGAGAGGCGGCCGGTGGCGGGTCCCGCGCGCGTGGCCAGGAAGCTCATGCCGACGTCGCGGCGGCCGGACAGGAAGCGGGCCGCCGCCATGAGGGCGAGGGCCGACGCGGCCAGGACCAGCAGCAGCCACCAGCGTTCGCCGGCGTACGGGCGGACGTTCTCCGCCCAGCCGAGCGGGGAGACCCAGTTGAGGACGGAGGAGGCGTCGGAGGTTCCCGCGTCACCCGCCGCACGCAGCGCGAACGCGGCACCGAGGACCGCCGCCGCGAGCCCCTTGGCCAGCCTGGCGCTCTCCGTGAGCTGCGCCGTCACGGCCGCCGTGCCCGCGAAGAACGCGCCGCTCGCCCCGATCGCGAGCCCCAGCGCGAGCGAGCCCGCCGTGTCCCCGGTGGACGACGCGAGGGCGCCGGCCACCAGGAGCGCAACCGCCGCGTTGGCGATCAGCGCGGCGACGAGCGCCGCCGCCAGCGGGGCGTGCCTGCCGACCCGGGCCGCCGAGAGCAGCTCCTGCCGCCCGGTCTCCTCCTCCTCACGGGTGTGCCGTACGACGACGACCAGGCTCATCGCCCCGGCGAGCAGCGCGGCGAACACGCCGAACCGCCAGGCGACCAGGCCGCCCACCGACGGGTCGAAGACCGGCCCGTACAGCGCGCGCAGCGAAGCGTTGGACGCCATCGACGCGGCGGCCTGCGCCCGCTCGGCGGGGGTGTCGTACAGGGTCCTGATGGTGTTTGCGCCGCTGCTGACCATCACGGCGATGACCAGCACCCAGAGCGGCATCACGAGGCGGTCCCTGCGCAGGGCGAGCCGCAGCAGGATCGCCGTACCGGTGAGTTGACCTGCCCGCTCCCGCGCGGGAGCCGGGGCAGGGCCGGACGCGCGGGTCGCGGTGGCGGTCATCGGGGCACCGCCTGCTCGTCGACGGCCTGCCCGGCGGTTGTTGCGGCTGCCTCTCCGTAGTGGCGCATGAAGAGTTCTTCGAGCGTCGGCGGGGTGCTGGTCAGGGACCGCACGCCGGACGCGGTGAGCGCGCCGAGCACCGCGTCCAGCTTGTCCGTGTCGACCTGGAGGCGGACGCGGTGGCCCTGGACGTCGTCGCGGTGGCCCTGGACGTCGACGTCGTGGACGCCGGGGAGAGTGGCGAGGCCGTTCGGCGGGGTGGCCAGTTCGGCGGTGATCGAGGTGCGGGTGAGGTGACGCAGTTCGGTCAGCGAGCCGGTCTCCACCGTGCGCCCCTGACGGATGATGCTCACCCGGTCGCACAGCGCCTCCACCTCGCTGAGGATGTGCGACGACAGCAGTACGGTGCGCCCGGCGTCGCGCGCCTCGGCCACGCACCGCTGGAAGACCGACTCCATCAGCGGGTCGAGGCCGCTGGTCGGCTCGTCGAGGATCAGCAGGTCGACGTCGCGGGCGGCGAACGCGGCCACCAGCGCCACCTTCTGCCGGTTGCCCTTGGAGTACGTGCGCCCCTTCTTGGTCGGGTCCAGCTCGAAGCGCTCCACGAGCTCGGCCCTGCGCGCCGGATCGAGGCCGCCGCGCAGCCTGCCGTACAGGTCGATGACTTCACCTCCGGAGAGGTTGCGCCACAGGGTCACGTCGCCCGGCACGTACGCGATCCGCCGGTGCAGCGCGACCGCGTCCTGCCAGGGGTCCCGGCCCAGCAGGGTCACGTCGCCGGAGTCGGCGCGCAGCAGGCCGAGCAGGACCCGGACGGTGGTGGACTTGCCGGACCCGTTGGGCCCGAGGAAGCCGTGGACCTCGCCGGCCCGGACGTCGAGGTCCAGGCCGTCCAGTGCATGCGTGCGGCCGAAGGACTTGTGCAGTCCGGCCACGCTGATTGCCTTGGTCATGTTTCTGAACGTACGCTCGCTTCACAAATTTGTGAAGTTAAGAAACCGTATAAACTCCGGGGCGTGGCCGAACGTGGCCGAGCATGGGGAGACGATGGGCCAGTGACCAGCAGCGAGCCAGTGACCAGCGAGAACAGCACCCGGGACGCGGAGGTGGTGGCCGCGCGGAATTCTGCAGGGGCGGCCGCGCGGGACGCGGACGCCCGGGATGCCGACGTGGTGTCCCGTTTCGTCGAGCGCTTCGCGTCGGAGATGTCCGAGGCGGGCATGCAGCGGATGGGCTCCCGGGTCTTCGCCGCCCTGCTGGCCTCCGACAAGGGCGCGCTCAGCTCCCCGGAACTGGCCGAGCAGCTGCACATCAGCCCCGCCGCCATCTCCGGCGCGGTCCGCTACCTCACCCAGGTCGGCATGGTCCGCCGCGAACGCGAACCGGGCACCCGCCGCGACCTCTACCGCCTGCACGAGGAACTCTGGTACGAGGCCTTCGGCCGCCGCGACCAGATCATGGCCCGCTGGAACGCGGTCCTCCAGGAAGGCGCGGAATCCCTCGGCCCGGACACCCCGGCGGGCCGTCGCATAGCGGAGTCGGCGGACTTCTTCGCCTTCGTCCAGAAGGAGATCCCGCTGATGATGGACCGCTGGCGCGCCCAGCGGTCGGGCGGGGCGGGGGCGGGCGGGGCAGCGTCCTGAGGCCGTGCCCTACCGGACGTACTGCTTGAGCACCTCGGTGTCGAGCACGATGCCGACCGGGGCGGGCAGCGCGACGGGGGCCGCTCCGAAGCGGACGGTGTGGACGTCGCCGTACCCGGTGGGGGACGGTTCGCTGTGCACGAGCACGGCCCCGGCGTCCCGGTCGACCAGCAGATAGACGGGAATCCCAGCGGCGGCGTACGCGACGGGCTTCTCCTGGCGGTCCCTGCGGTCCGTGTCGGAGTCGTACGAAGTCACCTCGACCACCATGAGGACGCCGTCGGGGTCGGCCCACTCGCCCTGGCCGGCGAAGGTGCCGCGCGGTGCGAGGATGCCGTCCGGGCGAGCTCGCCCTGCCCGGTACGTCTCGACCTTCAGCCCCTGGTCCGAGCCGTACAGCGCCCAGCTCGGCTGGTGCTGCATGCAGAGGGCTCGCAGCCACTCGACGATCTCGTTGTGGTCCCCGTCCGGCACGATCTTTTCCCTGGCCCGTCCGTCGATGTACTCGAACCTGGCGGCGTCGGACTCCGCTGCGGCCGCCTTCGCGATCGCCTCGAACTCCTCCACCGACATGCCGGACGTGCGCTCAACCATGACTGTCATGGTGCACCTCCTCTCTGGCGAGCACCAGCGTGCCGGGCCCGGAGCCACGGGGCACGGGTTTCCCATGACGCTCACCCGGACGGGTGACTATGCCCTTCGAATATGCGCCGTGCGCTCCCTCACGACACCCCCGGCACCACCAGCGACCAGGCGTTCTCCCGCACCGTCCACGTGCGCGTGCGGACCGGGCCGCCCACTGTCGTGTCGGCCCGGTAGCGGAAGTCGGGGCCCGAGACCGTGACCGTCAGGGCCTGCGCCGTCACCGGGGCGGAACCGGCCGCGCCCCGGCCCACCGACACCTCCGCCAGACCCCCGCCCCAGGAACGTACCGACACTCCCTCCACCGGCTCGTCCAGGTCGCTGAGCAGCACCCCGTCCGCCTCCACCCGCAGCCGGTACGTCCGCAGCACGGCCTCGGGGGCCGGGCGCACCAGCGTCCGTACCAGCGAGCGGCAGGCGGACCAGGACGCCGACCACATGGACGGGCCCACGCCGTGCAGCGGCACCGTCGCGGGGACGGGCGGCGGAGCCGGTACCAGGACGCCGCCCAGCACCACCGCGCCCCGGTCGTCGGCCAGCAGGTCCATCCGCCGAACCGTTCCGTCAAGGACCGCGCGGGCGGCCGCGACCGTGCCCTCCGGGACCCCCAGCGACCTGGCCAGCGACACCTCCGCCCCGACCGGGACCAGTGCCAGCGGGCCGCTGCCGACGGGGTGGCGTTCGCGCTGCAGCTGGCCCACCGCCCGTACCAGCGCGAGGTCGTCGCCGATCACCACGACCCTGCGCCTGCCCCGGCGGGCGAGGGCCCGCGCGAACTCCTCGGCGGTGTCGGGAAGACACATTCTGGTGCGCGCGCCGGCGCACAGCACATCCTTCGCGATACGCACGGACTCACCGTCCGTCCGCCGGGCGACCGGGTCGATGACCACCATGAGCTGGTCGGGAGCCGACACCTCGGTCCTTCCTCGGGTAGCATCTTTGTGCAAGAGCCCCTTGCGCTATTGCGCCAGGGGCTTCGTCTATTCCGGGGCAGCTCGTTCAGCGGTCAAGGCACGCGATGGACGGCATGCACGTCGACACAGTCGTCGACGCATGTCATCGCGTACGCCCCTGACCTTGGACATGCCCCGCCCGGAAGGGGTGTACGCCTGTGCCCGCACTTGTGCTGCTCGGTGCTCAGTGGGGTGACGAAGGCAAGGGAAAGGCCACCGACCTGCTCGGTGGATCCGTCGATTACGTAGTGCGATACCAGGGCGGCAACAACGCCGGCCACACGGTCGTCGTTGGCGACCAGAAGTACGCGCTGCATCTTCTCCCTTCCGGAATCCTCTCTCCTGAGTGCACGCCCGTCATCGGAAACGGTGTCGTCGTCGACCCCGCCGTCCTGCTCTCCGAGCTGAGCGGACTCAACGAGCGCGGTATCGACACGTCCAAGCTTCTGCTCAGCGGCAACGCGCACCTGATCACGCCGTACAACGTCACCGTCGACAAGGTGACGGAACGGTTCCTCGGCAAGCGGAAGATCGGTACGACCGGCCGCGGCATCGGCCCGACGTACGCCGACAAGATCAACCGCGTCGGCATCCGCGTCCAGGACCTCTACGACGAGTCGATCCTCGTCCAGAAGGTCGAGGCGGCGCTGGAGACCAAGAACCAGCTGCTCACCAAGCTGTACAACCGCCGTGCCATCGACGCCGGGAAGATCGTCGAGGAGATGCTCCAGTACGCGGAGCAGATCAAGCCCTACGTGGCCGACACGACGCTCATCATCAACAAGGCGCTGGACGACGACAAGGTGGTCCTCTTCGAGGGCGGCCAGGGCACGCTGCTCGACGTCGACCACGGCACGTACCCCTTCGTCACCTCCTCGAACCCGACCGCGGGCGGCGCCTGCACGGGTGCGGGCGTGGGTCCGACGAAGATCAGCCGGGTCATCGGCATCCTGAAGGCCTACACGACGCGCGTCGGTGCGGGCCCGTTCCCGACCGAGCTGTTCGACGAGGACGGCGAGGCGCTGCGCCGCATCGGTGGCGAGCGCGGTGTCACCACAGGACGTGACCGCCGCTGCGGCTGGTTCGACGCCCCGATCGCCCGTTACGCCACCCGCGTGAACGGTCTGACGGACTTCTTCCTCACCAAGCTGGACGTGCTGACCGGCTGGGAGGAGATCCCCGTCTGCGTCGCGTACGAGATCGACGGCAAGCGCGTCGAGGAGCTCCCGTACTCGCAGACCGACTTCCACCACGCGAAGCCGATCTACGAGAAGCTCCCCGGCTGGTCCGAGGACATCACCAAGGCCAAGACCTTCGCCGACCTGCCGAAGAACGCGCAGGCGTACGTGAAGGCCCTGGAGGAGATGTCCGGCGCCCCGATCTCCGCGATCGGCGTGGGCCCGGGCCGTACCGAGACGATCGAGATCAACTCGTTCCTCTAGGGCGGTCGACGGGGCGTCCGTGGGCGCCCCGAGTACGAGACGATGCCCCGGCGACCGGTCGATGACCGGCCGCCGGGGCATCGCCGTGTCCGGCGGCGGGGCCGGGTGCGGGCGTTGGAGCCGCCGGGCCCCCGGCCCGCTCAGCCCGGTGTCACCAGTCGGGCCTCGTACGCGAAGACCGCCGCCTGGGTGCGGTCCCGTAGGCCCAGCTTCACCAGGATCCGGCTGACGTGCGTCTTGATCGTCGACTCGGCGACGACCAGGTGGGAGGCGATCTCCCCGTTGGAGAGGCCCTGCGCGATGAGGACCAGCACCTCCGTCTCGCGCTCCGTCAGCTCGCCGTACTGGCCCGGCACCGGGGTGCGCGGCCCGATGGTCCGCTTGGCGAACTCCGTGATCAGCCGCTTGGTCACGGTCGGCGCGAGCAGTGCCTCGCCGGACGCCACCACCCTGACGCCCTCGGCCAGCTGACGCGCGGACGCGTCCTTGAGCAGGAACCCGGACGCGCCCGCCCGCAGCGCCTGGTAGACGTACTCGTCGAGGTCGAAGGTGGTGAGGACCAGTACCTTCGCGTCCGTGTCGGCGGCGACGATCTCGCGGGTCGCGTCGATGCCGTTCATCTCGGGCATCCGGATGTCCATCAGTACGACGTCCGGCCGCAGAGCGGCCACCTGCGCGACCGCCTGCCGTCCGTCGACCGCCTCGCCGACGACCTCGATGCCCGGCATCGCGTTCAGCAGGACCGTGAAGCCCTCGCGCACCATCATCTGGTCGTCGACGATCAGGACCCGGATGTCCGTCATACGGCGCCGTCCTTGGCGAGGTTCGGCTTGGCGGGGAGCGTGGCGGTGGGGGTGCCTGTCGTGGGGGCGGCGCCTGCCGCGGGGGCGGCGCCTGTCGCGGGGGCTGTGCCTGTCGCGGGGGCCGGGGCCGTCCCGGGGGCTGTGCCCTCCGCTGCGGCGTGGCCCGCCACTGCGGCCGTGACCGGGATCGTGTCCTCGGTCGTGCTCCGCTGCGGCGGGACCGCGTCCTCCAGCGCCGGCCGGTCGGCCTGTACGGGGACGAAGACCGCCACCTCGAAACCCCCGTCCTCGGTCGGCTCGGCCGTCATCTCACCGCTCAGCATGGCGACCCGCTCCCGCATGCCGGTCAGGCCGTGCCCGGACCCCTCCGAGGGCGGCACCTCGCCGGACGCAGGACCGTTGACCACCCGCAGGCCGAGCCCGCCGAGCACATGGCTCACCTCCACCCGTGCCCGCGCCCCCGGCGCGTGCCGCAGCACATTGCTCAGCGCCTCCTGGACGATGCGGTACGCCGACAGCTCCACGCCCTGCGGCAGCGCCCGGGCCGCCCCGGTCGTGACGTGCTCGACGTCCAGCCCGGCGTCGCGCACATTGGCAAACAGCTTGCCGAGGTCGGCGAGGGTGGGCTGCGGGGCGTCCGGGGCCTCGTAGTCGGCGGCCCGCACCACCCCCAGCACGCGGCGCAGCTCGGTAAGTGCGGCCACCGCGTTCTCCCGGATCGTGACGAACGCGGCCTGGAGCTCCGGCGGCGGGTTCTCCACCCGGTACTGCGCGGCCTCCGCCTGGATCGCCACCACCGACATGTGGTGCGCGACCACGTCGTGCAGCTCGCGGGCGATGGTGGACCGCTCTTCGAGGAGCGTGCGGCGGTCCCGCTCGACCGCCGTCACGGTGCGTTCCGCCACCACCTCGCGCGCGGCGTCCCTCCGGATGTGGACGATGCTGACCACGAGCAGCAGCACCCCGGTGCCCACCAGCATGGGCCCCGCGTTCGACGGGCCCTCGGAGCTGCCGGGCGCGAAGATCAGCGCCCACAGTGCCAGGAACACCCACATCCAGGCGGCCGTACGGACCCTGGTGCGCGCGGCGACCACGGTCACCACGGCGACGTGCATCAGCGCCGTGGCGGGAATCCACGGACCGCTCCCCGCCTCGGGGGTCGCCACCAGGCCGATGGGCACCGCCGCGAGCGAGAGCCACCAGGCCGCCCCCGGACGCACCAGCGTCAGCAGCACGGCGCCGCCGGACACCGCCGCCACCAGGAGCGTCGGGAGGGGGAAATCCTCGTTGTCGGCGAACACCCAGGCGTACACCACGGTGAAGAACGCAGCGAGCAGGATCAGCCCGCGCGGAAGCCACGCCACGAAGCTCCGCACCCACCGGGGCAGGTGACTCAGGATCCGGCCGTCCGTGGGGACCGGCGGCAGCGGCTGGTACTCCATCGCGTCCCGCAGCAGGTCGCTCCGCAGGCCTTCCAGCGCGCGCCTCAGCAACTGGGCTTCGGGACTGCGGCCCATGCGGGATGTGGTCTTGGTCATGGACCTACCGTAAGGAGGCGGGGGCCCGGGGTCGTCCCCCGTGCCACCGACCTTCCGCGTCCGTCCCAAGTACTACGCGCGCCGCCCGGCCGGGGGGCGCCAGTGCGCGAGCCGCGCGCTCGCCCCGGTACGTGAGCCGCGCTCGCCCCCATACGTGAGCCGCGCTCGCCCCAGTGCGCGAGGCCGGGCCCCCGCTGCGGCCGTTCAGTACGCGAGCTGGGCGATCTCCTCAGCCACCACCGCGCAGGCGTCCGCCGCCGGGTCGATGAGCGGGAAGTGGCCCACGTCCTCCAGCAGGGTCAGGCCCACCACCTCGCCTGCCTTGGCCGCAGCCTCCGCGTACGCCTCCGACACCTCGTACGGGACCGTGGTGTCGGTGCGGCCCTGGACGACCGTAGTGGCGATACCGGTGGGCAGCAGGGCGGCCGGATCGGCGTACCCGAGCCGCTCCTCGTAACCCTGCTCGCCACCCAGCAGCTGGGTGACCGCGCCGCCGCACACCCCCCTCTCCACCGCCGTGGCGAAGTCCGCGATGGGGGCGAGTGCAACCACCCCGCGCAGGGGCGGCGGGGACGGCAGCCGCCACGGCGCGTCGTCCGGCAGCAGGTGCCGGGCGGCGGCCCACAGCGCGAGGTGTCCGCCCGCGGAGTGCCCGGTCAGGACGGTGCGCCGGACGTCCGCTTCGGGCAGTGCCGTCTTCGCCAGGTCGGGCAGCAGGTCCAGGGCGGCCGCGACGTCGTCGAAGGTTTCCGGCCAGCGTCCCGCGACCGGCCCTTCCACCCCCTGGTGCGGCAGCGAACTCCCGCGCCGGTACTCCACATTGGCGACGGCGAACCCGCGCCGCGCCAGGAAGTCGGCGAACGGGGTGATGTGCTGCCGGTCGTAGGGGGCCCGCCAGGCGCCGCCATGCAGCACGACCACCAGCGGTGCGGCCCCGCTCCGTTCGCCCCGGGGTGCGTAGAAGTCGACGACCTGGTCCGGGTGTTCGCCGTACGCGGCGCTGCTGTCCGGTGCGACGGCGGGGTGTTCCGGCGGCTCGTCGGGCAACGGCGCACAGCTCGGCACGCTCGGCATACGGCTTCAACCTCCGGGCACTGAGGGGGTGTTCACACGCCAGAACCGGACGCTCGAAAGGCCGGTGTTTCACGTGAAACATCCATGTGGATCACTCAGCGGGGACGCTACCAGCCACTTTGCGCCGGCGTGGCCACGCCGGAGGGGCCTCCTCCGGCGTGACCACCCGTCGAACCACGGCTGGGGCTAGGGCTGGAGCACCTCGGCGAGCACCCGGGCCGCCCGCTCCACGTCACCGAATCCGACGTACAGCGGGGTGAACCCGAAGCGCAGCACGTCCGGGTGACGGAAGTCCCCGACCACGCCCCGGGCGATCAGCGCCCGCATGACCTCGCCGGCATCCGCACAGCGCAGGGCGATCTGGCTGCCCCGCTCCTCGTGCGGCAGCGGAGTGACCAGCTCGACCCGCCCCTGCGGCACGTACCTCTCCACGCACTCCACGAAGAAGTCCGTGAGCGCCAGGGACTTCGCCCGTACGGAGTCGATGCCGACCCCGCCCCACACGTCGAGGGCCGATTCCAGCGCCAGCATCGAGAGGATGTCGGGGGTGCCGACCCGGCCGCGCGTCGCGCCGTCCGCCGGCGTGAAGTCCGGTGCCATACCGAAGGGGTTGGCGTGTCCGGTCCAGCCCGGCAGCGGCGAGTCGAAGCGGTCCTGGTGACGGGCGGCGACGTAGAGGTACGCGGGCGAACCGGGGCCGCCGTTGAGGTACTTGTACGTGCAGCCGATCGCCAGGTCCACGCCGTGCGCGTCCAGACCCACGGGCAGGGCGCCCGCACTGTGGCACAGGTCCCAGACGGCGAGGGCGCCCGCCTCGTGGATCGCGGCGGTCAGCCCCGGCAGGTCGTGGAGGCGGCCCGACCGGTAGTCGACGTGGTTGAGCAGGACGGCGGCGGTGTGCGGGCCGAGGGCGTCGCGCACCTCCTCCGGGCGGACCGGACGCAGGGTGCGTCCGGTCATCCGGGCCGCCGACTCGGCGATGTAGCCGTCGGTCGGGAAGGTCGTCGCGTCGACGAGGACCTCGGTGCGGGCAGGGTCGTCGGCCAACCGGACCGCACCCACCAGCGCCTTGAAGACATTGACGCTGGTCGAGTCGCCGACCACGATCTGCCCCGGTGCCGCGCCGACGACGGGGGCGATCAGGTCGCCGATCCGCTCCGGGGCGCTCCACCAACCGCTCTCGTCCCAGGAGCGGATCAGCAGCTCGCCCCACTCACGGGCCGCCACGTCCTGGAGCCGCCCGGGGACGGCGCGCGGGAGGGCGCCCAGGGAGTTGCCGTCGAGATAGGTGACGCCCTCGGGGAGCGCGAACAGCTCGCGGAACTCGGCCAGTCCGTCCACCGCGTCGAGCTCGGCGGCCTTGCTCGCGGCAGCGGTCTGGCTTGCGGCGGGGGCCTTGCTCGTGGCGGCGGGCGTGCTTGCAGCAGCGGTCTCGCTCGCGGCGGCAGGCGTGCTCGTGGCAGCGGCCCTGCTCGCGGCAGCGGTCTCGCTCGCGGCGGCAGGCGTGCTGGTGGCGGCGGTCCTGCTCTGGACTTCGCGCTCAGACATGGCTGCGCGCCGTCCACAGCTCCGGGAACACGTTCTTCCGGGCCCGCTTCTCCAGCCAGGCCACACCGGCGGAGCCGCCGGTGCCGACCTTGGAGCCCATCGCGCGGCGGGTCGCCACCAGGTGGTCGTTGCGCCAGCGCCAGACGAGCTCGCCGACGTCGGTCAGCGCCTCGCCCAGCACGACGAGCTCGGAGTGCGGGGTGCCGACCTCCTCGGTCCCGTACACCTGCGCCCAGACGGCCTCGATCTCCGGCGAAGGCTCGTACTTCTTCGTGAGGTCGCGCTCCAGCACCTCCTGCGGCACCGGCAGGCCGCGCCGGGCGAGGAGCCGAAGCACCTCGTCGTACAGGCTGGGCTGGTGCAGTGCCTTCTCCAGCTCCGCGTGCACCCGCGGGGCGCCCCGGTGCGGGACGAGCATCGACGCGGACTTGTCGCCGAGCAGGAACTCCAGCCGCCGGTACATCGCGGACTGGAAACCGGAGCCTTCGCCGAGCGCGCTGCGGTAGGAGTTGAACTGCGTGGGGGTGAGGTTGGCGAGCGGCTTCCAGGAGGCGTTGAGTGCCTCCAGCTCACGGGTGGAGCGCTTGAGTGCGTCCAGCGCGACGGGGATGTTCTCCTCGCGCAGCGCGGCCGCGGCCGTCTCCCACTCGTGGACTATGACCGTGAACCACAGCTCCATCACCTGGGTGGTGACCAGGAAGACCATCTCGCCGGGGTCGTCGGAGAGGGGGTGCTGGAGGTGGGTGAGGACGTCCGCCTGGACGTAGTCCTCGTACGGCGTGGTGCCCGCGAAATCGAGGTTCGGAGTGTCCGAGCCTTCGGTTCCGGGGGCCTCGGGGGTGTGCGTCATCGCATGCTCCTCGAAACGAACTTCCAGGTAGCGGTCCGCCCCTTCCTAGGATGTGTGGAGCCCCGGTCCCCTCCCGGCATCATAGGCCGGGGTACGGCGGGCTGCGCCTCAGAGGGTGGGGCCGGTCAGATACGTCCCGTCCGCGGCGTACGGCCAGGCGTGGGAGCGGCACCCGTCGAGACCCTTGATCTGCTGCATCATCACGGGTGCGGGGCGGCCGGGTCCCGGGCAGCCGAGGTGGCCGAGGCCGAGCGCATGGCCCAGTTCGTGGTTGATGATCAGGTGGCGGTAGGTGGCGGGAGGGCCGTCGAACTGCGGCGAACCGAGCAGCCATCGGCGCAGATTGACCACGACGCCCTTGCCCGTCTCGCAGTTGAGCTGGCCGCCGGTGTCGAGTCCCGCTTCGGCGCAGAGCTTGTCGGCGGTGACGGGGGTGGCGATCTTGATCACGAAGTCCGCGCGGTCGGCGACGAGTTGGAAACGGCCCCTGCCGTTCCTGGCCCAGCCCTGGCGGTGGGCGACGATCGCCTGGATCTCGGCGGCTGCCCGGGTCGGGGAGACCCCGCTGCCGTTCTCCACCTGGACCTGGTAGCGGCGCAGCCTGCCTGAGCCGATGGGGGATCCGTGGACACGGGCCGTGGCGAAGCTCCCGGTGCCGGACTCCGGGACGTCCGGGGCGCCGGCGTCGCGCTCGCGGCTGGGCGGGTTCGACGAGGCCTCACCCGGGGGTCTCGCGTCGCTGCCCTCACGGGGCCGCTCTTCGGCCGCCCACGGTTTTCCCGCGGAACCACCGCGCCCCTGCCAGGTGGCCCACGCGAGCCCACCGCCACCGGCCAACGCGGCCAGGCACACCAGGGTGACCAGGAATCTGCCACGCCGGGTGAGGCGGGTACCACTAGGACGCACACCACGCTGAGTCACGCCAGCCGATCGTACAGGCGTACATACCCCGCCCCTCGGACGGCGAGGCCGCCCCCCGCCCCCTTGGACGACGGGGCCGCCCACCCCCCCCTACGCCCCCGCCCCCTTGGGCGACGGGGCCGCCCCCGGGGGCGAGTGGGGTCTCCCCTGCTCGAGCGAAGCCGAGAGCTTGGGGAAGGGCGGGCAAGGGGGCGGCCCCCGGCGGAGCCGCCTGACGCACCCCGCCCGGCCAAGGCCCGCCCCGCAACCCCGTACCGCCCCCGCCCCCGCCCCAGGGAACCTCAGCCCAGCGTGTCCGCCGCCACCGCCGAAGACTCCCGCAAGAAGGTCGAGCACCGCTCGTACTCCTCCTGCTCACCGATCGCCTGCGCCGCCCGCCCCAGCGCGTGCAGCGCCCGCAGGAAGCCCCGGTTCGGCTCGTGCTCCCACGGCACCGGGCCGTGCCCCTTCCAGCCCGCCCTGCGCAGCGAGTCCAGCCCGCGGTGGTACCCGGTCCGCGCGTACGCGTACGACTCGACGACACCACCCTTCTCGTAGGCGTCGTCGGCGAGCTGCGCCCATGCGAGCGAGGAGGCCGGGTACTTCGCGGCCACGTCGGCGGGCGCCGCCCCGGTGGCGAGCAGCTCGCGCGGCTCCGGGTCGTCGGGCAGGTGGGTCGGGGGCGGTCCCCCGAGAAGGTCCTGGTGAATAGCCATGCCCCTAGTCTGCCTGCCCGCTAGGGCATCCGGCGCCCATCCCGGGACTCCCCCTCCGACAACTGGTCCGGTTCCAGCGGCGGCGACGCCACCCCGCAGTGCGTACGGCACTCCGGCGTACAGCACCCCGCATGCGGATTGCGTACGGTCACCAGCGCGATCAGCGCCCCCAGCACCAGCACCCCCGCGCACATCGGCATGGCCCGCCGGAACGTCGCCCCGAACTCCGCCGCCGACCGGTACGCGTCCGGCCCCATCCCCGCCAGCAGCGGCAGCGCGGCGACCGCGACGAGTCCGGCAGCCTGGCGGCGGCGTTGTTGATGCCCGAGGCGAGCCCGGCACGCCCGTTGTCGACGGAGGCGAGCACCGTGGCGGTCAACGGGGCCACCAGGGTGACCATTCCCATGCCCATCACCAGCACCGCGGGCAGCACGGCGGTGACGTACGAAGCCCCCTCCCCCACCCGCAGCATCAGCAGCATGCCCGCCGCACACAGCAGCGGCCCCACGGTGAGCGGGAGGCGCGGCCCGATCCGCTGGGCGAGCTCTCCGGAACGGGCCGACAGGAACAGCATCAGCACCGTCGTCGGCAGCAGCGCCGTGCCCGCCTGCAGCGCCGAGTATCCGACCACCACCTGCAACTGGAGCGCGGTCAGGAAGAAGAAGCCGCTGAACGCCGCGTACACGCACAGCGTGACCAGGTTGATCGCGCTGAACTGGCGCGAGGCGAACAGCGAAAGCGGCATCATCGGCTCCGCCCGCACCCGCTCCACGTACAGGAACGCCGCCGCCGCCAGCACGCCCGCCACCGCGCACCCGACCACGACCGGCGAGGACATGCCCAGCTCCGGCGCCTCGATCAGCGCGTACGTCAGCAGGGCGAGCCCGAGGGCCGCCAGCGTCGCTCCGAGCACGTCGAACCGGCCGTGCGCGCGCGGGTTCTTCGACTCCGGTACGTGCCGCAGGGCGACGGGTACGCAGAGGGCGGCCAGCGGCACATTGATCAGGAACGCCCAGCGCCAGCCGGGCCCGTCCACGAGCCATCCGCCCAGGAACGGCCCCACCGCGGCCCCGATCCCGCCGAGCCCGGACCACAGGCCGACCGCCCTGGCCCGGTCGTCCGGGTGGAAGGAGGCCTGGATCAGCGCGAGCGAACCCGGCGTGAGCAACGCCCCGCCGATCCCCTGGAGGGCGCGGGCAGCGACGAGCACCGTGGCGTTCGGCGCGAGCCCGCACAGCAGGGACGCGGCGGCGAACCACACCACACCGATGACGAAGACCCGCCGCCGGCCATAGCGGTCACCGAGGGCGCCGCCCAGCAGGATCAGCCCGGCCAGCGTCAGCATGTACGCGTTGACGGTCCACTGGAGCCCGGCGAGGTCGGCTCCGAGGTCCTCGCCGATCCTCGGCAGCGCCACGTTCACGATCGTCGAGTCGAGCAGCGCCATGCTGGACCCGAGGACGGTGGTGAGCAGCACCCACCGCCCGGTCGCGGTGCCGACCCGCAGGGCCCCGGTGCTCTCGGATGTGGCCATACGCAGATCGTCCCCGCATTCGACGGGCACGGCGAGCGGAAACCCGCAGGACGTCCGGCATCCAAGGCCCGGGCTGCGGCCCCGGCAACCCGCACCCGCACCCGTGCCCACGCCCACGCCCATGCCCACCAAAAACGGGCCCGGCGCGCTCCGGGGGAATCCCCCGCGCACCGGACCCGTCACCCCTCGAAGGGCCGACTACTTCAGCCGCGTACCCGTGGAACGAAGCGCCGCACACGCCTCCGTGACACGCGCCGCCATACCGGCCTCGGCCGCCTTGCCCCACGTGCGCGGGTCGTACTTCGACTTGGTGCCGACCTCGCCGTCGACCTTCAGCACCGCGTCGTAGTTGCGGAACATGTGGTCCACGACCGGCCGCGTGAAGGCGTACTGGGTGTCGGTGTCGAGGTTCATCTTCACGACGCCGTTCTCCAGCGCGGTGGCGATCTCCTCGGCCGTGGAGCCCGAGCCGCCGTGGAAGACGAAGTCGAACGGCGAGGTCTTGCCGTACTTCGAGCCGACGCCCTCCTGGAGGTCCTTGAGGAGCTCCGGACGCAGCACGACGTTGCCCGGCTTGTAGACGCCGTGCACGTTGCCGAACGAGGCGGCCAGCAGGTAGCGGCCCTTCTCGCCCAGACCCAGCGCCTCGGCGGTCCGCAGCGCGTCGTCGACGGTCGTGTACAGCTCGTCGTTGATCTCGTGGCTGACGCCGTCCTCCTCGCCACCGGTCGGGGTGATCTCGACCTCAAGGATGATCTTGGCGGCGGCTGCCTTGGCCAGCAGCTCCTCGCCGATGGCCAGGTTGTCGGCCAGCGTCTCGGCGGAGCCGTCCCACATGTGGGACTGGAACAGCGGGTTCTCACCGCGCGCGACGCGCTCGGCGGAGACGTCCAGGAGCGGGCGGACGTAGCCGTCCAGCTTGTCCTTGGGGCAGTGGTCGGTGTGCAGCGCGACGGTGATGCCGTACTTCGCGGCGACGATGTGCGCGAACTCGGCCAGGGCGACCGCACCGGTCACCATGTCCTTGTTGTGCTGGCCACCCAGGAACTCCGCACCACCGGTGGAGATCTGGATGATGCCGTCGCTCTCGGCCTCCGCGAAGCCGCGCAGCGCAGCGTGCAGGGTCTGGGACGAGGTCACGTTGATCGCCGGGTAGGCAAACTTCTCCGCCTTCGCCCGGTCGAGCATCTGGGCGTAGACCTCGGGGGTTGCGATGGGCATCTGTCCGCTCCTTGGGATATGCGGGTGTGCGTGCTGGTCCCTGACCTGGGGGCGACGTCATCGTCGCCGCCCATCTTTCCAGACTCTTCACGGGACTCCACCCGGCGGACCGGCGCATCCCGCGCCCGGGAATGCGCAGAGGCCGGGGTGTTTCACGTGAAACATCCCGACCTCCGACAAAACCCCAGGTCACAGCGCCACAGTCACGGTACCGGGACCTACGTCACCACTTCACGCCAGGTCCAGGTCCGCCAGCTGGTAGCCGGTCAGGTACGGCAGGCCCGCGTCGGCGATCGCCTTCGCCGCACCGCGGTCGACGATCGTGGCGACCGCGACGACCTCGCCGCCGGCCTCGCGGACCGCCTCGACGGCGGTCAGCGGGGAGCCGCCGGTGGTCGAGGTGTCCTCGACCACCAGGCAGCGGCGGCCCTTGACCTCGGTGCCTTCGATACGGCGCTGCATGCCGTGCGCCTTCTGGGCCTTGCGGACCACGAAGGCGTCCAGCCGCGTGCCGCGGGCGGCCGAGGCGTGCAGCATCGAGGTGGCGACCGGGTCGGCGCCCAGCGTCAGCCCGCCGACGCAGTCGAAGTCGAGGTCGGCGGTCAGGTCGAGCATGACCTGACCGACCAGCGGCGCGGCCTCGCCGTCCAGCGTGATCCGGCGCAGGTCGATGTAGTAGTCGGCCTCCAGACCCGAAGAGAGGGTCACCTTGCCGTGCACCACGGCCTTGTCCTTGATCTGCTGGAGCAGGTCAGCGCGTACGTCAGTCATGGCAATGAGCTTAAGTGCGGGTCACCCGAGCCTGCGCCACGACCACGTCGTGGTGGCCTCCAGCGGGTTCACCGGCGTGACCAGGCGCGGCAGGCTGTTCAGCCCGTTGGGCGGGCCGCTCTGCGGTTCGACGCAGACCGCGGCCGCCTGCTCGTCGTAGACGACCACCCACTCCTCGCGGCTGGTCACCCTGATCTCCAGCTGTCCGGGCCAGGTCAGGGTGACGTCGACGCCGTCCGGCATGCCGAAGCAGTCGTCCCACGGGCCGGGGGCGGGGTCGATGCGCCGGCCGGTGGGGAGGTGGTCGTCGCCGCGCTCCTCCTGCCAGGCTGCGTCGAAGGCCAGCTCGACGTCGGCCGCGCCCTCGCCGCCGAGGTTGCGCCGGAACCACGGGTGCCAGCCGGCCTGCGCCGGGAAGGAGTCGTCGTACGTCTCGACGCCGAGGGAGAGAGTGAGGGCGTCCGGGGTGAGCGCGAAGGTCTGGGTGACCCGGCCCGCGTACGGCCACGGGTCGGCGAGGTCGTAGGTGAACGAGGCCGACGCGGTGTCGCGATGCGCGGTGCGCCAGCTGACGTCGCGTCCGGTGCCGTGGATGGCGTGCGGGGGCGAGTTCAGCGGGAGCTGGTGGACCTTCCCGCCGTCACGGAAGCGTCCGTTGCCGGTCCTTCCGCTCCAGGGCACCATCGGGAAGCTGCCGAAGTGCTTGCCGTTCTCGCTCTGGCGCAGCACTTCGGTGCCGCCGATGCGCAGGCTGTCGACGCGGCAGCCGTCGGCCGGACGCACGGTCACCTCGACGTCGCCCGCGCTCAGCAGGACGCCGGATTCCTTCTTCAGTTCGCTACTCACGCCCCGACACTACTGGCGACCGGCGTCTCGGCCACCTACGCGGCGCAGCACCCTTCCGACACCGGCGTCACAGCTACCTACGCGGCGCAGCACCCTTCCGACACCGGCGTCACAGCTACCTACGCGGCGCAGCACCCTTCCGACACCGGCGTCACAGCTACCTGCGGCGGCGCAGCACCCTTCCGACGACCACCGCCGAGGCCACGGCGAGGGCGGCGGCCGGGGCGAGACGGCGCAGGGTGAAGGTGCCGGAGGACTGGGCGGGCGCCATCACGGGGGCGTACCGGCCGCGCGGCGGCGCGTGGTCCACCTCCTCGGCGCTGCGGCCGATCATGGTGCGGCGGGCGTGCGCGGCCTCGGCCGGCGGCTCGTCGGGGAACGCGTCGGGCAGTTCCCCGGGAATGTCCTCCAGGGCTGCCCGCAGGGCCTCGTCCTCCTCCTCGCGCCGCGACGCGGGCGGCAGCGGGTCCTCGAAGAGCAGCTCCTCATCACTGAGCCCGGTCGGCCCGGCGGGCCCGTTGGACCCGGTCGGCCCGCCGGCGGGTGCCGGCGGTGCTTCGGCCGCCTCGCCGAGACGGGCGGCGAACCGGTCGAGCAGCCGGTGCACCGCGGACTCGACCGCGGGGGCGTCGAGTTCGGCGATCCGTCCTTCGCCGTGCGCGGTGCCGCTGAAGCGCAGCGTCGTACCGCCGTCGGCTTCCTCGGTGCGCAGGGTGAGGGCGAGCTTGACCGAGCCGTTGCCGCGGGCCTCGGTGCCTTCGCCCTCGATGGTGAACGCGGCGGGGGCCCCGGCCGCGGACGGGGCGGAGTCACCGTCCTCGGCCGCGGTGATGCTCAGCGCCCCCCGGTAGGTGATGGTGTGGCCGTCGGCCCGGACCTTCATCCGGCCGGTCAGCGGCGGGGACGACTTGTCGGCGTCCTGCTGGAGGCCGGGCACGCACGCCGCGACCCGTGCGGGGTCGGCGAGCGTCTGCCGTACGGCGGCGGGCAGAACCGGAACGAACACCTCATGCTCCATGGTTCCCGAGCCTACTCACGCGGGCCCGGTTCACACCCGACTCCGCCGAGATCCGTGCGCCCGGGTCGCCCCCGGGGCCAGGTGCGCCACCCGTGCGGCGGCGGCCCGCTCACTTCGCGTAGCGCGGATGCACCAGGGTCGAGGGCGGCAGGCCGGGGACGCGGGAAGCCTCCGCCGCCCGGGCGCCGTGGAGCAGCAGGGGCGTGGTGAGCGAGCGCAGCACGGGCACGTCGGGGTCGAGCCCCAGAACGGGAGGGGTGCGGCCGGCCAGCACGAACCCCCAGTCGCGGGTCGTTTCGGTGGTGCCGGAGGCGCGGTCGGGGCCCCCGCTGAAGCCCGAGAGACGGCCGGCGGTCCGGTACGGGCGGGTGGCGAGGCCCGCCGCACGCAGGGTCGCGTCGACGGTCCAGTACACCCGGGGGCGGGTGGTGAGCGGTCCCGCGTGCACGACGATCCGGCCGCCCTCGGCCAGCACGTCCGCCGCCAGTCCGTAGAACTCCTGCGAGTAGAGCTTGGTGGCCGCGGTGATGCCGGGGTCCGGCAGGTCGGAGATCACCACGTCGTACGGCGGGTCGCCGAGCCGTGCGTCGCGCAGCCACTGGAACGCGTCCGCCTGGACGTAACGCAGCCGGGCGTCCCCGTGGACGCCGCCGTTGAGCGCGACCAGCGCGGGATCGGTGCGCGCCAGCCGCACCACTTCCGGGTCCAGGTCGACCAGGGTCACCGAGCGGACGCCGGGGTGGTCGAGCACCTCGCGGGCGGCCAGGCCGTCACCGCCGCCGAGGATCAGCACCCGGGCGTGCGGTCCGCGCATCGCGGGATGCACCAGCGCCTCGTGGTAGCGGTACTCGTCGCGTCCCGAGACGCGGAGCCGGCCGTCGAGGAAGAGATCGAGCGGGCCCTGCGGGCCCCCCGTGATGACGACCTCCTGCTGGTCGGTGTGGACGGCGACCCGTACCTGGTCCCCGTACACCGCGCGTCTGGCCGCCCGTTCGAAGTCGTCGACGAGGACGGTGGCGGTGGCGAGGAAGGCGAGGACGGCGACGTTGACCACGATCAGCAGCCAGCGGCCCCGGCGGGTGAGGTCGCGGCGGAACAGCCACAGGACGAGGGTGCCCCCGGCGGCCGTGTTGACGGCCCCGGTGACCAGGGCGCCCGTCAACTGGCCCAGCATCGGCAGCAGGAGGAACGGGAACGCGAGGCCGCCGACCAGCGCCCCCACGTAGTCAGCGGCGAACAGGTCGGCCACGTCCCCGCTGGTGTCGTCCCCCTCACCGGGCGGCTCGCCGCCTCCCGCCGGGTGCGCGCGGCCCTGCCGCCCGATCCACTGGATCAACGTCATCAGCAGCGGGATCTCGGCCCCGATGAGCAGGCCGATCGCCAGCGAGTAGGCCACCAGTACATACCGGGCGCCGCCGAACCAGGCGAACGACGCGTACAGCACCAGCGCCGAACTGCCGCCGAGCGCGGCGAGACCCGCCTCCAGCAGCCCGAACCCGACGGCCGCCCGGCACCGCAGCCTTTTGGCGAGCAGCGAGCCGACGCCCATCGCGAAGACCATCGTGGACAGCACGACGGACGCCTGGGTGACCGAGTCGCCGATCAAGTACGTGGCGAGGGCGACCAGTTCCAGTTCGTAGACCAGCCCGCAGGCGGCGCAGATGAACACCACGCCGAGCACCAGGAACCGGGCCGCCCGCGGACTCACCGGCAGCGGGGCCGGCTTCCGCCCGCGCGGCACCGCGGCACCGCGCGCGGGCGGCACCGCGCTCCCGCCCGGAGCACCGGGAAGGCCCGGGGCGCCGGAGGAGTCGGGGCCGGCTGGAGCAGAGGCCGGTTGGATCATGCCGGGAACGCTACGTCACTACATGCTTGCGTTCTGTCACCCACAAGGGTTCAACTGGTGTGCGGGCGGCCTGAACAGCCCGCGCCACACCCGGCGCACGCGCACCGCCCGCACCACCGTCCGGCCTCACAGCACGGCAGGCACCCGCAGCCCCGGAACCGGAACCGCTGCCGCAGCCGCCGGCGCGGCCACCTCCGCCGCGGACCGCGTCCGCACCCGGGTCCTGGTCACCACCAACTGCCCCTCCTGCGGGTACGCGTGCCAGGTGCGCCAGCTGTACCGGCCGTCGCCCTCGCTCTGTGCGAGCAGCGCGGTGAAGGCGTGCGGGCTGCCGGGGAACGTACCGGCGAGGCCGTGGGGGTGGTCGGCGACCAGGGCGAGCAACTCCTGCGCGCGGCCCGCGAAAGCCGCCTCGGAGAGGGATTCGACCCGGGCGGCGAACTCGTAGTCCCATGCGCCGACCTGCTTGGAGACGCCCAGCGGCAGCGGGGTCCGACTGCCGGGGATGCAGGCCACGGTCTCCGAGCAGGAGCCGTCGCCTTCGTCGAGAAGTACCTGGTGGGAGGCGCCGAGCAGGCGCAACTGAAGTGTCGCCCCGGCCAGTTCGAGGTCGAGGACGGCGAGGGCGGGCAACGGTTCCCGGCCCAGCGCCCAGGCCAGATCGGAGGCACACGTGTCGGTGTAGTCGGTCTTGAGGGTCCTGAGCATGTGGAGGCTCCGCAAACACGCAGTGGGGGGATGGACCAGGGACACGCCGGAATACGGGATGGGCTGAGGTCCGCCCGCTCGGGTCCGCCGGGACCGAGAGAATCCGGGGCCGGGGATTCCAGGGTCTGCCGGATCTTCCGGGTCTTCCGGGGTCTTTCGACGCTTCGGACGTGCGAGGTCTTCCGTGGTGGGGGGATCCGGTGGTGAATCCCTGGGATTCGCTGACGAATTTTCAACAGCGAGGGAATCACGAAGTGTGCGGCGCACCTAGCGTTTTTACCCAACTTGGCGTGGTTTCCATCCCCTCGGGGGCCACACGGTTCATCTGTTCAACAAAAGGAAGCCCGGAGGAAGTTCAGGACGGTCGTGCAACCGTCCTTCACTCCGCCGGGCGTGCGGTACCCCGTCCCACCGGCGTGCGGTGCCCCGTTGCACCACCGGCGTGCGGTGCCCCGTGGCACCACGGCGTCGGTGCCCCGTCCCGCCGGTGTACGGCACCGGGCCGGCGGACCAGCTGCCCCGTGTCAGCTGCCTCCGCCGGCCGGCCGACCGGTGTCAGCTGCCGCCGCCGCACCCGCCGCCTCCGCAGGAGGAGGAGCCGCCCCCACAGGACGACGAGCTCCCGCACCCGCCGCCGGTACCACCGGAGCCGCCGGCCCACCAGCTGCTCTGCGAGCGGCGCCGCGGCGCGCTCTTGCGCAACGAGGTCCTGCCCCCCGCGGGCTGCTTCGCCGTCTTCGCCGACTTCGCCGCGATCGCGATCACGCAGATCACAGCGCCGACAAGAATCACGATGCCGATGATGGCCATGGCCCTCACCGTCCTTCCGTTCCCCCGAAGCGAGGAGTTTCGCTTCTCGCACGTGCATCACGTGAACGGGGGATTCCCGGACGCCCACGCGCCCAAAGCACACTTGAGCAAGTCCAGAGGTTCCGCGCAGGATGGCGCCATGACCTCCAGCACCGGCAGTTCCGACGCACCCCGCCCGCTCCTCAACCGGCGGCTCGCCGAGTTCGGTACGACGATCTTCGCGGAGATGTCCGCGCTGGCCGCCCGTACCGGCGCCATCAACCTCGGCCAGGGCTTCCCCGACGAGGACGGGCCCGAGGAAGTGCGCGAGGCGGCGGTGCGGGCGCTGCGCGACGGCCGGGGCAACCAGTACCCGCCGGGCCCCGGCGTCCTGGAACTCCGTACCGCCATCTGCGCGCACCAGCAGCGGCGCTACGGCCTGGCGTACGACCCGGACACGGAGGTCCTGGTCACCGCCGGTGCCACCGAGGCCATCGCCGCCGCCCTGCTCGCGCTGGTCGAACCGGGTGACGAGGTGATCGCCCTGGAGCCGTACTACGACAGCTACGCGGCCTGCATCGCGATGGCGGGCGGGCGCCGCGTGCCGGTCACGCTCCGGCCGCGCGACGGCGCGTACCACCTCGATCTCGACGAGCTGCGCGACGCGGTCACCCCGCGCACCCGGCTGCTGCTGCTCAACACCCCGCACAACCCGACCGGCACCGTACTGACCCGCGCCGAGCTGGCCGCGATCGCCGAGCTCGCGGTGGAGCGGGACCTGCTGGTGGTCACCGACGAGGTGTACGAGCACCTGGTGTACGACGGCGAGCACCTGCCGCTGGCGTCCTTCCCGGGCATGCGGGAGCGCACGGCGACCATCTCCTCGAGCGGCAAGACCTTCTCCTTCACCGGCTGGAAGGTCGGCTGGGTGACCGGCGGCCGGGACCTGGTGGCCGCCGTGCGCTCGGCCAAGCAGTACCTGACGTACGTCTCCGCGGGGCCCTTCCAGTACGCCGTCGCCGAGGCGCTGGCCCTGCCCGACACGTACTTCGACGAGCTGCGGACCGAGCTGCGGGCCCGCCGCGACCTGCTGGCGGACGGCCTCGCCGAGGCGGGCTTCGGGGTGTACCGCCCGGCCGGCACGTACTTCGTGACCACCGACATCCGTCCGCTGGGCGGCACCGCGGACGGCTTCGCGTTCTGCCGGGAGCTGCCCGGCCTGGCCGGGGTCGTCGCCATTCCGAACGCGGTCTTCTACGACCACCGCGAGGAGGGCGCGCCGTTCGTCCGGTTCGCGTTCTGCAAGAGGCGTGAGGTGCTGGCGGAAGCGGTGGGGCGGCTGAAGGAACTGGCAGGGAGATGACGGAGACTTGGGACATCCCGCCGGTCGGCCGCCCCGCACCGGGGTGACACTGAATCAGGCATACACCCGGTCGGCCGAGCAGCACTCGCCGTCCGTACCGGGGCCCACCAAGGTCGGGTTGACCGCAGCGCGGACGGCCGCACCCCGGACGGCCGCACTCCGGTCGTCCAGCGACCGTCCCCGCGCCCGGAGGTAGCCCCGTGTCCGTCGACACCGCCACTGTCGATACGACCGTTCCCGCCCAGCCGGTACGCCGCCGTCCCACCGTCCCCGCGCGGGCCGCGCTCCGCCGGGCGGCGCCCGCGCTCGGGCTGTTCGCGGCGGCGCGGCTGACCGGGGCACTGACGATGGCGCTGTGGGCGTGGTGGATCGGGAAGTCGCCGCTGCGCCTTCTCGGCCAGTCCTGGGACTCGCTCTGGTACACCCGGATCGCCGAGCACGGCTACGGGTACACGGCGGTCCTCGCGGAGCGGGGCATGGTCCAGAGCGACCAGGCGTTCTTCCCGCTCTACCCCGCGCTGATCCGGGCGGTCGGCACCGTCCTGCCGGTGACCCCGGGCGGCGCCGGGCTGCTGATCTCCTGGGCGTCGGCGGCGGTCGCCGCGTGGGGGATCTTCGTGGTCGTCGACCGGCTGTACGGCCGGCGCACCGCCACCTTCACCGTCCTGCTGTGGGGGCTGCTGCCGCACTCCGTGGTGCTGTCGATGGCGTACACGGAGCCGCTGTTCACGGCGCTCTGCGCGTGGGCGCTGTACGCGGTGCTGACCCGCCAGTGGCTGTGGGCGGGCTCCCTCGCCGTACTGGCAGGGCTCTCGCGCCCCAACGCGGTCGCACTGGTCGCCGCCGTCGTGGTCACCGCGGCCTGCGAGATCGTACGGAGGCGGGGGCGGACCGGTTGGCGGGTGTGGGCCGGAGCGGCCCTGGCGCCGCTCGGCTGGGGTGCGTACGTACTGGCGGTCGGTATCAGCAGGGGTGACCCGCTCGGCGGCTACTTCGCCGTCCAGGCGGACTGGTCCTCCCGTTTCGACTTCGGCCTGGGTACGTTCCGCTTCGTCCGCCGTCTGGTGAGTGCGCCCGAGCTGCTCGCGTTTCCGATCTCGCTGGTCATCGTCTTCGTCGCGGTCGTGCTGACGGCGCTGCTCCTGTGCGGGTCGGAGCGCCGCCCTCCGCTTCCGCTTCTGGTCTACGCGGGGGTACTGGTGGTCATCGCGGCAGGCGGGGCGGGCTTCTTCGAGTGCAAGCCGCGTTTCCTGCTGCCGGCGTTCCCGCTGCTGCTGCCGGTCGCCTGGGCCCTGGCGAAGGCCAGGACCGCGACGGCGGCCGTGCTGCTCACGGCGCTGGCCTGCTTCTCGCTGGGGTACGGGACGTACCTGGTCGCGGTCGCCCCGGTGCCGGTCTAGGCAGCCGGGGCCGGGCCGGCCCTCTGCCGTACCCCGCGGTGGTGCACCGGGCGGGACAGCCCCGGACTCACCGCCTCCGCTGCCGCGTCACTGCCTGGCGCGCTTGACTGCGGCTCCGGCGAAGCCCGCCGTGACGACGATCGCCGCGCCCAGCGCGATGATCACGGCCGTCCGCACGGTGCCCTCGAAGACGTTCATCCCGACGCCGAGGAAGACAGCCAGCAGAGCGAGGAGCAGTGCGGGCTTGGCTACTGCCTGATTGCCTGGTGCAGACACGGAGTTCCCCCTGGGGTCGAGCGTTTACGTGTACCTCCCACGGTGCCATCGCCGTGCGCCCGCACCCCGCGCCCCGCGGTGCAGCATCCTGCATTCCGGTTTGCAGCATCCTGCAACACGACCACTCTGACCAGCGCATATCGCGAAGCCCCTGCCCCAGGACAGGACGAAAGCCCGGCCGCGGGGCCGGGCTTTCGTCCTGCGTGAGGTGCGGCGCGCCTGCCGTGAGGCGGCCGTGACGTGAGGGGCGGAGGCTCAGGCCTCGTCGCCCTTGTCGCCGTCCTCGACCGCGGAGTCGACGTCCTTCTCCAGGCCGAGCTGCTCGACGACCCACTTGTCGAACTCGATGGAGGCACGGACCCAGCTCACCGTGGAGGACACGAAGTGCTCCAGGGAGACGCCGGTGCCGATCAGCATCTGCGCCTCGCCGATGAGACGGACGGAGCCGTCGTCGTGGGTGTGGCTGTAGACCTTCGGCCACAGGGTGCGGCGGTTCCAGTCGTCGAGCAGCTCCAGGAGCTGGAGCTTGTCGTCGATGCTGTGCGGCCGGTCGTAGAACGTCCGTACCGAGAAGACCTGCTGGTCGTCCTCGCCGCGGAACATGAAGTACGTGCGGAATTCCTCCCACGGCGCCGCGAGGTCACCCTCGTCGTCGACGACGTACTTCAGCTCCATCTGGTCGAGAAGCTGCTTGACCAGATCCTGGTCGGGGACGACGGGGCCCGCCGGACCTTCGGACTGCGGTTCGGGCTGACCCCCGAAATTGGGGATCGAGGAGGGGTCGATGGACACCGTGATTTCCCTTCGTACGGTTCCTGTCATCCTCTCCCATGCCGGGAGGGGGATGGCAAGCCCCACAGGGGGCGATCCGCTGCGAGCTGACAGATCGCCGCGAATCGCACCCCTTACCTCACCTCGTACCCCTTACAGCTTCTTCTCCGCGGCGGGCTCCGCCCCCGGGGTCACCGGGCCCACGAGCAGCCCGTCGCCGGCCCGCTCGACCCGGACGGTGTCGCCGTCCTTGACCTCTCCGGCCAGGATCTCCTTGGCGAGGCGGTCGCCGATCGCCGTCTGGATGAGGCGGCGCAGCGGCCGGGCGCCGTACGCCGGGTCGTTGCCCTCCTCGGCCAGCCAGGCCAGCGCGTCCGGGGTGACGTCCAGGGTCAGCTGCCGGTCGGCGAGGCGCTTGGCGAGGCGGCCGACCTGGAGCTCGGCGATGTGCGCCAGCTCGTCCTTGCCGAGGGCGGAGAAGACCACCAGGTCGTCGAGCCGGTTCAGGAACTCCGGCTTGAAGGAGGACCGCACGACCTCCAGGACCTGCTGCTTCTTCACTTCCTCGGAGGTCGCCGGGTCCATCAGGTACTGGCTGCCGAGGTTGGAGGTCAGGATCAGGATGGTGTTGCGGAAGTCCACCGTCCGCCCCTGGCCGTCGGTGAGCCGGCCGTCGTCCAGGACCTGGAGGAGTACGTCGAAGACCTCCGGGTGCGCCTTCTCCACCTCGTCGAGCAGCACGACGCTGTACGGGCGGCGGCGCACGGCCTCGGTGAGCTGGCCGCCCTCCTCGTACCCCACGTAGCCGGGCGGGGCGCCGACCAGCCGGGACACGCTGTGCTTCTCGCCGTACTCGCTCATGTCGATACGGACCATGGCGCGCTCGTCGTCGAAGAGGAAGTCCGCCAGGGCCTTCGCCAGCTCGGTCTTGCCGACGCCGGTCGGGCCGAGGAAGAGGAAGGATCCGGTGGGCCGGTCGGGGTCGGCGATCCCGGCTCGGGTGCGCCGCACCGCGTCCGACACCGCCTGCACCGCCTCGTGCTGCCCGACCAGCCGCCTGCCGAGCTCCTGCTCCATCCGCAGCAGCTTCTGCGTCTCGCCCTCCAGCAGGCGCCCGGCGGGGATGCCGGTCCAGGAGCCGACCACATCGGCGATGTCGTCGGGGCCGACCTCCTCCTTGACCATGGTGTCGACCTCGCGGACCTCCGCCTCGGCCTCGGCGGCCTCCTCCAGCTCGCGCTCCAGGCCCGGGATCTCCCCGTAGAGCAGCTTGGACGCGGTGTCGAAGTCGCCGTCGCGCTGGGCCCGCTCGGCGGTGCCGCGCAGCTCGTCCAGCTTCTCCTTCAGCTCACCGACCCGGTTGAGGCCCTGCTTCTCCTTCTCCCAGCGGGCGTTGAGGCCGCGCAGCTCCTCCTCCTTGTCGGCGAGGTCGCGGCGCAGCTTCTCCAGCCGCTGCACGGAGCCGGCGTCGGTCTCGTTCTTCAGCGCCAGCTCCTCCATCTTGAGCCGGTCCACCGACCGCTGGAGCTCGTCGATCTCGACGGGCGAGGAGTCGATCTCCATCCGCAGCCGGGACGCGGCCTCGTCGACGAGGTCGATGGCCTTGTCGGGCAGGAAGCGCGAGGTGATGTACCTGTCGGACAGGGTGGCCGCGGCGACCAGCGAGGAGTCCGCGATCTGCACCTTGTGGTGGGCCTCGTAGCGGCCCTTGAGCCCGCGCAGGATCGCGATGGTGTCCTCGACGCTGGGCTCGGCGACCAGCACCTGCTGGAAGCGCCGCTCCAGGGCCGGGTCCTTCTCGATCCGCTCGCGGTACTCGTCGAGCGTCGTGGCACCGACCATGCGCAGCTCACCGCGGGCCAGCATCGGCTTGAGCATGTTGCCCGCGTCCATGGCGGAGTCGCCGCCCGCGCCGGCACCCACCACGGTGTGCAGCTCGTCGATGAACGTGATGATCTGCCCGTCGCTCTCCTTGATCTCGGAGAGGACGGTTTTCAGCCGTTCCTCGAACTCGCCGCGGTACTTGGCCCCGGCCACCATCGCGCCGAGGTCGAGAGAGACCAGCTTCTTGTTCTTCAGGGACTCCGGCACGTCCCCCTTCACGATGCGCTGGGCCAGCCCCTCCACCACGGCGGTCTTGCCGACGCCGGGCTCACCGATCAGCACGGGGTTGTTCTTGGTGCGCCGCGACAGCACCTGCACCACGCGCCTGATCTCCTGGTCCCGGCCGATGACCGGGTCCAGCTTGCCCTCGCGCGCGGCGGCCGTGAAGTCGGTGCCGAACTTCTCCAGGGCCTTGTACTGGCCCTCCGGGTCCGCGGTGGTCACGCGGCGCCCTCCCCTGCTCTTCTCGAATGCGTCGAGCAGCTTGGCCGCGCTCGCGCCCTGGTTCTTCAGTAGGTCACCGGCCTGGCCGCCCTTGGCCGCGAGGCCGATGAGCAGGTGCTCGGTGGAGAGGAACTCGTCGCCGAGCTCCTTGGCACGCTGTCCGGCGTCGGCGACGACGGCCAGCAGATCACGGTTGGGCTGGGGCGGCGAGACGGTCGACCCGGTCACGCTCGGCAGCGCGGCCAGCAGCCGCTCGGCCCCGGACCGCACGGCTGCCTGGTCCGCCTCGACGGCGGCGAGCAGGTCGGTGATGTTCTCGTTGTCCTGGCCCTCCAGCAGCGCGAGCAGCAGATGCGCCGGGGTCAGATCGGGGTGGCCGTCGGTGACGGCCCGGTTGGTGGCCGCGTTGATCGCGTCCCGGCTCCTGTTGGTCAGCTCCGCTTCCACGTCCGCTCTCTCCTCCTATGCACCGGTAATGACTCTTCCAACGTGCACAAAGTTGAGTCTATTCCACTCAGCTTTGTGCGTGGCAGCCGGGGCGGCCTCCCCGGCGTCCGTACGCGACACCCCGGCGTCCGTACGCGACACCCCGGCGTCCGTACGCGACAGCCGGGGCGGCCTCTCGGCGGCCGGACGCGGCGGCGCCCCGGGCTAACCTGCCGGGCATGGCCATCGACCCACGCAGCCCGAGCCCCGAGTACCTCGCCTTCTGGACCGGGTACCACTTCTCCACTCTGACTACTCCCCGCCCGGACGGCACCCCGCATGTGGTGCCTGTGGGAGTGACCTACGACCCGGCGGCGGGCACGGCCTGGGTGACGGCCGACAAGAACAGCAAGAAGGTCCGCAACGTCCTGGCGGCGGGCGAGGAGGGGGCACTCGCGGCGGTGTGCCAGGTGATCGGCGCGAAATGGGCCACGCTGGAGGGCCGGGCCAGGGTCCGCAGCGAGCCGGAGGTCATCGAGGAGGCGGTACGGCGCTACAGCGCGCGCTACAAGCCGGCCAGGGTCAACCCGGACCGGGTGCTCATCGAGATCACGCTCACCCGCGCGATGGGCAACGCGGGAAACCCGCCGAAGCCGGCCACGCCGCAGTCGGCAGGGGCGGGCGGGGCGGCTGGGGCGGCCGGGGCGGCTGGGGCGGCCGGGTAAGCCGGTGCGTCCGGTGCTTCCGGTGCTTCCGGTGCTTCCGGTGCTTCCGGTGCTTCCGGTGCTTCCGGTGCTTCCGGTGCTTCCGGATGAGCGCACAGCACAGCGGCGCCCTCGTGTTCAGGTGCACGAGGACGCCGCTGTGTGGGGGAAGCGCCTGAGCGATCGGTAACGACGGGGGAATCGCGTCAGGCACTGCGGGGGGTGGCTGTGGCGGTCCGGCGGCCGGACCCGGAGGCGGTGCGCGGGGCGCTGCCCGCCTCGATGAGCTGGTGGTCGGACTTCTCCAGGTTGACGAAGATGTTGCCGTACCGGATCTCGCACCGGATGGGCTGCGGCGCCCCCCGGGGCTTGCGAAGACACCGGTAGGCCCGGACATCCTCGTCCTGCTCGCGGACGATCAGGATCGGATCCCCGAAGAGGGTCACCATCAGCGAGTCGCCGGCCTCGGGGACGGCCGAGACGAGATCGATCAGGTGCCAGCCGCTACGGATGACCCGGGCCATCTCGCGTCTGAACGACGCATCGTCCGACGGCATGGTCAGGCGTCCTTGGAGACCGGGGCGAGGTCCCAGACCAGGTCCGGCGGCAGTACGCGGTCGGCCTGCGCCGCGACACTCGCCGGAGCACTGTCCCACACCAGGTCGCCGCCGCCCATTGCCGCGAACAGCACGCCCGCCGAGAAGGACAACGCGAGTACGGAGTGAAGCAATCTCTTGTACATGGTCGGCTTCGTCCTCACTTCCTAGGTTTCGTCGCCCCCGACATCAAGACGATGGCTCATTGACCCATGTCAGCACCACAGGATCGGTGCATCATGTTCCTGTACGTGCAAGACCCTGGGGGGCGGATAAATGGAGCAGAACGGGACAGAGCCGGTACATCCTCATGCGATGTCGGAGCTGTGCACCAACGGGAAGCGGCTCTACATCAGGGCACTGCGCTCCGGCCGCATCGCACGCGCCGAAGTCACGGACACACCTTGCCTGATGGACTTCTCACTTCTCCAGCCCGACCCTGACGACGCAGACTGGCTGCGTCCGGTTCCACCCTCCGCGGTTCTCGCCAAACATCTGCACCCCATCGAGCACCAGATCCAGAAGCACCGGCGCAGCGCGGTCGAACTGGTCGACTCCTTCGAGGAGTTCATGACGATCAGCGCCCAGGACCCGCCGACCACCCATGCCGTCACGGTGCTCGAAAGCAAGCCCCGCATCAACGCGGCCATCGAACTGGCCATGACGGAATGCCAGTTCGAGGTGCTCACCGTCCAGCCGGGCGGCGGACGCAGTGAGGACACCCTGCACCTCGCCGTGAAGCGCGGCCAGTCCCTGACCGACCGGGGTGTCCGGATGCGGACCCTGTACCAGCACACCGTGCGGCACAGTCAGGGCACTCTCGCATACGCGGAGATCATGGCGGAGGGCAAGGTCGAGATACGGACGCTCGAAGAGCTCATCGAACGCCTGATGATCTTCGACCGCAGGGTCGCCTTCCTGCCCGCCCGCGACGACCGGGAGAACGCCCTGGAGATCCGCCACCCCGGTCTCGTCGAGTACCTCGCCAACGTCTTCGAACAGTTCTGGCGCCGCGCCGTCCCCCTGGTCGAGCCCGTCGCGTACGGCCCGACCCCGGTCGGCATCTCCGGCGTCCAGCACTCCATCGCCAAGCTCCTGATCGAGGGGTACGTCGACGAGGCGATCGCCCGGCGCCTCGGCATGAACGTCCGCACCTGCCGCGCCCACATCGCCAAACTCGCCGCCTCCCTGGGCAGCGGAAGCCGCGCCCAACTCGGCTATCTGATAGCACAGTCGAACATCCTCGACGGGTAGCAGCGCCCGCGAACCTGCGCAGAACGGAACAGTCTTGGTCCCGGACCCGCCCCCCGCGATCACCGTCCTGGAAGGCCTCGACCGGATCAACAGGGCACTCGACGCGGCCTCCGCGGCCTGCCGCACCGAGGTCGTCACCCTCCAGCCGGGCGGGGCCCGGCCGGAACACCTGCTCGTCCAGGCCCTGGAGCGGGCCAGGCTCTTCGCCGGCCGCAACATCCGGATGCGCACGCTCTACCAGCACACCGTGCGGCACAGCTACGGCATCCACGCCTACCTGGAGGGCCTGAGCCACGTCCGGCTGGACGTACGCACCCTGGAAGAACTCGTGCCACGCCTGGTGATCTTCGACCGTACGGTGGCGTACGTCCCCGCGGGACCCGACACCACGATCGCCCTGGAGCTGCGCAACCCCGATGTCGTCGCCTTCCTCACGGCTGTCTTCGACCACTTCTGGCAGCAGGCGGTCCCCCTGCACGAACCGCTCCCCGAGCCCACCGCACCGGACGGCATCTCCGGCATCCGCCGCTCCATCGCCCGGCTCCTCGTGGAGGGCCTCGTCGACGAGGAGATCGCGCGCCGCCTCGGCCTCAACATCCGCACCTGCCGCGCCCACATCGCCAAACTCGCCGCCTCCCTCGGCGGCGTCGGCAACCGGGCCCAGCTCGGCTACCTGATCGCCAGGTCGGGCATCCTCGACACCTGGCCCACCGACCGCCCCCTCGCACCCCCGGAGTCCCCGGCATGACCGACCGCACCCCCACCGCGCCCCCGGAGCCCGTCCGCCTCGCCAAGGACTCCGAGGCGGTACCCGGGGCGGCGGCCCGCCCGCCCCTCGACGACACCCTCTTCGGCGCGGTCACCGTCGCCATCGACCCGCACCGCCGCATCACCGTCTCCGGCCCCGCGATCCCCCGTACCGACCTCGTACGCACCGGGGGCATCGACGGCGCCGACACGTACAGCGCCATCGGCACCCGGTCCGCCGCCGCGCTCACCCTCACCGTCGCGGACTCCCCGGCAGCGATACGCCCCGGCAGGGGCCGCTTCCGCCGCGCCACGTACAAGGTGGACGCCACCCACGAAGGCACCCGCTACCGGCTGACCCCGACCTCCATCGCCACCAGCACCCTCACCCGCGACGGCACCGTCCTGGGCGAGTTCACCGCCGACGGCGACGAGAGAGTCCTCGCCGCATGGCACCCGGACGCCGCCCCGCGGCCCGTCGACGCCTCGGTCGGCTACACCCTCGCGGCGGCGTACGGCACGGGCGGCCAGCCCATGTGGATGACCCTCATCGACGTCGTCACGGACCTGATTCCCTGACGGCGGGCATGCGGGGAGAAGACATGCGGGAAGGGGTCCGGGAGCAGCTGCTCCCGGGCCCCTTCCCGCACACAGGACCTCAGTCCTTCGCCCGCTTCGGCCGCCACACCACCAGCGCACTCGCCTGCTGGACGTCCTGGTACGGGACCAGGTCGCGGCGGTACGAGGCGTGCACCTGGGCCTCGCGCTGCTGGAGGGCGGCAGCCGCCCCGTCCACCGCCGCCGAGAGTTCGGCGACCCGGGACTGGAGGGCGGCGACCTGGTGCTCCAGCTCGATGATGCGCTTGATGCCGGCCAGGTTGATGCCTTCGTCCTGCGACAACTGCTGGACGGTGCGCAGCAGTTCGATGTCGCGGGCCGAGTAGCGCCGACCGCGCCCGGCCGTGCGGTCCGGGGAGACCAGGCCGAGGCGGTCGTACTGGCGCAGGGTCTGCGGGTGCAGACCGGAGAGCTGAGCGGCGACCGAGATGACGTACACCGGTGACTCGTCGGTCAACTCGTAAGGGTTGGTGCGTCGTCGGCCGTCCATCGCTCTCCTATGCTCCCTTCGCGTCCTGGAAGAGTGCGGCCCGCGGGTCTTCGCCCGCGGTGGCCTCACGGTAGGTCTCCAGGGCTTCCCTGGCCTTGTCGTTCAGTTCGGTGGGCACGTCGACCTCGACGGTGACGAGGAGGTCGCCCCGGGTGCCGTCCTTGCGGACCGCTCCCTTGCCGCGGGCCCGCATGGTGCGCCCGTTGGGCGTGCCGGCGGGCAGCTTCAGGGTGACCGGCGGGCCGCCCAGGGTGGGTACCTTGACCTCGCCGCCGAGCGCCGCCTCCACGAAGGTGACGGGCACGGTGACGGTGAGGTTGTCGCCCTTGCGGCCGAAGACCGGGTGCGCGTCGACGTGGACCACGACGTACAGGTCGCCGGCGTGGCCGCCGCGCTCGCCCGGCGTGCCCTTGCCGCGCAGCCGGATCCGCTGGCCGTCGGTGACACCGGCGGGGATGCGGACCTGCATGGTGCGCGAGGACTTGGCCCGGCCCGAGCCCTTGCAGATGTCGCAGGGGGTCTCCGCGATCAGGCCGCGGCCCTTGCAGTCCACGCACGGGTCGGTGAGGGAGAACCCTCCGCCGCCGCCGCGCGAGACCTGTCCCGTACCGACGCAGGTCGGGCACACCCTGGGGGTGCCGTTCTTGTCGCCGGTGCCGGAACACGCCTTGCAGGGGGCCTGCGAGGACATCCGCAGCGGCACGGTGGCACCGTCGACCGCCTCGGTGAAGCTGAGGGTGACCTCGGACTCGATGTCCTGGCCCCGGCGCGGCTGCGTCCGGGCCCCGGTGGCACCGCGGTTGAAGAGGCCTCCGAAGACGTCCCCTATGCCGCCGCCGAAGCCGCCGGTCTGGGCGGTGCCGCCGGCGGCACCGCCGAAGAGGTCACCGAGGTCGAAGTTGAAGGAACCGCCGCCCGCGGCCCCGGGACCGGGGCGGAAGCCGCCGTTCCCGAAGAGCGCGCGGGCCTCGTCGTACTCCTTGCGCTTCTTGGCGTCGCCGAGGACGTCGTTCGCCTCGGAGATCTCCTTGAAGCGCTCCTCGGCCTCGGTGTTGCCCTTGTTGGCGTCCGGGTGGAACTCGCGGGCGAGCTTCCGGTACGCCTTCTTGATCTCGGCCTCGGTGGCGTCCTTGGGGACGCCGAGAACCTTGTAGTAGTCCTTCTCGACGAAGTCCTTCGTGCTCATTTCCTCGACGTCCCTCCTCTCGGACCCGGACTCAACGGAGCGGTACTACCCCTTCTCGGGGTCACCGCTCTCCTTGTCGTCGGAGTCTTCCGACTTCTGCTCCGTCACGCCCGGCTGCGGCTCGGCGACCGCGACCCGTGCGGGACGGATCGTACGCTCGCCGATCCGGTAGCCCGGCTGCAGGATCGCCACGCAGGTCGTCTCCGTGACGTCCGGCGCGTAGCTGTGCATCAGGGCCTCGTGGATCGTCGGGTCGAAGGGCTCGCCCTCCTTGCCGAACTGCATCAGGCCCATCTTCGCGGCCACGGTCTCCAGCGATTCGGCCACCGACTTGAAGCCGCCGACCAGCTCGCCGTGTTCCCGTGCCCGGCCGATGTCGTCGAGCGTCGGGAGGAGCTCGGTCACCAGGTTCGCCGCGGCGATCTCCTTGACGGTGACCCGGTCCCGCTCCACGCGGCGACGGTAGTTCTGGTACTCGGCCTGGAGCCGCTGGAGGTCGGCCGTGCGCTCGGCGAGCGCCATCTTGGCCTGGTCCAGCTGCGCCGTCAGTGCGACGTCCTTCGCGGCATCGGCGTCCCCGGCCGGGGCCGCCGAGTCCTCCTCCTTGACGGAGGAGGACTCAGCGGCCTTCGGCTCGGCGTCGTCCGTGCCGGGAGAGACGTCGGGCTTCTCCTCGAAGCCCGGAGTCTCTTCCGTCATCAGGCAGCGCCGCCCTTCTTGTCCTTCTCGTCGTCGACGATCTCGGCGTCGACGACATCGTCATCTGCCTGCGCCTGGCCGGCACCCTCGGCGCCCGGAGCGCCCTCGCCGCCCGGGGCCTGCGCGCCCTGGGCGTCGGCGTACATGGCCTGGCCCAGCTTCTGCGAGACGGCCGCGACCTTCTCGGTCGCCGTGCGGATCTCGGCCGTGTCCTCGCCCTTGAGCTTTTCCTTCAGCTCGGTGACGGAGGTCTCGACCTCGGTCTTCACGTCGGCCGGGACCTTCTCCTCGTTGTCCTTCAGGAACTTCTCCGTCTGGTACACGAGCTGCTCGGCCTGGTTGCGGGTCTCGGCGGCCTCGCGGCGCTTGTGGTCCTCCTCCGCGTACTGCTCGGCCTCCTCACGCATCCGGTTGACCTCGTCCTTCGGCAGCGAGGAGCCGCCGGTGACGGTCATCTTCTGCTCCTTGCCGGTGCCGAGGTCCTTCGCGGCCACGTGCATGATGCCGTTGGCGTCGATGTCGAAGGCGACCTCGATCTGCGGCACACCGCGCGGGGCCGGCGGCAGACCGGTCAGCTCGAACATGCCGAGCTTCTTGTTGTACGCCGCGATCTCGCGCTCGCCCTGGTAGACCTGGATCTGCACGGACGGCTGGTTGTCCTCGGCCGTCGTGAAGATCTCGGAGCGCTTCGTCGGAATCGTGGTGTTCCGCTCGATGAGCTTGGTCATGATGCCGCCCTTGGTCTCGATACCCAGGGACAGCGGGGTCACGTCGAGGAGCAGGACGTCCTTGACCTCACCCTTGAGGACACCGGCCTGGAGCGAGGCGCCGATGGCGACGACCTCGTCCGGGTTGACGCCCTTGTTGGCCTCGCGGCCACCGGTGAGCTCCTTGACGAGCTCGGCCACGGCCGGCATACGGGTCGAGCCACCGACGAGAACGACGTGGTCGATCTCGGAGAGCTGGATGCCCGCGTCCTTGATGACGTTGTGGAACGGCGTCTTGCAGCGCTCCAGCAGGTCGGAGGTCAGCTGCTGGAACTGCGAGCGCGTGAGCTTCTCGTCCAGGTGCAGCGGGCCCTCGGCGGAGGCCGTGATGTACGGGAGGTTGATCGACGTCTCGGTGGACGACGACAGCTCGATCTTCGCCTTCTCCGCGGCCTCGCGCAGACGCTGGAGAGCCATCTTGTCCTTGCCCAGGTCCACACCGTGGTTGCCCTGGAACTGCTTCACCAGGAAGTCGACGACGCGCTGGTCCCAGTCGTCACCACCGAGGTGGTTGTCACCGTTGGTGGCCTTCACCTCGACGACGCCGTCACCGATCTCCAGGAGCGACACGTCGAAGGTGCCGCCGCCGAGGTCGAAGACGAGAATGGTCTGGTCGTCCTTGTCGAGACCGTAGGCCAGGGCGGCGGCGGTCGGCTCGTTGACGATGCGCAGGACGTTGAGGCCCGCGATCTCACCGGCCTCCTTCGTCGCCTGACGCTCGGAGTCGTTGAAGTACGCCGGGACGGTGATGACCGCGTCGGCCACCTTCTCGCCCAGGTAGGACTCGGCGTCGCGCTTGAGCTTCTGCAGGATGAAGGCGCTCATCTGCTGCGGGTTGAAGCTCTTGCCGTCGAGGTCGATGCTCCAGTCGGTGCCCATGTGGCGCTTGACCGAGCGGATCGTCCGGTCGACGTTGGTGACCGCCTGACGCTTGGCGACCTCGCCGACGAGGACCTCGCCGTTCTTCGCGAAGGCGACGACGGACGGCGTGGTCCTGGCGCCTTCGGCGTTGGTGATGACGGTGGGCTCGCCGCCTTCCAAAACGCTGACGACGGAGTTCGTCGTGCCCAGGTCGATGCCGACCGCACGTGCCATTTGGGATTCCTCCAGTTACGTACTTGAGTGGATCTGGCTCAAGGATGCATCACCTGACCCGCCGCGTCAACAGAGGTGAGTGGAGGGGGCTCAACTCTTCGGCTCTTATCTCACTCATACAACTGGTGCCACGCCCCTGACCTGCACCTTTACCGCACCCGGATGCCCGCCTCCACCTCACCTGGCCGTGGACCGGTACGCGCAAACCTGGTCCTGGCGGCCCACTCACTCACTCGTACTCGTCGTGCACCGGCTCGAACTCCGGCTCGTCCGGCTCCTCCGCCGGCTCCAGCCGCGCCGCCCGCAGCGCGGCCGGTACCGGCTTGTCCTTCTTCAGTGCGTCGAACACCCGCCGCGCCTCCGGCTGTTCCAGATCGAGCCGGTACCAGTGGTCCGGCGCCTGGTGGTGCGGCAGCGTCGTGAAGGTGAGCGCGCCCGGCGGCAGCGCCTGGAGGCTGTGCACGACCTCGTACAGCTCGCCGAGCGAGTCGAGCCCGGCGTCGGCGGTCAGCGAGGACGTCGCCGCGTCGAGCACGGGGAAGAGCCGGGCCGGGTTGCCGAGGGTGGCGTCGTCGCGGATCTTGGCCGCGAGCCGGTTGACGAAGTCCTGCTGCCGGCTGATCCGGTTCAGGTCGCTGCCGTCGCCGACGTACTTCCGGGCGCGTACGTAACTCAGGGCCTCGTCGCCCGTGAGGAGGTGCCGCCCGGCGTCGAGGTCCAGCCCGACGTTGGGATCGCGCTCGGGCTCCTTGACGTTGACCTCGACGCCGCCCACCGCGTTGATGATCTTCGTGAAGCCCTTGAAGTCGACGGTCAGATGGTGGTCGATCCGGATGCCGGTCAGCTTCTCCAGCGTCCGGATGGTGCAGGCCGCGCCACCGAACTGGAAGGCCCAGTTGAACTGCGCGTTCTGCGCCTGGCTGTACTCCCCGTCGGGCCGCAGACAGCTCGGCACGTCCACCCGCAGGTCGCGCGGCACGCTCAGCACCTCGGCGCGCTTCCGGTCGGCGGCCAGGTGCAGGAGCATCACCGCGTCCGAGCGCTCACTGCCCGCCGCCTCCCGGTAGTCGGAACCGAGCAGCAGGATGTTCCGGGCCTGGCCGGGATGGCGCTCGGGGCGCTCGGCACCGAACCTGGCGAGCGCCGCCGCCGTCGCCTCGTCGGTACGGATATTGCTGTTGATCTTCCGGTACGCGAGCCAGCCCGTGACCGCGGTCACCCCGATGAGCAGGGCAAGGCCCCCGCACACCAGCTTCAGCATCCGCCGGCCCCGCAGCCGCGCGGCGAGTGCGACGAGCGGCGCGGGCAGTGACACCTTCGGCATCCGGCCCACCCCTCAGACCACCGGACCGCGCGCGGCCGGGAGCGGGGCGTACGAGGTCCACCCGTCGGGGCCCGCGAAACCGGCCCCTCCTGTCACCACGGCACGCATGCCACAACCACCTCTCCGCCCTCTGCTGTCCGGCTGAGCAGCACGCGTGGCGCACCCGCCGACCGGTTTCGTCGTGCGAGAGTCATATCCCCATACACGCCCATTCGCGGCAAATCGGATGAAGATCCCACGAAAGGATGCGGCACATGCGGGAGCTGCGGGAGCGGTGGGAACTGCGGGAGCGGTGGGAGCGGTGGGAACTGCAGGACCTGCGCGCCCTGTCTGCGACGTACGCGCGGCACGCGGCCCGTTCCCTGTCCGCGAAACGGGCACGGAACGCGGCCCGCTCCCTGCCCACGGAGCGCGCGCGGCGGCACGTGGCCGGCCCGCTGCCCGCCCAGTACGCCCGGTACGTCCCGAAGGCGCTCGGCCCCCTGCCCGGCCGGCACCTCCGGGACGCCGTCGCCACCCTGTCCGCGAAGCGCGTCCTCGACGTCATCGGCGCCCTGGTGCTGCTGGTGCTCCTGTCCCCCGTGCTGGCCGTCGCCCTCGTGGCCGTCTCGGTCGGCGTTCCGGGCAGCGCGTTCGTCCGCCTGCCCCGCGCGGGCTTGGGCGGGAAGCCCTTCCGCGTACTGAAGTTCCGCACGCTGCACCCGGGAGGCCGCCCCTCCGCCCCCGTACCCGCCCCCCACGAGGGCGAGGCCCGCTCCCCACTGGACGGCGGCGAACCGCTCCACGGGGACGAACCGCTCCACGACGGCGACCCGCGCCTCACCCCGGTCGGCCGCCTGCTCCGCCGCCTCGCCCTCGACGAACTCCCCCAGCTCGTCAACGTCGTGCGCGGCGAGATGTCCCTCGTCGGCCCGCGCCCGCTCCCCGTCGCGCACACCGCCCCCCACGGCCACGCCCGCGCCCGCCTGGAGGTCCGCCCCGGCCTCACGGGCCTGTGGCAGGTCGGCACGCGCTCCGAGCTGCCGTGGGACGAGATGCTGCTGGTCGACCTCGAATACGTCGACACCCACTGCCTGGCCGTCGACCTCGCCGTCCTGGCCCGCACCATCCCGGCCGCACTGCTCGCACGCGGCGCCCGCCGCCCGCGCAACGGCCCGGACTTCTCCGTGGCGTACGCGGGATAGGCCACCGCGGAGGCAGGACGGGCCACCGCTGCCGAAGGCCCCGATCCGGTGCGGGGGCGGGCCACCCCATCGGCCCGGGGACTGGCGAGAAGAGCCCCCGTACCGCCGACCCACGACGCCCGGCACAATGATCGTCACTGAGGGTTGCCTCAGCGACGCAGATCACCGGACGCGAAGCTACTGTGCGACGGAACAAGCGGGTAATCTCAGCTCGACCGGATAAGTTACTGCTTAGTAATCCATAGGGACTGAGCACCGCTCGCGCCTGGCATCCCCGCTCGACCGCCAGGCCCTCCGCCACCCACCCTCGCAGGCCCGAGGAGCCCCCAAATGCAACTCGCCGCGATCATCGTGTCGCTGGTCCTCATGGCTGTCGGCGTCGCGCTGTTCGGCCGTGCGATCTTCCAGATCTATCGCTTCGTACGGCTCGGACAGCCCGTGCCCGCCGGCACCCGTACCGACTACCCGTGGCAGCGCGCGGTCACCGTGGCCAAGGAGTTCCTCGGCCACACCCGGATGAACAAGTGGGGCGTCGTCGGCGTCGCGCACTGGTTCGTGGCGGTGGGCTTCTTCTCGCTGCTGCTGACGATCGTCAACGCCGTCGGCCAGCTCTTCCAGGCCGACTGGATGCTCCCGATCGTCGGCGAGTGGGCTCCGTACAACATGTTCGTGGAGTTCATCGGCACGATGACGATCGTCGGCATCCTGGTGCTGATCGTCGTCCGCCAGCTGAGCAAGGCGAACAAGCCCGGCCGCAAGTCCCGCTTCGCGGGCTCCAACGCCGGTCAGGCGTACTTCGTCGAGACGGTCATCCTCATCGTCGGCGTCTGCATCTTCACGCTGCACGCGCTGGAGGGTGCCCAGCACCACGTGAACTCGTACGAGGCGTCCTTCTTCCTCTCGTACCCCTTCGTCGCCTGGTTCCGCGGCATGGACCTCTCCACGCTGCAGAACCTCACGTACTTCTTCGCCGGACTGAAGATCGCCACGTCGTTCATCTGGATGATCACGGTCTCGCTCAAGACCGACATGGGCGTCGCCTGGCACCGCTTCCTGGCCTTCCCGAACATCTTCTTCAAGCGCAGGGCGGACGGCGACGTCGCGCTCGGCGCGCTGCTGCCGATGACCACCGGCGGCAAGGAGATCGACTGGGAGGACCCGGCCGAGGACGCCGTCTTCGGTGTCTCCCAGGTCGAGCAGTTCAGCTGGAAGGGCATCCTCGACTTCTCCACCTGCACCGAGTGCGGGCGCTGCCAGTCGCAGTGCCCCGCCTGGAACACGGGCAAGCCGCTCTCCCCCAAGCTCCTGATCATGTCCCTGCGCGACCACGCGCACGCCAAGGCGCCGTACCTGCTGGCCGGCGGCGGCAAGGACATGGAGGGCAACGAGCTGGCTTCCGCGGAGCAGCTCGCCGACGTCCCGGCGGCCGCCCTCGCGGAGGCCGAGCGCCCCCTCATCGGCACCGTCGAAGAGAACGGCGTCATCGACCCCGACGTCCTGTGGTCCTGCACCACCTGCGGCGCCTGCGTCGAGCAGTGCCCGGTGGACATCGAGCACATCGACCACATCGTCGACATGCGCCGCTACCAGGTGATGATCGAGTCCGCGTTCCCGTCCGAGGCGGGCACGATGCTCAAGAACCTGGAGAAGAAGGGCAACCCCTGGGGGCTCGCCAAGAAGGCGCGCGTCGAGTGGACCAAGGAGGTCGACTTCGAGGTGCCGATCGTCGGCAAGACGATCGAGGACCTCACCGAGGTCGAGTACCTCTACTGGGTCGGCTGCGCCGGCGCCCTCGAGGACCGCGCCAAGAAGACCACCAAGGCCTTCGCGGAACTGCTGCACATCGCGGGCGTCAAGTTCGCGATCATGGGCGGCGACGAGAAGTGCACCGGTGACTCGGCCCGCCGCCTCGGCAACGAGCCGCTGTTCCAGCAGCTGGGCGCCGAGAACGTGGCGATGCTGAACATGGCGTACGGCGAGGACGACGAGGACGAGTCGACGAAGAAGCCCAAGTCGTCGAAGAAGATCGTCGCGACCTGCCCGCACTGCTTCAACACGATCGCGAACGAGTACCCGCAGCTGGGCGGCGAGTTCGAGGTCATCCACCACACGCAGCTGCTCCAGCACCTCATCGACGAGGGCAAGCTGACCCCGGTGACGCCGGTCGAGGGCCTGATCACGTACCACGACCCGTGCTACCTGGGCCGTCACAACAAGGTCTACACGCCGCCGCGCGAGATCATGTCGGCCGTTCCCGGCCTGCGCCAGCAGGAGATGCACCGCCACAAGGAACGCGGCTTCTGCTGCGGTGCCGGTGGCGCGCGCATGTGGATGGAGGAGCGGATCGGCAAGCGCATCAACACCGAGCGCGTCGACGAGGCCCTCTCCCTCAACCCGGACATCGTCTCCACCGCCTGCCCGTTCTGCCTCGTCATGCTCACGGACTCCGTGAACGGCAAGAAGAACGACGGCAAGGCCAAGGAGTCGCTGACGGTCGTGGACGTGGCGCAGCTGCTCCTGGACTCGGTGAAGACCCCGGCGGACCCGGCCGCCTCGGAGGAGACCGAGGACGCACCGGAGCCGGAGCCGGTGAAGTAATCAGCCGGAGCCGGTGAGGGCGGTCGCACGCGCGAACCGTCGGGCGCGGTCGCACGCGTAAGCCGTCGAGCGCGGTCGCACGCGTAAGCCGGTGGCGGCGCACGCACACGTGAGCCGGTGACGGCGCACACACGTGGACGGCCGACTGCGTACAGGCACATGAGCGGCCGGACCTGCCTCGGGGCGGGCCCGGCCGCTCTTCGCCGTCCGGGGCGTGTCTTCGGCCCCCGGGGCCTGTGGCCGCCACCCGGGCCCCGCGCGGCACCCTGGCACCCTGCCCGCCCCGCGCCCTCCCCGGCCCCTCCGGCAGGCCCCCCGGGGTTCCCCTAGGGGATGTCACAGGTCGGCCGCAAAGGCCCCCCGCTCCCCCGCGACCCGACCACGGGCCCATCGGGAGCGGGTACGTTCGTTCGCGTGGCTGGATTCAGGATCGGACGCGGCCGGGACAACCGCACGCAGCAGCAACCACAGCGGCAGCAGCCGTACGGAGGACCTCAGGCATCGCCTCAGCCCCCGTACGGCCAGCAGCAATGGCCGCAGGCGCCCCAGTACGGAGGTGGCGGCCACGGAGGCGGTGGCGGATACGGCGGCGGAGGCTCCGACGAACCGGAGTACTTCGGCGACCCGCACCCCCAAGGCGGGCACGGACAGGGCGGGTACGGACCTCAGGGCGGGCACGGCCCCCAGGGCGGCGGCCGCCCCCCGTACGGCCAGAGCCCGCAGCACGACCCGTACGCCAACAACCCGGGTCACACCCAGGCCTTCAGCATCAACGAGGACCCGTACGGCGACGGCGACACCTACCGGGCCGGCAGCGCCCCGGCCCCGCCGCCCGGCCCGCGCCTGCACTGGAAGCAGCTGCTGTCAGGGATCGTGATGCGCCCTGGCGCGACGTTCTGGCAGATGCGCGACCACCAGGTCTGGGCCCCGGCCCTGATCGTCACGTTCGTCTACGGCATGCTCGCGGTCTTCGGCTTCGACAAGGCCCGCGAGGAGACGATCAACTCGACCTTCGCGAGCGCGATCCCGTACGTCCTCACCACGGCCGTCGCGATGATCATCTGCGGCCTGGTGCTCGGCGCGGTGACGCACACCCTCGCCCGTCAGCTCGGCGGCGACGGCTCCTGGCAGCCGACCGTCGGCCTGTCCATGCTGATCATGTCGCTGACCGACGCGCCGCGACTGCTGCTCGCCATGTTCCTGGGCGGCGACAACAGCCTGGTGCAGATCGTCGGCTGGGCGACCTGGCTCGCCGCCGGTGCCCTGTTCACCTCGATGGTCAGCAAGTCCCACGACCTGCCCTGGCCGAAGGCGCTCGGCGCGTCGGCGATCCAGCTGGTCGCCCTGCTGTCCCTGATCAAGCTGGGCACCCTCTGACGAGGACGCCGCACGGCACACGGAAGGGCCCGGACGAGAACCACTCGCCCGGGCCCTTCCGCATACCGCAGCGCAAGCTGCGACACCGGCCCTTCACGCGTCGAGGATCTGCCCCGCACGCCGCACGACCGGCTTTTCCACGGACCACGGGAAATTGATCCACTCGTCGGTCCGCTTCCACACGTACTCGCACTTCACCAGCGAATGCGACTTCTCGTACACGACCGCGCTGCGCACCTCGGCGACGTGCTCCAGGCAGAAGTCGTGCACCAGCTTCAGCGTCTTACCGGTGTCCGCGACGTCATCAGCAATAAGAACCTTCTTGTTGCTGAAGTCGATGACATTGGGAACCGGCGCGAGCATGACCGGCATTTCCAGGGTGGTCCCGACCCCGGTGTAGAACTCCACATTCACCAGGTGAATGTTCTTCACGTCGAGCGCGTAAGCCAGCCCGCCCGCGACGAACACGCCGCCGCGCGCGATGCTCAGCACGATGTCCGGCTCGTACCCGTCGTCGGCAATCGTCTGCGCCAGCTCGCGCACCGCGTGCCCGAAACCGTCGTACGTCAGGTTCTCTCGTACGTCACTCATACCGCTCTCACACCTGCGTCCGATGGAAGTTGAGGAAGGACCGCGAGGCCGTCGGCCCACGCTGCCCCTGGTAGCGGGACCCGTACCGCTCGGATCCGTAAGGAAAATCGGCCGAGGAGCTCAGCTGGAACAGACACAGCTGGCCGATCTTCATTCCCGGCCACAGCTTGATGGGCAGGGTGGCGAGATTGGACAATTCCAATGTCACATGCCCGGAAAACCCGGGGTCGATAAACCCCGCGGTCGAATGCGTCACCAACCCGAGCCGGCCCAGCGAACTCTTCCCCTCCAGCCTCGAAGCGAGATTGTCGGGCAGCGTGATCGTCTCGTACGTCGAAGCGAGCACGAACTCACCGGGGTGCAGGATGAACGCCTCGTCCCCCTCCGGCTCCACCAACCGCGTCAGATCGGCCTGCTCCACCGCGGGGTCGATGTGCGGATACCGGTGGTTCTCGAACACCCGGAAGTAGCGGTCCAGCCGCACATCGATACTCGACGGCTGCACCATGGATTCGTCGTACGGATCAATACGTACTCGTCCGGCGTCGATCTCGGCCCGGATGTCCTTGTCTGAGAGAAGCACCCACCGAGGATACGCAGAGGGCGCGGGCCCGCCCCAATCGGACGACCCCACGCCCCTCGCACTGTGTGCTACCTCTTCGGCGCCCCCACCGGCACGGCATGCCGCAACCGCGCACACCGCGGACAGCGAATGAGCCGCCCCGGCCCGATCCGCCGGGCCCCGAGCTGCTGCATCGGGAACGACGAGGTACTGAACACGTGCCCCTCGGCACAGCGGACGACGGTGTGATCCATCGAGTCCCTTCCCCAAACCACGCGTGGACGAAGCTGCCACATTAGGGGATAAACAGGACCCCACCCCAAGCGGCACTCCGCACGCCACCACCCTGCCCCTGGACACCAGGATCCCGACATGGGGTACAGTGTCCGACGATGCGGCAGCAGCTCAACGGCCGCTCAAGCGGGTGTAGTTTAATGGTAGAACATGAGCTTCCCAAGCTCAGAGCGCGAGTTCGATTCTCGTCACCCGCTCCATAGAGAAGCCCCAGGCCAGCGGCCCGGGGCTTTGTTGTTGTCCAGACCACATCAGGTGTCGCGTGCCCGATCCGTGCCCGACGACTGATCGTCTCGCTTCTTGGCCGCCTTCTCACGCGCCTTGCCAATCGACTTGCCCAGCTTTTTCGCCACTTCCTGCTGACGCTCTGTCGGAGTGCTGGTAGATCATCGCGGTCTTCCCCGAGGACTGCCCGGCGCGCACCATCGTGTCCTTGAGCGTGGCACCGGAGCGGTCGACAGGGTGTGCCCGGTGTGCCGGAGATCGTAGAACCGGAACCTCTCCGACAGGCCGACCGCAGCGCAGGCCCTGCGCCACTTCCGCCCGAAGGTGGAACGCCAGAACGGTTTGCCCCGCACCCCCATGAACAGCAGCACGTCCGGGGCCTTCTCCACCGAGTTCGGCCCAGGCGTAGACATCGTGCCTACGCATCGTTCCAAGCCTGCCGGTGACGCGCGACTGCGTAGACCTGTTCAACCTGGACGTGGGCGTACGACTCGGCCGGCGAAGCCCCGCCCCAGACAACGTAGGCAGCGCCACTGTGGAGGGCAGCCAAAGCAACCAGGGACGCCTCGTCGTCACCGGCCAGCAGTCGCAGCAGCGGATCTCATTCCAAGGCTCCTCCTGCCGGGATCCTGCTGTACAGCAGAGAAGTACCGCAACCACATCGACCGCCCCTGTCCGTTCGAGTGCCTCAAGGGCTACGCCGCGACCGGAATAGCCGTCGCTGACCGATCCACATAGAGCTACGGGACAGAACGTCCGTGCCCGATCCGCGCCCGACAAAACGGTGAAACACGGGCATCCAGGGGTGCCAAGGTGAGCCCTAGAGGACGCCTTGGCACCCCTCTCCGCAGGTCATCTACCCGATGCAGACACGGAGAGCGGCGATTCCCAAGCTCAGAGCGCGAGTTCGGGACGCCAAAGCGTGGCCGGTGTGCCGGAGATCGTAGAACCGGAACCCCTCCGGCAGCCCCACCGCAGCACGAGCCCTGCGCCACTTCCGCCCGAAGGTCGACCGCCGGAACGGCTTACCCCGCTACCCCACGAGTAACAAGCCGTATGGCCCCTTCTCGGCGTACCAGTCGAGATGACGTTCCAGACCTCTCCGCAAGAACCCGGGGAGGACTACGAGCCGCTTTCCGGCATCCGACTTGGTCTCGCCAGGAGCGCAGCGGCCCGTCGTCAGCTCCGGAACAGCCCCGCGGACGGGAATGCTCAGCTCGTCGAGCTCCACGTCCTTGCGGCACAGCTGGACGAGCACACGTAACGCCAGATGGCAAGTGGCCCTGGGCGCACAGCCTTCGGCGATCCGGTGAGGCAGTCCTGGGCTGCTGCGGCCCCACCCGGACAGGCGAGTTTCGAAGAACAACCTGCAGCGCACTCGCGGTCATGTCAGCATGACGATAACGAGCAAGAGGCTGCCCTCGGAGGCATCGTGGCAAAGCACGATCTGTTCATCTCTCACGCATCAGAGGACAAGGACGACCTGGTGCGCGCCCTAGTTGGCGAGCTCAGCTCCATCGGCTTGAAGGTTTGGTACGACGAGTTCTCGCTGTCCGTCGGCGATAGCCTCTCCGCCTCGATCGACCGCGGCCTTTCAGGTGCCAAATATGGCGTCGTTATCCTGAGCCCCAGCTTCCTCAAGAAACCTTGGCCGGAATACGAACTCCGAAGCCTAGTGGCACTCGAGGCCGGGAAGCCCAAGAGAATAATTCCCATCTGGCACAACGTCACTCGCGAAGCGGTCCTGAAATACAGCCCCCATTTGGCAGATAAATTCGCACTCGACTCAAGCGGGAAACCTCCCATGCACTTAGCCTTCGAGATCACACGAGCCACGCATCCTGATAAATTTAAGGCATTAGTTAGACGATTCGCCAAGATGAAGGAAAGGCAAGAAGGTTCACAATTGACTCCCCTCACCAAGCTGGCTACATGGCCAGCACTCCGCGAACCATTAACCCAAACTCAGCTTGTTCGGTTGCGCCTAGTCCAAGAGACTCTAATGGAGGTTTTCCCACAGAATTGGAACGACATGGTTGCAGATTTTCAACGAGATTCCAAAGAGGGCAGGGAAGAAGAGATCCTTCTCTGGGAGAGGATTGCAGGAACTTATCTAAATATTTGCCGAAGGTTCCCCCTGTCCAACGAAGAACGGAAACTCCTCTTCAACCAACTCCTGGGCATGACCTTGAAAGAGGAGGCACTTAGAGGCTCCAGCCAACCTGCATGGGCGAGGGCGGCTGCTATCGACTTTGAAGCGCCGCTTGGAAATGCTTATGAGTAGAAATCTTGGAAAGATTCCTACTCAGCTCATTAAGCCAGAATCCTCCTGTTCCGAAGCTCAGAGCACAAGTTCAATCCTCGACCTGCCCACACCATCGCTTTAGACCGACGTGACAAAAGGCCAAAAAATGAAGCCGGCGGGAAACATGGCAAGGTGGGGAAGGGCCAAGAGCCGATAGAACGGACAGGCTGGCTTTCCAGCATAACGACAGGGAGGTCGCGAAATCTATTCCAGCAGATTTCGGCCTTGGGCATGTCAGAAGGCACTCAAATCTGTCCGGGTGTCAGATGCCTTCACCAACATGAAGGACGCTCGGAGCAGAGGTGGTCGATGCGGCGTTGAGATCCGTCGTTATCACCAGAGAACACAGTTCTAACCAGAGCCGCATTGGTTTCAGCACGTGAAGGGCTGACACAGACCTGCCGATTACCGGCCAACTCCTACTCGTCTGCCCCTTGCCGTGGAGACAGGTCTAGCAAGGCGTAACTGCGGTGTTCTCTCCCGCCCGGTGAACGAGCAGTGAGCACATGCACATCTGCTACTACCTGACGGTCTGCATAAGTGGCGACGAGCCCGGTCACGTCCACCTTTGGGACGCTAACGACCACGACACCGTTTCCCTCTACTTCGATCTCGATTACTCCTCGCAGCTTGCTGCCACCGACAACCGTCCCCTCAACACGGGTATCGGCGTCCACCACCTGCGCTGCCCTTAGTGCTGTACGACACCGTTCAGCACTCTCCGAGCTGAAGGTGGTGCGTCGTGCGCTCGACTGCGTCTCCCAGCTGAGGGTGACGTCCGTACCTGAGGAGGCAAGGACATCCGACAGTTCAGATAGATGCTTGATCACCCGGCGCCCCAACGGCAGCGCTGCATCCAAGACCGCGTCTTCTGCCCCGACTCCCACACTCGCGCGATCGGCCACATCGAAGATTCTATTGATCGCTTTGTCCAGCAGTGCCTCGGTCCCAATTCCAGGTAGTTCGGCCTGCCGCGAGTCCGCCGCTCCCTCGAGGACCATGCCGTACGACGATGCGAAGACAGGTCCAGAAAAGAGCTTTGTCGCTCGCTGAATCTCCCTGGGCACGGGCCCCGCGTCCCGTGTGGGACGCAAATCATCAATCGCGTTGGCAACAGCCTGGACAGTGGTTTGCAGGGCACGTAGCCAGTCTCCCAGGACTGCAGACTCAACCCGGTTCGCGCGCACAGTCTCACCGTCCAGGGCAAAACGGAGGACTGGGCGCCCAGGGTAGTCAAGGGACTCCCTATCGGCTCCGGAATGAAGTGACCGCGCAAGCCGCCTGAGCTGGGCCGATCGCAGCTCAGACAGAGTATGGGGCATCGGCTTCTCGGATGTTTCTGACCGCCTGGCCGCCATCCAGGCGCGCATGGCCTTCTTGTCTGTGGTGTCAGGCAGGCTGTGAGGCGTGCTCATAGTGCTACCTCCACGTAGCCCCTACGCTGACCGTGGCCATCTCGACAACGCTGCCAGATTTCGTCGTAGAGACCAAGCATCTGGAAGGCTTCGCTGTCCCCCGCCGCCATGGCGCCAACCGTACCTAGGTCCCGAAAATCCAGAGTGGCAGGCAGACTCAGCAGGTAGGCGTCAATACGCATGCTGTGCTTCACACACCACTCCCGATCGCTGAGGTTGGCAAGGTCTGCAATGTCGTCAGGTTCGGCGACGCTGCCGTAGGCGTCCGCATCGATCAGGTAGGCCAGGTCGATGTCGTTAGGGTCCAGTTTGCCGCTTACGAAGCTTCCTGCCAGCCAAATACGTGCTGCCGAACCAAACAGGCACTCCACCAATGCCTTGTGTGCCTGAAGCTCGTCCCACAGGCCAGAACGAGTGCTAGATGCCTGAAAGCTCGTTTCCCGCACCAGCGAGCGCTCAACCTCCTCCCACGTCATGGGGTAACGGCCAGGAGGCGGACACAGGGTGTCCGCAGCAAACGGCGGAAGGGGAGGCATACGGCTCCAAGGACCGAACAGAGTGGTCCCAACACTCTATGTGACGCCCGTCGCCTGCATGGAGCAATCGGGGAGGTGGCCGCAACCTGGGGATGTCATCCTCCCAAATACCACAAACGCCTCGTCCGGCTCACCCAAGCAGAGACCCAAGGGCAGTGGCGAGCGCCGCACCGCCCTCCTGAACCACCGTGCCGGCCACCAGGGCGGGTAGCGCCTGCGCGATCCCGCGCAGTGCACCAGCTTGCTCATCGGGTGCACTCAGCGAAGTGTCGACGGTGTCTGCCATGGCACGCAGGACTGTCGCGTTCTGCAAGCTCGGCGCGTTCAGCTCCACATCCGAGCGGAACGAGGCGAGGAGGTCACGCACGGCCTCGATGTCGACCGGTCCTTGGACGGAGGCGTGCTGGTACACCTGGGAGATGTTTTGACCTACGACGTTTTGAAGCGGGGCGTTGTTGCTGCCGCCGACGCTGATACCTGAGCCGTGTCCCTGTTCGGGTTCCGGGCGGCGCCTTCCCACTACCATTCACTTGCCTCCTTGGGCGTTGTTGTCCTGGCCGACGTTGCTGATGCCGTTGCCGGCGACATTCTGGATGGGGGCGTTGTTGTCACCGAAGACCTGGATGTTGGTGATGACCGCGGCCACCTGCCGCTCGTAGGCAGCTGTATCTATTCCCCGCTCGTCGAGGTACCTGGCAACGGTCCGGAAGACGCACGACTGCATCAGGACGACATGCCTCTTTGCATCGTCGCCCTGGTGCATGTCCGTCAGATCTTCCGTGGAGAAGCGGTCGCGCAGGCTGACCGGATCCACTTCCTCGCTGCGACCCTCGGTCTTCTTCCCCAGTCTGACAACCAGCCGCCACAGCGCGACGGGACCCAGCAGAGCGTCAAGAAGTGACTGCACTGTCAGCCACCCGAGCAAGCGCACTCCGCGCTTGCCGACGGGCCCCGCAGTGACCCTCAGTTCGTTGTGGAGGGGCGTCATGACGTGGGGTCTTACGGTCAACCGCAGTTCACCGCCTTCCAGCGCGGCATGCACGAAGACGCTGACCGCGACCTGCCCGTCCCAGCTGATGCATTGCGCCCGAAGGTAGAGCCGATCTGGCCTGCTGGAAGGAGACCTGCGGCCCAAGCCCCGCAAGTCCGGCAGCTCCACCCTCTCTTCAGGAGTGCGCTGCAGCCACAGAGCCGACGGGAGGCCGATCACTTCAGTCATGGAGAAGCCAGGAAGCGGATCGGTAATCTCCCGCGCGCCGCGGCCCAGCTCATTCAACGCTCTGCCGACCTGACGCAACAGGTCTGCTTCCCCGAAGGCCCGGACCGATTCTTCCTGACTCTTTGCCTGCAAAGGGATATTGATGTGCGCGGGCCCCCAAACGTCGCGCCCTGCACCAACGAAGCATTCCGAGGTGTCGTACGGCAGCTCCGGTCGGGTCTGGTCCTTCCGAATCTCGGACAACCTGCGGCTGGCTTTCGGGCCGGCCCACGGTAGGCGGTCGGGCGACACGCCTTCTCGTACGAGCGCGCCCAGGGTCGCCCGCGCTACCACCCGGTCCATTGCATATACCAACCCGGCTGCAGCCATCAGGACGAACGGCAGAACGCCCAGCCCCAGACGGAATCCAAGGAGCTCACCATCGACTTCGTACGGCACTAACGCCAGCATCCAAGGTGCGCACAGCACGAGGTACGCCATGCGAGGAGAGCGTGCCAGGCGGTTATGCCGCCCTTTGCGAGCCGCTCGGTATGCAGCCCAACGCACCGTCAGTGCGAGAAGGACGGCGGCACTCCAGACGGCAGTCGTCCACGGCATCACATATCCGGTCAACACGACCGCGACGACAAGCCATATACGCCGTACCAACCGCCGCCTACGCGCCCGGAGGCTGTGCGCCATCACTGGAACGAGATCGAACCCGTACGACGGCACAGGGAGTGGAGGCCCGTGCAAGACATGGTCGATAACCCACTGTGCCTTCGACTCGCCCAAGGGAGGGCAGTCATCGCTGCCTTCCAGATAGATGCGCCTCCGCGCGCTGCGACGCGGCTTCTTCGGCGATCCTTCCTTTCCCCGGATCTTGCGCCACCATCCCCTGAGCGCTTTGACGTTGTCAGGACGCGCGTAGACCGCCTGGCAGAGGAGCCGAGTCACCTCCGATGCGGAGGGCTCACTTCCTGCATTCCCTGGCACACCGGCCGACACCCTGCCGCCGGTGATCGGAATCGCCGGGCCTTCCGCTACTTCCGATGGCGTCCCCTCCCTAGCGCGCAGCCCCCAAGCCATACCCATCCCCCGTCCCCTAGGGCCTGTGTGATGTCGTGATCAATCGGTGGTTTTCAGTAGGTCGTCGATCCAGATCATCGAGGCGCGGAGGTGGAGGCCGGCGAGGTAG
>NZ_JBHXRV010000051.1:0-60369 GCF_042716745.1 Streptomyces sp. NPDC058663
CACCCCAGGCCCTACATCTGGACCAAGACCGCGGACGAGATCCTCGAACGCCTCGCCTCATATCTGAACAGAATTCCTGACTCAGAAGACTAGGCTGACAGCCATGAGTTCCAGCCAGTCGGGCAGCGGTTGCGGCGAGTGTGCGGTACGGGGGTCCGGGGCGTCCTCGGACCGCAGCACCCCCAGGACGCGGCGCAGCTCGGTGAGCGCGTCCAGGGCGTTGTGGCGAATGCCGGTCAGGTTCTGCTTCAGCTGTGCCGGGTCGTCGAGGAGATGCGGGGCCACCTGTGCCTGGATGGAGATGACGGACATGTGGTGGGCCACCACGTCATGCAGCTCCCGGCCGATCCGTCCCCGTTCTTCCAGCAGGACGCGCTGGGTGCGCTCCTCGGTGGCCAGGTCGGACTGCGCCTCCAGGTCCGCCTGGGTTCGGCGCCTGCCGCGCACGGTGATTCCCAGGAGCACGATCAGGGAGAACAGCACGAGCGCCGTCACCGTGTTGGAGTGATGGGCGGCCGACTGGGCGGTGAGGAGTACGGTCGCACCTGGCAGAAGGACGGACGGGGCGAGCGCACCCCAGGCTGCTCGGGCGCGCACGCGTAGGGCGAGCTGCAGGAGGACCGCGGCGTGCACGCATAGCCCTGGGACGGTGAAGGGCCAGGGGGTGTTCCACAGCAGGTGGGGCGCGCTGGCCGCGGTGGCGGTCACGGTTGCGGCCAGGGACAGCCACCAGGCGGGCCCGGGACGGTTCAGCGCCAGGAGCAGGGCTCCGCCTTGCGCCAGGGCCAGCAGGAAGCCGTATGCCGGGCCGAGGGCGTTGCGGTGTCCCAGCTGATCGGTGTCGGTGATGATCACGACGACAGCGGCTGCGGCGAATAGGACGTGGGGGAGGTACTTCAACCGCCGGGGCTGATTCAGGGGTGACAGCGGATCGGCCCTGAGTGCCAGCAGGTCCTCGCGCAGCGGGGGCAGGATGCCTCGCACATCGTTCCTTCCTTTGTTCGCCCGTCGTCGCGGTCGTGTACGGCGCCCCGGCGGCGCGCCCTGGCACGTCCGGGATGGCTACGTGTGTGGCCTCACCGTTCGCCGGCTCGGTGTGTACGCCCACAGCGGGCACATGGCGGGTTAGGCGTATTTGGCGAGGTCGCTGGCCTGCAGGGCGGAGTTGTCGTTGATGCCGATGAGGTAGCCGTCCGGGTCCTGGAAGTAGAACTCGCGCTGGCCGTTGTGGTCGGTGACGGTGTCTTTGACGATCTCGGCGTGCTCGGCGATGCGGTCGTGGGTCGCGTCGAAGTCGTCGACGGCGAGGTAGAACATGCCCGTGAAGCCGACCTGGCGGTCGGCCAGGATGGGCAGCCAGTTCTGGAGGTCGGCGTTGCGGTAGAGCATGGCGCAGAACGAGCCCTCGAAGAGGAGCATGTGGATGTCGTCGCCGGGGCGGGCGGTGCTGGAGTCCACGTCGAAGCCGAGCTTCTTGTAGAACGCGATGCTGGTGGCGGTGTCCTTGACGCCGAGGCAGGGGGCGAACGGCATGATTTCCTCCGGGGGCTTTCGAGTCGTGCGGACGCGGCGGCCGCTGGGATAAAATGGGGGTATCCACTCGTATCCCCGACAATAGAGACCCTTTAGGACAGCTGGTGTCCTAAGTGGTCACCCGGCGTGGACCGGCCGCCTCTCTCCAGCTCATCACCGTCCCCAAGCCGGGGCCATCGCAGCAACGCGCCCTCAGTCGCGAGGGGGCCCGCCGACGACGCGCAGGGTGCGCTGGTACGTGGCGCGCAGGTAGTCGACGACTGCGGGGTCGGCGTCGAGGGTGTAGTCGGTGTCGAGGGTGGTGAGGGAGGTGAGTGTCTGGGCGATGCGGGGCAGGGTGTCGGCGGAGCAGTCCACGGTGCAGGAGCTGTCGTCGAGGGGCTGGATGCGGTCGGCGAGGGCCCAGGTGCGGGCGCGGATGGTATCGGCGGAGGCGTGCACGGTCGCGACGGCACGGTGGCGGACCGGGGCGGTGGCGATCTTCGCTGCCACGTAGGAAGCGGGGTCGGGTCCGGGCTCGGGCAGTGTGCGGGGCGGAACACGGCGGCCGGTGGGTGCGGGCCGGGTGAGGCGGTCGAGGCGGTAGATGCGCCAGTCGTCGCGGTCGGTGTCGTGTGCGACGAGGTACCACAGGCCCCCGGATGCAACGAGGCTGTGCGGCTCGACGCGGCGCGGGGCCGGGGTGCCTGCGCGGGTGGTGTAGTCGAAGGTGACGATCTCGTGGTCGCGGCAGGCGGCGGCCAGGGTTGTCAGCGTGGCGGCGTCCGCACGGGGGCCGCGGTTCTCCCAGGTGATCGTGCTGGTGGCCGCTTGCAGGGCGGTGACCTGGCCGCGGAGACGGGCGGGCAGAACCTGTTCGAGTTTGGCCAGCGCCCGCAGGGCGGTCTCCTCGATACCGCCGAGCCCGCCGGCGGCGGTGCGCAGGGCCACCGTGATGGCCACCGCTTCGTCGTCGTCCAGCAGCAGCGGGGGCATCGCGGCGCCGGAGGCAAGGCGGTAGCCGCCGGCGTGGCCGGTGGTCGCCTCGACGGGGTAGCCCAGTTCGCGCAGCCGGTCGATGTCGCGGCGGACGGTGCGGCCGGTGACGCCGAGCCGGTCGGCGAGCTCGTGACCGGCCCATTCGCGGCGGGTCTGCAGCAGGGACAGCAGGCGCAGCATCCGGGCGGGCATGTCGGTCGTCATGGCGACCAGTGTGCCGGACTTCAAGGACGCGAGGTGTCCTAAAGGGGGCCTAGCGTGGAGACATGTCCGAGAACAAACTTCCCAAATCGCCTACGAAAGCGGCCTCCGAGGCGGTGGATCCGCGGCGCTGGGCGGCGCTGGTCGTCGTCCTGATCGCGTCGTTCATGGATGCGGTCGACGTGACCGTCGTGCACATCGCGATCCCCGACATCCAGGCCGACACCGGCGCCTCGCTGTCCCAGATCCAGTGGATCACCGGCGGATACGCCCTCTCCTACGCCCTCGGACTGATCACCGGCGGGCGCCTGGGCGACCTGTTCGGCCGCAAGAAGGTCTTCCTGCTCGGGGTGGCCGGCTTTACGCTCACCTCCCTGGTCTGCGGCATCGCGGGCAACCCCGAGATCCTGTTGGCCGGGCGCATCGCCCAGGGCGCCATGGCCGCGCTGATGGTGCCGCAGGTCCTGTCGATCATCCACGTCACCTTCCCCACCTGTGAGCGCGGCAAGGTCTTCGGGATCTACGGCGCGGTGATGGCGCTGGGCACCCTGGCCGGCCCGCTCGTCGGAGCCCTGCTCGTGCAGTGGAACCTCTTCGAGCTCGCATGGCGGCCGATCTTTCTGGTCAACCTCCCCCTCGGCGTGGCGGGACTGGTCGCCGGGTGGCTGCTGATCCGTGAGTCGGAGGGCGAGCGGGCGCAGCGGCTGGACGGCATCGGTGTCGTGCTGACCACGGTGGGACTGCTGCTGCTGGTGCTGCCGCTCACCCAGGGCCGCGAACTCGGCTGGCCGGCCTGGACGTACGTATCCATGGCTGCCTCGCTGCCCGTACTGGCGCTGTTCGTGGCCTGGGAGCGGCGGCTGACGCGGCACGGCGGCTCGCCGCTGGTGGTGCTGTCGCTGTTCTCCCGCCGCAGCTTCGCAGGTGGCCAGAGCGTGCAGCTGCTGTTCGGGCTCGCCTCGGGCGTGTTCTTCCTGGCCTGGACGCTGTACCTGCAACTCGGCCTGGGCTTCTCACCGTTGAAGGCGGGACTGTCGGGCATGCCGCTGTCGGCGGCGATGATGGCCGGCGCGGGCCTGTCCATGCAGGTACTCGTACCGCGCTTCGGACGGCGTGCCCTCCAGGGCGGCGCGCTGCTCGCGGTGGCCGGGATGCTGCTCTTCGCCGCTTTCGCCATCCGCTACGGGTCCGACATCACGCTGTGGCAGACCATGGTGCCGCTGATCCCGATGGGCCTGGGCATGGGTCTGATCATCGCGCCGCTGACCGACCTGGTCCTGTCCGAGGTACCGCACGAGCACGCCGGGTCCGCCTCAGGCCTGACGACCACCACGATGCAGCTCGGGCAGGCCGTCGGCGTCGCCCTGTCCTCGGTGATCTTCTTCGGTCACCTCCGCCCCGGCGACCCGGCCACCCAGGCCCACGCCATGCCCGAGGCCTTCACCGGGTCCCTGTGGTACGTGGCTGCCGCCTTCGCCGCCGCGTTCGCGCTCCTCTTCACCCTGCCCCGCCGGGCCGGCACCGCCCCGGTGGAGCGTGCGGCGAAGAAGGCGGAACCCGAGCCGCAGCTCGTCCCCTGACAGGTCCCACCCCCTCACTCGCATGGACCACGCAAGGGCCCACCTGGGCCCTGACCTGGACACCATGCCCTCAGATCCCCGCGGGCGCCCTCGCCCCCCGACCCGCTGCCCCTGCCGGTATGGCCCCTCTCAGCGAAAGGTCTCTCCCATGAGCTTCATGTCCCCCGGTTCCGTCGTCTGGTTCGAGATCGGCACCGCAGACCCCGGAACGGTGCAGGACTTCTACGGCCGTGTGCTGGGCTGGTCCTTCGAGGTCGACCCGGACTCCTCCGTCGACGGCCGCACCTACACCCGCGTCATCGCTCCCGGCGCACCGTGGCCGATGGGTGCCATCCAGCAGGGGGACACCGGCGGTGAGGTCATCAACCTCTCGATGCTGTCCGTCGACGTCGAAGCCGACGTCGACAGGCTCGCCGCCCTCGGAGCCGAGGTCGTCTTCCCGGCGACTGCGGTCGGCGACGTGACGGTCTTCGCCCGCCTGAAGGACCCGCGCGGAAACACCTTCTCCCTTTTCTCCCGGGGCAGTTCCGAAGACCTGGCCGAGCGGGCGCAGGCCACCGAGGAGCACATGGAGGCATCCGCTTTCCGGCCGCAGCCCGGCTCCATGGCCTGGTTCGAGATCGGCACCACCGACCCGCAGACCACCGTCGACTTCTACAGCAAGGCGTTCGGCTGGCGCTTCGAGAAGGACGAAACAGCGGGTGGCAAGCCGTACTTCAGCATCTTCACCGGCGGCGAATGGCCCGCGGGCGGCCTCTGGGACCACAGTTCCAGCCAGGACGGCGACTACATGACGCCGTCGATCCTGGTCACCGATGTGCCCGCCACCGCCGCAGCGGCCACCGACGCGGGAGCCCGCGTCGAGCACGGCCCGGAGGTCAACCCGGACGGACTTGTCTTCGCCCGCCTGCTCGACCCGCACGGCAACCGCTTCGGCCTGTTCTCCCAGCCCACCCACACCTCCTGACCCCCTCCGGGGCGGGGCAACCCCGCGGCTGCCCCGCCCCGGCCCTCCGTCCGTACGAGATCGAAGGAGAACCTCATGAAGATCGCACTGCTCGGAACCGGCTTCGGCCAGGCCCACGCCGCCGTCTACGCCACCCGCGACGACGTGGACGAGGTGATCGTCTTCGGCCGCACACCGGCGAAACTGCAAAAAATCGCCGACGACTTCGGCTTCGCCACCACCACCGACCTGGACGCCCTGATCACCGATCCTTCGGTGGACCTGGTGGACATCTGCCTGCCCACCCCCCTGCACGCCGACACGGCCGTACGCGCCATGGAAGCGGGCAAGGACGTCCTGGTCGAACTGCCGCTGGCCACCTCCCTGGACGACGCCCAGCGCGTCATCGACACCCAGCGGGCCACCGGCCGCCAGGTGTTCGTCGACATGTTCTCCCGCTTCAGCCCCGCCAACGCCTTCCTGCGCGAGGCCGCCGCCGACCAGCGGTACGGCGCCCTGCTGTCGCTGGAGGTCGAAGGACGCACGGCCCTGCTGTGGCCGGGCTACGACCTGGGACTCGACTCACTGGCCATGGACATGATGCACGCCGACTTCGACCTGGTCACCAGCCTGCTCGGCGCCCCGCAGGCCGTCCAGGTCACCTCCGTCGAAAAGCCCGGCGGGAAGGGCTCCGCAGCCGAAGTGGTGCTCGACTACCCCGGGGCGATGGCGCGCTGCTCGTCCTCCTCGCTGATGCCCGCGCCGTACCAGATGGGTGGAGGCTTCCGGGCGACGTTCGCCGATGCCGTACTGGAACTCGGCATGCGGGCCGACGAGACCAACCAGGGCACTTCCCAGCTCACCGAGTACACCGAACAGGAGCAGCGACACATCGACCTGCCCGACGCCGGCCCCTACGCGCAGATGATCGACCACGTGCTGGCCTGCCTCGCCGGCCGCGAGAAGAACCGGATCGAACCCGCCGGGGCGATGGATGCCCTGCGCCTGACCCTCGATGTCCACCACCGGTTGGCCACCCCACAGGCGGCACCTCGGTCCTGATTGAAGACCCGACCTCACCAGCCGTACCCCCGTGCCGAAGGAGACACCGATGGAAGAGCGCACCGTCACGCTGCCGGGCGGTACCAGGATGCCCCTGCTGGGTTTCGGCACGTGGCAGTTGAGAGGTGACGACGCCTACCGCGCTGTACTGCACGCCCTGGAAGCGGGATACCGGCACCTGGACACCGCCCAGCTCTACGGCAACGAGGAACACGTCGGACGGGCCCTGGCCGACAGCGGCATCCCCCGCCAGGAAGTCTTCCTCACCACGAAGTTCGCCCAGCACCACCCGGGCAAGGAACACGCCACCCTGCGCCGGAGCCTGGAGCGGCTCGGGGTCGAGCAGGTGGACCTGTGGCTGATGCACTTCCCGCTGAAGGACCCCGGCGAACACCTCGCAGTGTGGGACGCGTTCCTGGCCGCCGCCGACGACGGCATGGCCACAGCCGTGGGCGTCAGCAACCACTCCCTGGCCCAGCTCGACGCCCTCACCGAGGCCACCGGGCAGATGCCCCAGGTCAATCAGGTCCGCTTCAACCCCGCCCTCTACGACCCGCGGCTGGTGACCGGCCACCGCGCACGCAACACCGTCCTCGAAGGCCACAGTCCCCTGGGCAAGCCCGGCCTGGACCACCCCGTCCTCACCGAGATCGCCGAGACGCACGACGCCACCGCCGCCCAGGTGGTCATCGCCTGGCACCTGGCCCACGAGGTCGCGGTGATCCCCAGATCCGCCCATCCCGAACGCATCACCAGCAACCTCCACGCCGCCCGGCTGCACCTGGCACCCGCGGACATCGCCCGCATCGACGCCCTCGGCAGACAGCCCTCCGGCACGGCCCGCACCCGCACGCGACAGAGAGCCTGATCATGACCAGCAAAAAGCCCGCGCACGGAGAGATCGTCATCACCGGTGCCCGCGTCCACAACCTGAAGGACGTCTCGGTGCACATCCCCAAGGGAGTGATCACCGTGTTCACCGGGGTGTCGGGGTCGGGGAAGTCGTCGGTGGTCTTCGACACCATCGCCGTCGAGTCGCAGCGCCAGCTGAACGAGACCTTCCCGTACTTCGTGCGCAACCGCCTGCCCCGCTACGAGAAGCCCGAGGCCGACGCCATCGAGGACCTGTCACCGGCAATCGTCGTGGACCAGAAGCCGCTGGGCGGCGGTTCGCGCTCGACGGTGGGGACCATGACGGACATCGCCTCGCTGATCCGCCTGCTGTTCTCCCGCGCGGGCGAGCCGTCGGCAGGAATGTCGACGGCGTACTCCTTCAACGACCCCACCGGCGCCTGCCCGACCTGCCAGGGCCTGGGCCACACCGTCCAGCTCGACCTGGACCGCTTCTTCGACACCGACAAGTCCCTGAACACCGGCGCACTGCTGTTCCCGCTGTTCAACGTCGGCGGCGTGCAGTGGACGCTGTTCACCCGCTCCGGGCTGTTCGACAACGACAAACCGCTGAAGAAGTACACCAAGAAGGAGTGGGACACCCTCCTGCACGGCAGCCCCAAGGGGGAGGTGAAGTTCGAGCTGGCGACGCGGATGGGCACGCAGAACGTCACCTACGAGGGTGTTGTTGACCGGTTCAACCGCCTCTATCTCCACCGTGACCTGTCCACCCTGTCCAAGCGCACCCGGGACGCGGTTCAGCAGTTCACCACGGAGGGCGAGTGCCCCGCCTGCCATGGTGCCCGCCTGAACGAGGCCGCACTGAAGACAAGGATCAACGGACTGTCGATCGCCGACCACATGACCATGGAGGTCAGCGATCTCATCAGAGAACTGGGCAAGGTCAAGCACCCGCTCGGCACCCCGCTCGCGAAGGCCGCGATCGACGCCCTGCAGCGGATCGATGCCATCGGCCTGGGCTACCTCCACCTGGGCCGCGAGACCGGCAGCCTCTCCGGCGGAGAGGGGCAGCGGCTGAAGATCGTACGCAACCTCGGCTCCAGCCTGACCGGAATGACGTACATCTTCGACGAGCCCTCCACCGGCCTGCACCCGCGTGACGTCCACCGGGTGAACGAACTCCTCGCCCAGCTGCGCGACCAGGGCAACACCCTGCTCATCGTCGAGCACGACCGCGACGTCATCACCGTAGCCGACCACGTCATCGACATGGGCCCCGGCGCCGGCACCCATGGCGGACAGGTCGTCTTTGAGGGAACCGTCGCCCAGCTCCGCACAGTGAAGACCCTCACCGGCCGGCACCTGGACGCGGCCGTACCCCTCAAGACCAGCGTCCGCACCCCCACCGGGCAGATGAAGATCAACAACGCAACGCTGCACAACCTGAGAGATGTCAGCGTGGAGATCCCCACCGGCGTGCTCGTCGCCGTCACCGGAGTCGCCGGCTCGGGAAAGTCCAGCCTGATCTCGAAGGTCTTCACCCGCCAGCACCCGCAAGCCGTCTACATCGACCAGGGCTCCATCGGCTCCAACTCCCGCTCCACACCGGCGAGCTGGGTGGGCATCATGGACGCGATCCGCAAGCGGTTCGCCGACGCCAGCGGCGTGCCGGCCGGGTTGTTCAGTTTCAACTCCACCGGCGCCTGCCCCGCCTGCGGCGGCAGGGGCACCCTCACCGCCGACATGGCCTTCGCCGACCCCGTTACCACCGTCTGCGAAACCTGCGCAGGCCGCCGCTACAGTGACGAGGCCCTCTCCCATCGCCTGCGCGGCAAGACCATCGTCGACGTCCTGGACCTGACCTGCGAGGAGGCGGTGGAGTTCTTCACCGCCCCAGGCGAGAAGAAGATCCGCGCGGCACTGGAAACGCTGGTGGAGGTCGGCTTGGGCTACCTCACGCTCGGCCAGTCTCTGTCCACCCTCTCCGGCGGCGAGCGCCAGCGCCTCAAACTCGCCGGCCACCTGGGCACGACCAGCAGCGTCTACGTGATGGACGAACCCACCACCGGCCTGCACATGGCCGACATCGCCGCCCTGCAACGCCTGCTGGATCGCCTCGTCGACGACGGCAACACCGTGATCGTCATCGAACACAACCTCGATGTCGTCAAGCAGGCCGACTGGATCATCGATATGGGCCCCGACGGCGGTCGCCACGGCGGCCAGGTCCTGTTCACCGGCACCCCCGCCCAACTCGCCAAGGACCGTGTCTCCCACACCGCCAAGGCCCTGCGTCACGACCTCGACCAGCACCAGGTCTGAACAGTGCTCAGTTCAGGACGCGGTCCCAAGCGGCCCCAGCCACATCGGACGTCGCTGACCATTCAGCAACGCATCCCCCTGGCGGGCCCGGACCCGGGCGCCCGCTCGCACCGCACCTCCTACCGATCGGCGGGCCCGTCGAGTCAGCGAGTCAGCGAGTGGCAGAGATCAGCCAGTCTTGGCCGCCTCTTCGGCTCGGGTGCTGGCGAGCCAGGAGAGTCCAACGAGCCCTTACGGGTCGTGGAAATTCCTCCACGGGCCGCAGGAACACGCAGCTCGCGAGCCGCATCCGGCTCGCTGCCGGAGTAGCAAACCGGGGAAACGCGGGTCAGGGCGAGACCGTGTTGCCTCGGAAGCGCCCCGGGTGTGCGGCGTGCAGATAGGTCAGGGCGGTGCGCGGTTGGATACCGAAAAGCCGCACCAGGTTTAAGGGGTCCGTGTTGTGGCGTGCCTCGTCGAGGATGCGGTCACGGCGCAGTCTGCCGGCCTGGTGTCCCACGCGGCGCGGGGGACTGTCGATGGTGGCGCTGGACACCGGCGGCTGGGCCGGGACGAAGGCGGTGTGCGCGGTGATGAGCAGATGCGGATTGGCGGTGGCAGGCCAGCGGCGGTGCCGCTCGGCCAGCCACAGCGTGAGCAGGCGGCCAGTGAGCTCGTCGAGGTAGACGGTGTGTGCAAGAGCGCCCTGTCGACGGACCGCAAGGGTGCCTGCGGCCCGGTCGAGGTCCTCCAGAAGCAGGCCGCGCTGGTCGTGCACGCCCAGCGCATGGACGGCAACCAGTACGAAGGTGAGCTGAGTTCGCACGGTGGGCATCTGACGCAGAGCGCCGCGGAGTTGGTCCTCGTGCAGTGGTTTGGGCAGGGTACGCACGGCGGGCACGTGCAGGTGGCGGGCCGGGTCCTGGAAGAGGAGCCTTTCGCGTTTGAGCGCACGAAAGAGCGAGCGCAGCGCGACGGCGCGGGTCTGGGCCGGGGCGCCACAAAGTTCCGCGACGGCGCAGGTGAGGTGGTCGTAGGTGACGGCGCGCAGGTCCTCGATACCCCCGTTGCCGCGAGCCGCCTACAACACGGCGGCCGATCCGGACCGGGTCGACCGGCTCGCGGGGCGCAACGCGCCGTACGGGCCCAGATGTAGGCTCGCCGGGTCCTGGCCCGACGAGTCCGTCCATGGCAGGCAGATCGCGTGGGAGGAACTCCTCTGCGCCCACTGCCCTCATGGGTCACACGTTCGCGCCCGAATCCGACACGGAAGGGGGATCTGCCGATGGCACCGTCCACCATGACCCGAACCCACGCCCTGCGTATGGCCGGCACCGCTCTCACATGCGCCGTGGCCGCTGGATCGCTGGCCGGCTGCAGCTCCGGCAACGCGACGAGCACAGCATCGTCCACGCCTTCCGTGTCAGCGTCCAAGCCGCCTCCCAGCGATCCCGGCCAGGCCGCGAAGGACAATGTCTTGGCCGCCTACACCAACACGCGCGAGATACAGATCAAGATGGCCGCAGACGGAAAGGTGCACACCGAGGACCTGGCGAAGTTCGCCAAGGGGGACGCAGCAGCCGACCTGAAGAGATCCGCCCTGCTCAATACGTCGGAATACATCAAGTACACCGGCCGGCCGGAGATGAGCCCGACGGTTACATCCGTCGACACCAAGAACAAGACCGCCACGCTCTCCGACTGCTTCAACACAACCAACTGGAAGCCCGTCGACAAGGACTCCGGAAAGCCCGTTCAGCTGGCTGATCAGCGTCTGAAATACCCGGTCAGGTCCCAGGCCACGTTGGAGGGCGACACATGGCTCATCACTGAGATCACCGCAGACCAGACGAAGGGCTGCTGACCCGAGCTGTCCGCGCGCTGAGCACCACCGCTGGCATTGGGGAGCCAGCAGCCGTTGCTGCGCCCAGACAATGCGTCCCCACCCGAACCGGCTCCCGGTGCACCCCCGCCCTAGGTACCCGGGGGGTGTCCGGGCCCGGGTCTGAGGCGTGGCGGAGACCGGTCCTGCACGGGGGGATGTGCCAGGAATCGGGCACGGCGACGGGTGTCGGCGTACAGGTGGAAGTGCTCAGCCCCGTACACGCGAACCTGCACGGTCACCGTGACGAAGCGCCAGCGGATGACGGCTGCGAGTCCTGGTTCCAAAGTCACCTCCCAGGTAGGTCCATCGGCCGAGGCCCGCCCAGTCCATAGAGGTGATCATGGAAGCTGTTCGGTCGAGCTGAGGAGAGACCATGCGGGTGGAGCAGGTGGACTGGGTCGAGATTCCGGCCGGGCTGCTGCGTCGGGGTACGCCGATCGACGAGGTTGCAGAGGTGGCGCTCCGTTTTGCCGACACCGGGGTGCCGGTGGAGTGGTACAGGAAGGAGGCCCCGCGCGCGGAGATCCACATCCCGGCTTTTCGGATCGGCCGCACCCAGGTCACGGTCGGTCAGTGGACGCTCTTCGCGGCGGCCACTGACCGACCGATTCCGCAGGCGCCGGCGAACCACCCGGTCGTCGGTGTCACCTGGGACGCAGCGACGGCCTACTGCCGGTGGCTCGGGGAACAGCTCGAGGACCAGGGAGTGAGGCTGCCCACGGAGGACGAGTGGGAGCGCGCCGCTCGGGGCGATGACGGCCGCGAGTTCCCCTGGGGCGCGCAGTACCGGACCGGCCTGGCCAATCTGGTGGACCTCGGTATCGGCACCACGATGCCGGTCGGCTCGTTCCCGGCGGGCGCCAGCCCCTTCGGTGTGCTGGACATGGCGGGAAACGCCGACGAGTGGACCTCCACTCTCTATGCCCCCTACCCGGGCGCTCCCCACGAAGTGCCGAGCGCCGAGGACTGGGCATTCGATCCGCACGTCACCCGGGGCGGCGCGTTCCGCCACGACCGAGACCTGGCCCGTTGTGCCCGTCGACACGGCGCCTACGAAAGAGACTTGGCGGCGATCGGCGTGGGGCTCCGGCTGGCAGCACCAGCCGAGTAGAGACGGGATGCAGACCCCGATACCCCATGACATGTGGCATGCCCCCAAACCTGTGCACTTTCGGCTGTACCGACCTGCGCACGTTTCGATGTACGCCGACAACGGGGGTGCATCGGGGGACCGGGCGCCGCCGACGCCCGCCGAGCCGCGGGGGCTGCGGTGTGGACGTCAGTGGTAGGCGTGGACGACGGCGTGGCCCTTGCCGCGGCCGATCATCCATTTGTTGACCGGTGTCGTGATGACGAAGGCCACGGCGAAGCCGCCCAGGAGAGCCGTCCAGAACAGTGCGTCCGAGAGGTGGGCGTCCATCGCGCCGGGGGTCAGGGCGATGATGCCGTTGTCGACGAGCTCCATCACCGCGATGGAGACGGTGTCGGCGGCCAGCGCCACTTTGATCGCGCTCTTCCAGTCCAGTCCTGCCCTGCGGACGGCGAACAGGGTGAAGGAGTAGCCGAAGACGAATGCGAGGGTGATTGCCAGGATCATCGTCTGGATGTTGCCCCAGAGCAGGGCGGTGCCGATGACCATGCCGAGGATCTCACCGATCGCGCATCCGGTCAGGCAGTGCAGCGTCGCCTTCGCGGCGGCCCCCCACGTCACCCCGCCCCTCTGGAGTCCGCCGTGACCCGCGTGCGCCTGGTGCGCGGTGTGGTCGTGCGCGCTGCTGGTGTGGTGTGCGCTGTGGTCCATGACCGTCATCCCCAATCCCGTCCAGTGTGACGCCGCTCCCGCGGACCCACACCGCAACCATATACCCCCCTGGGGTATGTACTCAAGGGTTCTTCTGATGGCCGCACCCAGCAGCTGACGCGCCACACCTCCGGTCGGCTCCCCCTGGGGTGCCTCCATCGCGGTACGGGCGGCGCGCGGGTCTACGCCTGGAGGACGCGCGGGGGTCTGTTCTTGTGCGGGTCTCCTCCTCAGTGACCGGGCGGCGAGGGTGCTGCCGGTGTTCGGCCCGAGGAGCCTGTACTCGCTGCGGGTGCCGCAGAGCGGGCAGCCGCATCCCGCCTGGAGGTGTGCCGGTGTGCCGAGGGCCCGCCGGCGGTGCCGGCGGGCCCTCCTGATGTTCTGTCGGTCAGTTGCCGGCGTGCTGGGCTTGTGGGGCAGGGTTGTCGGCGGCTGTGTCGGCCGGTGGGTTCTGTGTCTTGCCCCGCATGAGGGCGAGGGTGGCCAGGGCGCCTGTGGCGGCGATGCCGGCGGCTGTGAGGAACGCCGCGCTGAATCCGTCGGTGAGAGCGGGCAGGTCACCGAGTGCTTCCGCGCCGTGCGAGGTGGCGAGGGCGGTCAGGGCGGCGAGGCCCAGGGCGGAGCCGACCTGGTAGGTGGTGTTGACGATGCCCGAGGCGAGGCCGGCCTGCTCCTGCGGAGCGGCGGACATGGCCGCCATCAGGGTTGGGATGTAGGCGAGCGCCATGCCGAGAGCTGCCACCAGTGAGGCGGGCAGGACGTCGATGACGAAGGATCCGGACGGGCGGGCCGCCGACAGCCACACCAGGCCCGCGGCCAGGACCAGCAGGCCTCCCGCGATGAGCGGTTTGGGTCCGAAGCGGCCGAGCAGGCGGGCGCTGGCGGTGGTCATGAAGACCATCAGCAGGCCGGTCATCGGCAGCAGAGCCGCTCCCGAGGCGAAGGCGCCGTAACCCAGGACCTGCTGGAGGTAGAGGTTGACGAAGTACCACATCGGGATCCAGGCCGCCCCCAGCAGCGCCATCGCCAGGTTGGATGCGCCGAGACCGGGGAGGCGCCAGATGCCGAGCGGCATCAGCGGCGACTTCGAGGAGCGCTGGATGAGGACGAACACGGCCAGCAGGGCCGCCCCGGCGATCAGCTGAAGAACCGTCTGTGCCGCTGCCCAGCCGGTCTCGGGGGCGCGGACCACGGTGAACACGGTGAGCGCGAGCCCGGCGGTGACGGCCGCCGCTCCGAGAATGTCCACCCCGCCGCCGCGGCGGGCGGCGACGGCCGGGAGCAGGCCGGTGGCGAGCAGGGTGGCGATGCCGATCGGGAGGTAGATGAGGAATACCCACGGCCAGCTGGCCCACTCGGTGAACACCCCGCCCAGGAACACCCCTGCCGTGCCGCCGGCCGGGGCGGCCGCGCCGTACACGGCCAGGGCCTTGCCCAGTTCCTTGGGGCTGTGGCCGAAGAGCATCATCAGCAGCGTCATCGAGGCGGGCACGATCAGCGCGCCGCCCACCCCCTGCACGGCACGGCCTGCGACTTCCACCCACGCGTTCTGGGCGGCCGCGGCCACGACGGAGCCGGCGATCAGGACGCCCCAGCCGGCCACGAACACCCTCCGGGCTCCCAGCAGGTCGGACAGACGGCCGCCCAGCAGCAGCAGCCCGCCGAAGGCGATGACGTAGGCGTTGAACACCCACTGCAGATCTCCCTGGGAGAACCCCAGGTCGCGCTGCATCTCGGGCAGCGCCACGCCGATGATCGACGTATCCATGATCACCATGAACTGTGCGCCGGCGAGCACCCCGAGGGCCCACCAGCGACGCGGATTGACAGTTGGCATGACCGCTCCCCAAAACAGAATCCCCACACACCCCAGGGGGGTATGACTTCGACTGCACGAACGTTATACCCCCTGGGGGTATTACTCAATGGGGAGTCATCCGGCACCCTCACCTCGCCGGCCGCGAACGCGTTCGCCTACGATGCGGAGGATGGACGGCCAGAGGCAGCGAGCGATGAAGCCCTTCGGGCTGCGCTCGTACCTGCTCCTGGTCCTCGCCGTCCTCACGGGCGTGGTGGCCATGCACGGCCTGGGGCCGGGCACCGCCGCCCCGGCCGGTGTACACGCAGCGGCCACCTCCCACCACGCGTCGGTCGCCGACCACCAGAACGCGACCCCCTCCGATGCCCCGTGCCAGAACGGGTGCGCCCACGCCGGGGATCCTGCCGACGGCGGACGTGGCGGGCATGCCGAGCACGCCGATGCGGCCTGTGCCGCGGCCGGCACGGCCGGCGCCCCGGTTGTGCCCGCTCCCGCGGTCCTGCCCGGCCACGCCGGTACCCGCCAGGTTTCCGCGGCCACAGTCATCCCCGGCGCCACTGCCTGCGGACGGGCTCCGCCGTCATTGAGCGAACTGCAACTCCTGCGCATATAGGGCGGCCCCGGTATGCCCGGCCCCAGAGGGCCGGCGAGCCCTTGCGCCCCGCTCTACTTCCGCACGCCCGCAGACGCGCGCGTGCCCCACAGCAGGAGTTGCACCATGACTGCCAAGCGTTCCCTGTTCCGTCGCGCCACCGCCGTGGCGGCTGCCGCCACCGCCGCCCTCGTCCTTGCCGCCTGCGGTGGCAACGGCAACGACAGCGGCCCGGCTCACAACGGCCACGACACGGCCGGCTCGCCCTCCGCCAGCGCACCGGTTGCACAGGGCGACCGCAACGCGGCCGACACCGCCTTCGCCCAGGGGATGATCCCCCACCACCGCCAGGCCATCGAGATGGCCGACCTCGCCGCGAGCCGCGCGCAGTCCCCCGAGGTCAAGAAGCTCGCTGAGGAGATCAAGAGGGCCCAGGACCCGGAGATCAAGACGCTCTCCGGCTGGCTGACCTCCTGGGGCAAGCAGGTCCCGGCCCACGGAGAGGGCCACGGCGGGCACGACATGTCCGGGATGATGACGGCCGAGGAGATGAAGCAGCTGGAATCCTCCTCAGGAAAGGCGTTCGACACCGCCTTCCTCCAGCTGATGGTCAAGCACCACGAGGGCGCCGTCGTCATGGCCAGGACCGAGCAGTCCAAGGGCGCCTACCAGCCTGCCAAGGACATGGCCCAGGCGATCATCACCTCCCAGAGCGCCGAGATCGCCCGGATGAACACCCTCCTCGGTAAAAGCTGAGCCGCACCAGCACACCGGTGCGGGCAGCCAGCAACGGCTGCCCGCACCGGGCCGACCAGCCCCCGCAGGCGTTCTGGACTTCACCCATGACCATCCGCTTCCGCGTGCCCGCGCTCGCGGCCGCCGCGGCCACCGGCGCCCTGCCGACCGCCTGCTCGACCACCGACACCACGCCCGTACCGGCCAAGAACGGCGCGACCAAGGCCCCCCGCAACCGGGCACCTCCGCGGTCTCGGTGTGAACCCGGGCGACGGCACCCTCTGCCTCGCCGGACACCTCGGGGACTACGCCCCGGGCGGCTGCTCGGCGCCGGGGAGCAGAACGGCCAGCAGTCGTCCAGTGGTCGCCTTCGCGTCCTGACCCTGCCCGGGTATGCGTGTCATCAGCAGGTGGTGGGTGGTGCCGACGAGCGCGAGCGCGATGGTGGCAGCGTCGGCGCCGGCGTGCAGCCGGCCGCCGCGCTGCTCTGCCTGCAGGTAGGCGGTGAAGGCGTGCTGGATCGCATCGAACGCGGGTGCGCCGGCCTGAAAGCCTTCCCGGGTGTGGAGCGCGGCTGCCGGGCGGGTCATCGCCAGCCCGACCACTGCCGGAGGCAGGGCTTCCATCAGGACGAGGACGACTTCTTGAAGGTTGTCCGTAACCGTGGCCTGCCCCACCTTCTCCTGCAGTGCCTGGGCCTGGTGAGCGCTGCGCGCGAACCGGTCCAGGAGGAGTTCGGCGACGAACTCGTCCAGGCCGGCGAAGTGCGTGTGCAGGACGCCCTTGGCGCAGTCCGCCTCCGCGGTGATCGCGCGGCTGGTCAGGGCCGCGGCGCCGTCGCGGGCCACCACCCGCTCCGCCGCCGCGAACAGCCGCTCCCGCAAATCCGGAATCGCCACTCCACGAGGTGACACAACAGCCCCTTCCCTAACCCCATTGCAACTATGGGCGCTTGCCCATACTGTTTGGGCACTTGCCCATACTAAGGGTCGGGGGCGCCATGCTGTGCCCCGACCGGAGGGAGTTCCCCCATGGATCAACTCGCCAACACCGCGCAGGCCGAAGCATGGAACGGCTACGAGGGAGAGCAGTGGGCCCGCAGCCAGGACCGCTGGGACGCCGTCAACGACGGCTTCAACCAGCCCCTCCTGGACGCGGCGGCCATCTCAGACCCCGACTCCGTCCTGGACATCGGCTGCGGGGCCGGCCGCACCACCCGCCTCGCGGCCCGGCGCGCCCGCCGCGGGAACGCGGTGGGCCTGGATCTGTCCGGCCCGATGCTGGGCAAGGCCCGCGAGAGCGCCCTGCACGAAGGGGTGGAGAACATCTCGTTCCTCCAGGGCGACGCCCAGGTCCACCCCTTCGTTGCCGCGGGGTTCGACACGGTGATCAGCCGCTACGGCATGACCTTCTTCACCGACCCCGTCGCCGCGTTCACCAACCTCCGCCGCGCGCTGCGGCCCGGCGGCCGGCTGGCCTTCATCTGCGCGGCCGAAGCCGAGGCCAACGAATGGCTCCAGGCGCTGGCCTCACTGAAGGGCATCCTGCCGCTCGGCGGCTTCGGAAAGCCCGGCAGCCCCGGCATGTTCTCCCTCACCGATCCCGACCGCATCCGCACCCTGGTCACGGCGGGCGGGTTCGCCGAAGTCGACGTGCAGCGCATCGAGGTGGCAGGGGAGTGGGGTGCCGATGCGGCAGACGCCGCGGCATTCCTGCTGGACTCTGGCCCCGGGCGCCACCTCCTCAACCAGGTCGGCCCGCAGGAACAGGACCGGGCGCGGCAGGTGCTGACGGCCGCTCTGCGCCGCCATGAAGCGGATGGCGCGGTGTGGCTGCGCAGCAGCGCCTGGCTTGTCACCGCGGTACGTGGCACAGCCGAACCGCGGTGACAGCCGCCCCGACGTCGCGGCTTCTGGAGGCGAGGTGGACTTTGGTGCTCAGCCCGCCGCAGGAGCGTCCGAGAACGTGATCGGCAGGCTCACCGGGGCGGGGCGCCCCCTTTCACGTGGGCCTGCGGCGTGCTGGTGGGCCCGCATGACGGTGAAGTCCACCGATACCGTCCAGTCGATGTCGGCATCGGCGTCCGCGCCGCTGACAGGACGGTGGCAGGGGTCGTCTCCCATGTGCCGTCGACGGCACATCTGATGAGGTGTTTGTGGGTGGTCTGAAATGGGCCGAGCTCCTCGGGCAGGCTCCGCCAGGGCGAGTTGGTGCGGTACTTCCACGCAATGGCCTCGAGGGTACGGCGGTGATCCGCCCACCGTCGGCCACGGACCGGATCGGCGGGCAGTAGCGGCTCGATCCGGTCGCACATCGACGACGATGTGAACAGGCAAGCTCGCCCTCGCCTACCAAGGACACTTCTCAGCTTGAGTTTTAGCCTCGCAAATAATTTTCTGATCGGTGCGTGGGCTGAGTCCGAAGGCGGTTGGAGATTTGGCGCGGGTTGTGGAACATCGGCGCGAAAGAGGCTCGCTCCATCGGTGTTCCACAACTCCCGGACAGGGGCACTGTCAGGAACTTCAGGTGCCTCCCTGGGTGAGCGCATGCGGGGTGAGGGCTATCATGCCGATGCCGCGTACTGGCGTGTGTGCTGTCCGTACAAGCGGACTGCCTCCCAGTGCCGCCGCGATCTCGGGTGCCATGCCGAACGCACCCCACTTCCACTCGTCCTCGGCCTCGCTGCCCCTGGCGGTTTCGTCCCAGGTCCGAGAGAGTCCCAGTTGGTCCCGCCGGTCTCTTTCCCATGCAAGCGGTTGCCCCGGAGTGAGCAGCGCATCTTCCGCCTCCCCGGTTTCGCAGTACCGCCGCACCACGGCCCCGTGCTCGGTGACGAGCCAGGCCGACCCGTCGTCCTGCGCACCGAAGTAATGCGCCTGCGCCTGGCCATAGCGGCTGCCGAGATCGCTGCACAGGCGCAGCACTTCGTCGCTCCGTTCGTGGTCGCACGGGTCGCACCACGGACCGATCACCAGCGTCCACCCGTCGACCTCCGGGATCACGTATACCCGGGCCAATCCATCTGGGTTCCCCTCCGCCTCGCCGTGGCCGTCCTCCTCGATGAGGGCTTCGGCTTCCGCGAACGTTACGGAGCTGAACGGGGTGAGATCCAGGAACTGCATGACGCCGGCCTGGTCTCCAGTCTGTACTGCGATCCAGTACAGCCAGCACGTCGCCAGAGGCCTTGGCTGGTTGTCTGTCGAGAGGCTCACAGCGACACCATGCCATGCCGCGATCCACACCCGATCCGGAGGTAAAAACTCAAGCTCAGAGGTTGTCTGTCAGAGGGGATCAAGAAGCATCAGGACCTCGTCCCGGGTGTCGTCGGGCGCGAAGCGCAGGGCGCTGGGCCAGCGCCCCGCCTCCCGCCAACCAAGGCGGCCATAAAACTCCTCCAGCCCTTCTTGCCCCCGGGCAGCGAGACGCAGTTGTTCAAGCCCGAGCTCCTCACGGGCAACTGTCCGCAGTTCCCGCATGAGAGCGGAGCCGACACCACGGCCGCGGAAGTCCGGACGGGTCTGGAGGTGGTGGACGGACCCCCAGTGTGCGACGAGCCGGAAGGGATCACGCCTGAGGACAACCCATCCGGCGAGATCCTCCCCGAACCTCGCGATGAGGAGACGGCTGCGTGATGGGTCGAGATGACCGAGAAGCTCGTCCACGGTCGGCTCGACGTCGTCGTCGCGGACGGGCGGGAAGGGGAATCCCGCAGCTCCACCGACGTTCGTGACCGCGATCCAGCAGTCGACGAGCTGACGTCTCAGGGCGGAAGAGACCTCGTGTATCCCTGTGATCTGTGTGAGAACGGGCATGACCTTCTGCTGCATGCGCAGGAGCCTCCCAGGTGATGTTGACATCACAAAGACCGAGCCTCGGAACCACTGATATTCACACTGCAAAGAGACAGCCCCTGCTGTAAGGGGTGTCTCGCACTGCTGGGCCAGCGCCGGGTGCCGTACGTGGGGGTCAACGGCGAGTTCGCCGACGGGATTGCGGTGCCGGTCTTCTCCCCGAGGACGCGCTCGCCGCCGAGCTGGCCGTCGATCATCTGCACCGGCTGGGTCACCGCCGTATCGGCATGGCGTCGGGCCCCTCGGGCAACCGGCCGGCCGGCCGCGGGGTGCGGGGTTTCGTGGCGGCGCTGGCCAGGTGGGGTGCGGATGACGGCGAGGCGTGGGTGGTCAGGCAGTCGTACACCGTGGAGGGCGGGCAGGCGGCGGCCGCCTCGCTGGTCGCGCAGGGGGCGACGGCGATCGTCGCGGCGAGCGACTACATGGCGCTGGGGGCGATCCGCGGGGTGCGGCGGCAGGGTCATTCCGTACCGGTCGACGTCTCGGTCGTCGGGTACGACGGGACGTCGATCACCGAGTTCACCGACCCGGCGCTCACCACGGTCCGCCAGCCCGCCGACCGGCTCGTGAAGGTCAGCTGCAGCGTGCTGGCGCTGGAGAGCAACCGTGAGGTGCCTGCGGGGGAGTTGCTCTTCGACCCGGGACTGGTCATCCGGGCCTCCACGGGGGCGCCACGGGGCTGACCCCCGGCCGGACCTGCCGGGCCCCGAGGCCTCGGGGGTCAGGGGAGGGGGCAGGGGGCCGCCGGGTCCGGTACGTCGTGCTGCCGGACGGACGGGACCGCGCCCGTGGCGGTGCCCGCGAGGCATTCGGTACTGCCCCACATCCGCAGGTCCACGGAGAAGGACGCCCCGCCGTCCGGCGCAGTGCGGGTCGCGACGGAGAAGGCTGAGTAACCGCTCCTGGTCAGGGCACCGCGTACCTCTGCGGGGTCCTTGAGGCCCTTGACCGCCTTGGTGACGCGGTCGATGTGCGCCTTGGCGACGCACTTGCGACCGGCCTCATGCTTGGCCTCCTCCTTCCGGTCCGCCTCGGTCTCCTGGTAGGAGCCGGGGTTCAGCTCGTCGTCCGACGCCGGCTTGCTTGGGAGGGGCGGCACCGGGAGGGGGGACTCCGGCGGGGCGTCGGTTCCCTGGCCCTCCTCGTCGGTGAGCGGCGGTTCCAGAGGGATGTCGGGGAAGCAGGCGTTCGTGTCCACGGTGGTTGCTTGCACCGCCGGCGCTCCGATCACGACCAGCAATCCGGCCATCAGGGCGGTGACCATGCCGATCACCGTTGTTCGACTGCCCATGTTCACCATTCCCGTTCGTCGGCCCGAATGGGCTCAGCGCTGGACGCGCCCGAAATCGTGGTACCGCTCGGTTGCGGTGGTCGGGATGACTCGGCTGTGGGGTGCGGACCGCCCACGCGGTGAACAGCTCGTCCACGCGTCGGCGGACCGCACCCCGTCGCGATCACCGCGGATCACGGCGATCACCGTGGATCAGGCGGTCAGCGCTGCAGGGTGAGCAGGCCCGGACGGTACGGAAGTTTCAGGTAGTCGGGTTCTTGCGTGTTTTTGGGAAGGCCCTGGTAGAGGAACTGCAGGTTGCAGGGATCGATGGTCATGGTCTGGTCGGGGTTGTCGCGGACCAGGTCACCGTGGCTGACGCCCTGGGCCCAGGTGGAACCGCTGTTGGCCTGGCCCGCGAAGGGGTTGCTCTCGCTGCCGGCCTGGACGGTCCAGGGACCGTCCAGGCTGGAGGCGATGAACGAGCGGAAGTAGCGGTGCGTACCCTGCGCCTCAACGATCATGAGGTACTGGTTCTGCCCCTTGACCTTGTAGACCTCCGGCGCCTCGAACAGCTTGTTCGTCTCGTCACTCATGACCGTCGTGTACGAGGAACCGAAGCTGCTGGGGAAGTTCTCGAGCGGCATGCTCGCCCGGTAGATCTTGCCGTTGTCAGCGGCGAAGAACAGGTACATGTTCTTGTCGTCGGCGATCATGGTCGGGTCGATCGGGGCGTCCTTCTGACCCGGCTGGGGGCCCTCCGGGAGGCTGCCGGTGAACAGCGGCTGCCGGGCGGACCAGCCGTTGGGGTTGGTGGGGTCGCTGGACGTGCGGTAGTAGAGCGGCCACTGACCCCACTGGTCCACCATCACCCAGATGTTCTTGGTCGAGAGGTAGAACAGTTCGGGCGCCACCGCGCCCTGGTTCATCTTGGTCTGGGTGGCCGCCCCCATGTCCGACCAGTTCGTGAAGGTACTGAACCCCGTGGAGCCCCACGACCTTCCGTCGGAGGTGGTCGCGTAGACCAGGTTCTTGCCGTTGTACTTCACGGTGGTGAAATCCTTCAGCGCGAGCTGCCCGTTCGCCGGTTCCGCCAGGGGACCCGACGAGGTCCACCGGTACGTCGACGGAAGAGCACACGCGTCACTGCCCCCGGACGGGCCGGTCCACTTCTGGTTGGCGCCGCCGTGGCACGACCAGATCTGCACCCCCGTGCCGTTGGCCTTGCCCCAGCCCGTGGCCTCCAGGCACAGTCCGGACCGCACGCCGACGATCGTGCCGTCGGAGTTCACCCGCCACTGCTGGTTGTCACTGCCGTTGCACGTCCATACCTGCACCGGGGTCCCGGCCGTGGTGGCGCCGCCCCGGACATCCAGGCACTTGTTGCCGTACACGGTCAGCTGTTTGCTGTCGGTCGACGTCCACTTCTGGTTGGTTCCACCGTGGCAGTCCCAGAGGTGCACGTTCGCACCGTCGGTCTGGCTGAAGCCCGCCACATCGAGACAACGGCCGGAATCAGTACCGCGCACGTCACTGGTGGTGGCGGCCTGAGCGGGGCCGGCGACGAGCAGCGCCGCCGCCGTGGCCAGGGCCGCGACCACGGCGGCGAGCACCGCGGACGGACGCCTGAGACTGAAACTTCGTCTGTGCATAAGGACCTCGTCATCCTTGGGGGAGCGGCCTCCGGTCGTCGCCGTCAGAGGCTGACCGGATGCCGATGTGATACGACCCCGGCTGTTCGCTATGTCGAACAGAGGTCGAAGTATCGATCAGAGAAATGCTAGACATCCCATGGATGACGTCAATGCTTCTTGCAAGATCCGGCGGCAGAGACGTTCACAGGCTGAAAACCGGCGGCTTCAAGTCCATAGGGTGGACGGGTCTTTGGTGTGAGACGGCGTGAGGTGTGGCGGGTGGGCTGACCTCGGGGCGCCGGGTTGCCAAAGGAAAGGCAGGCGCCGAATCCCGGTGAAAGTGGGAGGGTGAGCGTGTAGCGGGCCACCGGCGTGCAACTCGGGTGTACGGGGCGCAGTTCACCGCACCAGCACCAGCACCAGTGGAACGGGCCGGACGGGGGAGGGGCGATGGTGGATCTTCTGAGGGGCTTACCGGCCTTCGAGGCCTTCGCCCTCGTCTGGGTGAGCGCTTTCACGGTGTTCATGACGTGCTCGCTGCTCCGGCTCGCCTTCTCACTCCGGCGCGACCGGCAAGCCATCGGGCGCTTCCTCGGGACCGGCGCCGCCATGCCGGTTCTCGCCGCGTACTACCTTGCAGGGGAGCAGGCGGCGACACGGACCGGGATCCTGGTGCTGTCCCGCCTGCAGGGGCCCTCCCCCCACGGACGACAACCACGGCCGGAACTGCCCCCTCTGCTAGCCGCGCTCCAGGAAGCCGTCCGCGACGCCGCAAGAGCCGACCCCGCAGAAGAGGTGATGGCCTCACCCCGCTTCCCCACGTTCCGTACCCGGCTGCGGGAGGCGGCGCAATCTGAGCTTCCTGGGCGTCGTACGCGCTACGTGCCCGACCGCGCGGCGTCCTGGGCGGCACTCTTCGGCCTGTGCGCCGTCGTCGTGTACGGCATCGGATTCTATGTGCGACAGCCCGACGGGAGCGGGCTGTGGTTCCTGATCGCCCTGACTGCGCACACGCCCGCGGGTATCTGGCTCGGCATGACAGACGGGCGCAGCGGACGGTACGACGCTCCGCGGTGGCCCGAGTTCGACGCGCTGTGCGAGCGCCGAGTCGCCGAGGAAGAGGCCCGCGTCCCCCGGCCGGAAAAGCCGGCCCCCACGGACACGCGTCCCCCAACGCCTCCCCCTCAGCGGCCCGGCCCATCTCGTACATCGGGCTGGGCCAACGACGGTGGTGTCGGCGCGACCAGCTCGTGTGGCGGCGGCTGCGGCGGTGGGGTGTGAGCACGACGGGGGCGGACGAGGAATGGACGACCCTTGCGGTCCGTGTTCGCGGCAAGGGCGTCGGCGCCGATGGGCAAGCGGCAGCAGGGCATCGAGCCCGGTGGGGTTGAGCTGCCGACGTCCTTATGGTTTATCCGTGATCGAGCTCGCGGTCCTCCGGAACCGGGCCTGCGCCCGCGTCCACTCCCGCTGGGTGTCGCCCAGTCCACCAACGCGAACGTCCGCGTTCCGCCCCGCGCGCATTGCGATCGCGTCGCACTGGGACTGACGGCGACCCAGCCCTGGCCACACCCGTACGGCCGCACCTTCGGTACGGTTTCAGATCCCCTCAGCAGTAGGCGGAAGCCGAGGACGCAGTCCGCGAGCTCCAGAGCGCCCTGACCCGCAGTGCCTCTGCTTGAGCTGATGCCGTTCCCCCGGCGGAACGGCATCACCCAGCTCGGTGACTACTCCACGAACGAGCCCGCTGTCCAGCCGGGACCGTACGACCCGAAGCCGGCTGTGGACTGCACCCCGCTCCCCGAGCAGGGCACGGCCGCCGCGGGCTTTGGCACGGCCGCCAGAGCCGACGGTGTTGCCGCGTGCAGGCCAGGCCGCCCTCTCCCAGCCCGGCCGACGGCTCGGGCAGGGCAGGGCTCGCAGGTGACGGACTCGGTCACAGCTTCGGGGGCAGGTGGGGCCCGCACCTACCGCGGTCGCCGGCTGCTGAGCGGGAGATCAGTTGATCTTGAGGAGCTCCACCTCGAAGACGAGTGTGGCGGTGGGCGGGATGAGGCCCGGGTAGCCGCGGTCGCCGTACCCGTAGTCACTGGTGATGGTGAGACGCGCCTTCTCGCCCAGAGACATTGTGGGAACGCCTTCGTCCCAGCCCCTGATGACCTGTCCGACACCGATTTTGGTGACGAACGGAGTGCCCCTGTCCACGGAGGAGTCGAACTTCTTGCCGTCTGTCAGCGTGCCGGTGTAGTGCATCGTGACGGTGTCGCCTGCCCTGGGGAAATGCGTGCCGTCTCCGTTTTTGACGACCTCTTTTGTGACTCCCATGCGTTCCTCGTTCTCCTCGTCGCTGATGGGCGGTTCTGCTGTCGCAGAGCGCCGTCCAGATGTTGTCACGGCCGGGTCCTCCAGTCCGAAGGAGCAGGGGTCAACTCGCAGCGGTGCGCCCTGTGGTGGTGGCGGACCGACGGGCAGGCAGGCCGAGTGGCCAGGCCGGCGCAGTGCCAGCTCGTCAGACTCGGAACACACCCCGTGGACGTCCGGGGCGAGGCGCCGACAGCTGGGACGATCTCTTCGGCCCGGCACCTCTGCAGCGCCTTCTGGTGCGGCGACTTTCGCGCCGGACCTGCGGCCGGGTCGGGCGGCTGATATCCCGGTCAGGCGGCCCTTCTCGTCGGTCAGGGCGAGGAAGTGCAGGCCATGGCTGTGGTGCTTTCCGGAGCAGTTAGGCCGGTTGGCCTGGCCGGTGCGGCGCTGGGTACGGATGAGGGTGCCGTCGCTCAGGACCACCTCCCCACCCTGCTTCGTGACCTTCCGCAGGGCGCGGTCCAGGCGCGGCGCCTGGGCAGAGAGCAGCCCGATCAGCTCGTCGCGCCGGCGGCGGACGGTGGACTCGGACACGTCGTTTCCGCCGGCCTTGTCGGCCAGACGCTGGTCGTGGCGCAGTACGGCCAGGACGATCACCGCGATCTTCCCAGGCGGCAGGATCCGCCACCCGGGCCGAATCGCCTTCAGGTGACGCCGCAGCAGATCGGCGAGGTGGTTGACTGTGTGCGTGGACAGCGGCAAGCGGCACTGGTAGGCAAGCGGGCAGGTGTCCTCGGCGTGCTTTCTGGATATTCGTCACACGATTCCAACGGGCGCCCGGGGCGACCCGGTTACGCCCGTGCGGAGTCGCTCCGAGTGGCGGTGCTCCCGGTCACAGGCGGGTGGTGAACCGGCCGTCGGGCAGTTTCCGCAGCCAGCCGCGATCGACAAGCCTGACCAGCTTGCTGCGGAGCGGTTCCGGCTTGGCCTTCACGCTGATGTCCACCCCCAGTACCTCGCCGATCTCGCGGGCCATGATCGGCCCGGCGGCCTGTCGCACGGCGGCGATGATGCGCTGGTAGTCCGGCGGGAGCATGCTTTCGTCCGTGCCCGGTTCTCGGTGCGGATTAGCATCACCATCCGGCCGGCCACCTGCCCGGGCAGCGGCCTGGCGGAGGCGCGTTCCTCGGCGAGCTGCCCAGGTATCCGTTCAAGGACGCGTTCAGCGACGGCGAGTTCGTCCCGCTCGGCCCGTACCTCCGCCAGCTGTTTGGCCAGCTGTCCTTCGAGTTCGTCCAGTTCCGCGCGCCGCGCGGTGATCCGTTCCAGCCGCTCGGGATCCAGCATGCACGGGATCGTAGAAGACTGCCCCGCCACTGCGAGTAGGAGTCGGTCGTACTGGAAGTGCCAGGCGGCCAGCCCGGGGCTCAGGTGGATTTTGCGAGAATGTACGTCGGGTTGTGGCACGTGAGCAGTGATCAGCGGGGCGGGAAGGAAGCCAGAGCGAGGTCCCACTGCTCAGCCGCGTGAAGCAGCGCCGCAGCGTCCATTCTGACCTCCACGACGTACTGGTAGATGTCGGCCCGGTCGTCACCCTGTTGCCGCGGGGGTGCTGCCTCCAAGGACAGATGAATCCGAATCACCGCAGCCCCGCCCTCGCTCCGGTCGGCGAGGCTGAAGGCCACGAGCGGCTCAGTGAACCAGGTGTCCGGCGAAAGCTCACCTTCGGCATCAGGTTCGGTCACGGCCACCGTCCCCGCGGCCACCGCGCGCAGCCACGCGGCCACCTGGCGAGCCTCATCGGTGAGCAAACACGGATCGGCGAAGGACCAGCTGCCCTCGGGAGTCATCACTGTGCCCTCAACGACCAGCCAGTTGTCGTCATACGAGTCGCCCCGGACCGCGGCAAACTGGTAGCGCACCGGGCGAAGGTCGACGCTGCTTGCGGGATCGTTCAGGAGCATTGAGTCAGGGTGTCATGTGCCGGCTAGCAGAAGGAACCGTGCCTTCCAACCCGGTGCACAGGTCAGAGCGCCGACGGGCCTGCGTCAGATGCTTTCCTCCCCAGACTCCCGCCCACGACCAGCGCGAGCACCTCGAGAACCGGTCACACCAGCCCTTTGACCTGCTACTTCAAGGTGGCGGAGGCTCACTGGACGGACGGTGGTGCGCATCGGATGGACTCGGACGTACGACCGCACCGCACCGCACCGCACCGGTGCGCACGCACCTCGTGCAGTGGTGCGGTCACCGGTGCAGAGCCACCACGTTCTCCACCACCGCACGGGCCTGCTCCACCTGCTCTCATCGCGCAGCGCCTGCAGAGCCTGGACGACGTCCTTCGGGGCGGCGGCGAAGACCTGGCCGGCGAAGTGCGCGATGGTGCGCGCGATTCCCGGCGCGGCGGCTGCGGGGCGTGCGTGGCCCACTCGCGGATCGCCATGAGGTAGATGACGCCGGCCTCGTCCGCGACGAAGGAGTCGGAGGAGGGGGCGGTGTTGTCGGACAGTGCGGTCACGGGGAAGACGATCAGTTCCGCGATGGTCGGCAGCAGCCCCGGCAACTGCTCCACCTCGGGTGCGCGCCGCGCCGTCGTGGCGTCGTCTCCGGCCTCCATCGCCAGGACGTAGTCGAAGCCGAGTTGGACCAAGTGCGGGGGCAGGGAAGGAACGATCGGGGACATGGGCAGCTCCTGACGTACGGTCGCCGTGCCGATCACGGCGACGTCCCGAGAGCTTCGGGTCGGGGGCCTGTGGACAGCGGCCGGAGCCGTCAATCGGCTGTACTCGTACGCTGTGCTGTCGGAAGCCGTGCGCTACACCGCCATCCTGTCCAGGTTGTCTGCACCATCTTCTAGGCTCGGTATGGGAGTTGGCGGGCCCACTCACGAGTGGGCCCGCCCCGACTGGGGAGGCACGATGATCCGTGAACAGGGGCCCGGCGAGCATGGGCCGGATGACCGCCGCATTCCTACGAAGGCACAGGTCGAGAAGGAGTTCAGCGGCCCGCTGGCCGAGCTTGCCGACGCCTCGTCCGACTGGACATGTTCCCTGGAGCGATACCGTTCGGATGACTTCCTCTACCACGTCAGCGCTTTTTACTCCGCCGCCAGTCGGGTGGTTGCCGTCGTCTCCACGGTGAGGCCGATTCCTGTCAGCCATCGAGTCCGGAGCGTGGTCGAGCTCCATGGGGAACTGGCGGCCTTCCTGTTCAACTCCAGCCCCGTGCAGCCGCCCGTGTTCGACGGCTTCACCTTCGCCACGTCCACCAGGACGGTTAACGTGAACGGCACCAACACTACGGTCAGCGCGATGTCCGGCCACGGCGCTACAAGTGCGGTTGTCACCGTCGGCACCGTCTCTGTGTTCGTCTCAGCGGCGAATGATTTTTTCCAAGAGCCGCCGACAATCACTCTCGGACCGCAGGTGCGCCGCAGGTAACCGACCTGACCTGTGAGCGCGGTAGGCTCGATCTTCGGCCCTAAGGGGAACTCCGAATCTCACCACTTCCGTGCGCCCACCGCACCGGTGCGCATCGGCGTGGCTACGGGCGCGCGGTCATGGACTGCACGGCGCGGGCCCACTTCAGGTGTTCGTCGCGCATGGTCTCCAGGGTGGCGCGGGTGCCTCCGTGCTCGTCGGGGTCGAGATGAAGTTCTCGACGAAGCGAATGATGCTGCGGGCGATGCCCAGCACGGCCGTAGTGGGGGAGTCGCGCATCCAGTCCCGCAGGGCGGACAGCAAGATGCACCCGACCTCGTCCAGGGCGAAGGAGTCCGCGTGAGGCTCCCCGTCGCCCAGGACCCCCGTGACGGGGAAGACGATGTTCTCGGCGAGCCGCAGCAGCAGGAAGGCCAGCTCTGGAGTGGCAGGCGTGCGGCCGGAGACGTAGTTCCCGCCGCCCAACTGGAACGCCAGGAGGTAGTCGAAGCCCTGCTCCACCTGTTCGGGCGTCAGCGGTGTACGGGACGGGATCAGGTATCGTAGCCGCCCAGCTGGCCGGGGGTGCGGCGGACGCCGTCCTGGGAGGCCTCGGCGGTCTCCCGGGCTTCCCGAACGTCGCCCGGCGGATGGTCCGCTGCGGCGCCCTGGGCTGTTCCTCCGGGCGGGGCGGGGCGGGCTCGCGGTTCTTCATCCGGATACCCAGCCACACGGCGCCTGTGAGTACGGCCACGACGGCCGGCTCGATGACGAACGGGGCGATGCCCACCAGCAGGTCGCGGGACGAGGCCAGCGACGAGGCCAGTTCCGTTTCGGCGATTCCGATGCTGTGTGCGTACATGCGTCCTGCGTATTCCACAGATCCACTGGAATGCGGGTGAAACATCGCGCGGGGGCCGACGCGTCATTGAGGTGTAGGCAGCGGACGGAACCGATGGGGGACGCATGCGACGGGGGCTGCGCGACGAGGCGTATCTGGAGTTCGCCACCGCCAGGGGAGGGCATCTCTACCGGTCGGCATGCCTGTTGACCAGCGGTGACACTCACCTGGCAGAGGATCTGACCCAGGAGACGCTCGGGCGGATGTACGTGCTGTGGGGCCGGATCTCGCGGATAGACAACCCTGCGGCCTACGCCCAGACGGTGCTCGTACGCACCTTCCTCAGCCAGCAGCGTCGACGGTCGGCCTCCGAGCGGCCGATCGGTGAATTCCCGGACGGTGCGGGGGGCGCCGGTGGTGACCGGGCGGGCGGCGATCCGGCGGGCAGCGATCCGGCTCTGCGGATGACGCTGCTCCACGCGCTGGGGCGGCTCGCGCCGAAGGACCGGGCGGTGATCGTGCTGCGGTACTGGGAGGACCGCAGCGTCGAGGAGACCGCCGACGCGATGCATGTGAGCTCCGCCGCCGTACGTACGCGGTCCGTACGGGCGCTGGCGAAGCTGCGCGAGCAACTGGGCGGCGACCTGGTCGAGTTCGCCTCCCGCTGACGGTCGCGCCTCGGGCGGCGGGTTCGCCTTCCGCCGACGGATTCGTCCCCGCTGACGACCTTCATACGACGAACACGACACCCATGACGGGGGTTTGCCATGCCTTCTTTCGAGGACGAGCTCGGTCAGGCGCTGCGGCGCACCGGGGACGGTTTCTCCACCGACCAGCAGCGGCTCGCCGACACCGGGCGGGCCAAGGGCCTGCGCACTCTGCGCCGCCGCCGGGCCGGCGCGGTCACCGGCAGCGTGGCCGCCCTTGCGCTGGTCGGCGTGGGCGGGGCGTGGGCGGGGGGCCTGCTCGGTGGTTCCGGCGGTGGTACAGGGGAGGTGGCGGCGCCGGCGACCACTTCGCCGGGCAAGGACAAGGGGGACATCACCCCCGCCTGGATGATCGCCACCTTCAAGGGGTTGCTGCCGCCCGGCGAGATGACCGAGGTGTCGGCAGGCGGTGTGGGAGGGGTGGAGGACTCGGAGAACCCCTTCGTCTACACCGACTTCGACGACAAGGCGGGAAAGGCGGCGGTGATGCTCAACCTCGGGCGCGTCGACCCCCGCAGCAGCGAGGCCCGCAAGTATGTCACCTGCCCGTCCAAGGTGACCGTGCGCTTCGACATGTGCGGGACGGAAAAGCTCGCCGACGGCTCCGACCTCATGGTCCTCCAGGGATACGCGCCCAAGACGGAGACCAAGATGTGGTGGGCGCGCCTGGTGACGACGGAGGGCCTCGTGGTCCGCGCCAGCGAGTACAACGGGCCGGGGCCCTCCATGAAGGGCGGGCCGGTCAGCCGCCCCAACCCGCCGCTCGATCTCGCCCGGTTGAAGGCGCTCGTGACGGACGCGCAGTGGCGCACCGCCACGGACGCCCTTCCCGTCGAGAAGCCCACGGACTACCACAAGCCGTCCGAACCAACCCCCGACGAGATGTCCGCCACCCTTGCCGCACTGCTCCCCAAGGGACTGGAGCGCAGTGACAAGGAAAGCCGGCCGGGCTTCGCCGGCGCGGTGGTGAACGACGGCAAGGGCGGCAGCCTCGTCCAGGTGAACGCCCAGCCGGAGGGCTCCATCGCGGGCCCGTCGACGGAACTGCCCGACGGCACCAAAGTCGCCGTGACCGAGAGCGGGGGTGACGAGGACGTACCGGGCACCGTCATGCTCACCGTCGACACCGTTGGACCCGACGGCCGCCGCGTCGTGATCTCCGCCCTCAACTCCGATACCCAGCACTCCGCGCCCACCCGCAAGCGCCCGGCTCTCACCGTCGAGCAGCTGAAGGCGATCGCGCTCAGCCCCACCTGGTGGAAGTGACCCGTACGCGACCTCATTTGGCGTCGGCACAGCACTCCACCGCCGCCACCGTGAACGGGAACCGCACCGGGGTGTCCCCGAAAGGTGATCCGCCCGGCCAGCTCACCGGTGCGGATCGCCGCCGTGACCGCTTCAGCCTGATCACCGAGGTGGAGGTGATCGCCGATCGAGAGGCGCTGGCGGGCATTTGAGGTGACCGCGCCCTGAGCAGGCCGAGCGGGAGGACACCTGCCTAGGTGTCGCGTTGAGGCGGCTGGACGCCGAGTCGGCCCTGGTCGCCTTCACTGCTACGCCCAATTCGAGTGAGTTCACGCTGTGCGTTCCACCGTGCCGGGAAGCTGCATCACCGCCCTGGGGCACCACGAGCCTTCGTGGGTCTTGACCAACGACAACCTGTCCGCCCTGGTCGACACCAGTGACGAATGGATCCGGCGCCGTAGCGGCATCGCCACCCGCCGCATCGCCGCCTCGGACGAGTCCGTCACCGACATGGCCACCGAGGCCGTCGGCAAGGCGCTGACCGCGTCCGGGCTCGAGCCCTGCGACATCGGACTCATCGTCGTAGCGACGTGTACCGCGATCGACCGCTGTCCCTCCATCGCCGCCCAGGTGGCGGAACGCCCGGGTTTGCCGTCCCCGGTGGCCTTCGACCTGAACAACGGCTGTGCGGGCTTCTGCACCGCGCTCGCCTGCGCCGAGCACTCGATCCGTGCGGGCGCCGCACGGCATGCACTGGTCGTCGGTGCCGAGAAGATGTCCGACGTCACCGACTGGACCGACCGGCGTATCTGCGTGCTGCTCGGCGACGGGGCGGGCGCTGCCGTGCTCAGCGCCGCTGACATCGAAGGAATCGGCCCGGTCGTATGGGGCTCCGACCCGTCCCGCGGTGACGCCGTCCGCCTGGCCGACGACTGGCCCCCCGCTTTGCCCAGGAAGGCCAGACGGTCTTCCGGTGGGCCACCGGCGAACTTCCCGCCCTCGCCCGTGAAGCCTGTGCGCGCGCCGGTCTGGCGCTGGGTGACCCGGCGGGTGTCGTCACCCACCAGGCCAACCTGCGCATCATTGACGCCGTCATCCGCCAGCTCGACCTCCCCGAAAACGTAGTGATCGCACGCGACGTCACCGAGTCCGGCAACACGTCCGCCGCATCCGTGCCGCTCGCCCTGTCCAAACTCACCCAACGCGGCGAACTCGCACCCGGTGCTCCAGTCCTGCTGCTCGCCCTCGGCGGTGGTCTGTCCCGGGCTGGACAGGTCGTCACGTGCCCCTGATCAGAGGACCCCCGGCGGTGCCTCAGGGACGCCCGCTTCGAAACGCAGGAACGGCGGGCCAACTACCCTGGGCCGACGAGAGGATGGGGATCATCATGAGGGCCAGTGAAATCGTGGTGCCGGGATGGTGTGTCGGCTATCCCGGGGTCGCCTTCGGCGGTTACGTCGCCGGCCTGCTGGCGGAGCGGTCCGGGGCGAAGACGGTACGGGTGGACTTTCGCGGGCCGGTGCCGACGGACGTACCCGTGCGGATCGCCGAAACGGCAGGAGGGGCCGTGGAGCTGGGCGAGGCCGACCGGCCCCTTGCCACCGCGCGCCCCGCCGAACTGCTGCTCGACGTACCGGCCGCGCCCTCCTGGGCCGAAGCAATCGCCGCGACCGAGGAGTTCCGAGCAGCGCCACCTTCGGGTCTGGTCGACTGCTTCGGCTGCGGTCTGCGTACTGCCGACCGCGGTCTGCGTATGCACTGCATGCCGGTACCGGGCCGCGACCTCGTGGCCTCCGCCTGGTTGCCGCACCCCGCTTTCGCCGACCAGGACGGCCTCCTCCTGCCCCGACTGGTCTGGAGCGCCCTGGACTGCCCGGGAAACTGGGCCGGCCGCCTCCTCGGCAGCCAGCGTCCCGGCGCGGTCACCGCAGCCCTCACTGGCACGATCGTGCGCCCAATCGCCGCAGGCGAGCCCCACATCGCGTACGCGTGGCTGCTGTCGGCGTCCGGTCGGAAGCACACGATGGGTGTGGCGCTCACTACGGCTGAGGGCGAACTGTCCGCCGTCTGCGAGGCGCTGTGGCTCGATCCCAAACCGGCGCCCTTGCCCCTGTAGCTCTCGCCTCGGGAGTACGAGAGAAGGTGGGCAGCGCCGCCGTACAAAACGCCCGTGTAAGAACGAACCTGCCTCGTTGTCTCGTTGCCTCACGCGGTGCCGGAGTCGGCAGTGCGGCTGAACTCGGCCTCCAGGAGGTCGGTGAAGATGCCGATGGGGTCCTCCCAGCCCCCTTTTGTCCAGTCGGAGTTGATGTTCGCCGCGAGCAGATGGGTACCGTCAGAGGTGCCGTAGACATATGACCAGGAGCCGAAGATCGCGCCGCCCATGCCCCAGACCTGCACTCCGGAGGGCAGGGTCAGGCGGGACATTCCGAGACCGTACGAGGAAGCGGGCAGCCAGTTCTCCGTCGGGACCGTGGCGAGCAACTCGCGCTGCTGCTCCGGGCACAGGAGGCGTCCTTCGAGTAGGGCGGCGAAGAAATGGGTGAGGTCGTCGACGGTGGAGATCATGGCCCCCGCTGCGCCGAACGGAGACACCTCCAACTCCGTGGCGTCGTGGACCGCGGCGTCCGGGTCGGGGGAGAACAGCCGGGTGTAGTGGGTCGCATGCGGTGCGGGGAGCGTGGCATCGGGGCTGCGCGGCAGGGAGGTTCCCGTCAGGCTGAGTGGGCGGACGAGACGGGCGGCGATCTCGTCGGCGAGCGTGCGGCCGGTCGCCTCCTCCACGATCATCCCGGCAAGGACGTAGTTCGTGTTGGAGTACGCCCAGCCCGTACCCGCCGGGAAGTCGGCCGGATGCGACATGGCGATGGCCACGAGGTCTTCGGGGGAATAGCTCTCCTGTGCGCAAAGCGCCGACTGATCGCGAGTGTGGCTGAAGACTCCGCTGGTGTGGTTGAGGAGGCGGCGTACTGTGATCGAGGAGCCGTCGTGCCCCGTCCCGGTGACCACGCCCGGCAGCCACTGCTCCACCGTGTCCTCCAGAGCCAACCGGCCCTCGGCCACGAGCTGCAGAACCACGGTGGCGGTGAAGGTCTTCGTGATGCTGCCGATCCGGAACCGGTCCTCGTGCCCGCGCGCACGCCGGGTCCGCGTGTCAGCGACCCCCGCGGTCCCGAACCAGCGCCCGCTGCGGTCGCGGACCTGAGCGAGAATTCCCGGCACCCCTCCCTCCCGCACCGCTCGGTCGAGCACACGCTGGGCGGCGTCATGGCCCCTGCGGGTGAGGTGTGCCGTGGGCGTGGCGTTTTCCATCTGAACCCCCTGGTTTCCACTTTCGCAATGCCTGAAAGCTACGTCCCACTCATGTCCGCGGAAGTGGTACAGGCGTTGGAAAGTACGGGAACCGGGGAGTTTCCCGGATCTTGTAGCGTTGCCGCTGACGGCTAACGCAACGCACGGGGCGCGGGCGCCCGGAGACGGTCGCATCCCGTCGGCCCGCAGTGCTCACGGATGGGAGGGCGGGCATGGGCGGCGGAAGGCTTACCGCGGAGGACCGCCGGGACATCGAGGCGGGCCTTGCCGAAGGCTTGCCGTACGCCGTGATCGCCCGACGACTGGGGCGGCCGACCTCTACCGTCAGCCGGGAGGTTGCCCGCCACAGCGGCCCCGGCGGCTACCGCGCGGAACACGCCGACCGGGCCGCCGCCTGGCAGCGCCGCAACCGGCCCCCTCGGCCTGCGGCGCCACCGGCCGCCGACTCCGAGGCCACAGACGGGCGGGACCCCGCCGTCATCCGCGCCTACGAGGACAGATTCGCGACCATGATGATCGCGACCGGGCTGCCCCGAACGGCCGCCAGGGTGCTGGCCTGCCTGGTGACGGCTCCCTCCGGTGCGCGGACGGCCGCCGAACTCGCCCAACGGCTGCGGTGCAGCCCGGCCTCGGTGTCCAAAGCTGTGGGATACCTTGACAGGCTCAAGGTCCTCACACGCGAGCGCGAGCCCGGTCTGCGCCGCGAACGCTACGTCATCGACGACGACGTCTGGCTCCGCGCCTGGCTGGCCAGCGCGCAGAAGAACGAAGTGTGGGCCGAGACCGCCCAGGAGGGTGCCGAACTGTTCGGCCTCAGCACCCCCGCAGGCGCACGGCTTGAGGCAATGCGTGCATTCTTCTGCGGAATCCACCGGGACATGACCGGCAGGTCGCCTGTTACCCTCAATGATGCGGTGACCGTACTTGCCGCGCTCCTGCATGCGGCCCGGCCCCTCACGGCCGGTGAGCTCGCTGCCGCCCTGGGTTGGCCGGAGGCGCGCGCAACCACCGCCGTAGAAGCCGCCGAACAGCAGCCCGAAGTCTGTGGCCCGTTGATGCTGCAGCACACCGCGTCCGGCGCACACCTGGTCACAGCTCAGAACGGCAGGCTCACTCCTGCACAGCGCATGGCTCTTGGCCGGCGTCCGGGAGGGTGCCCATGCGGGTAGCCGCCGCGAGGTTGAGCATCCACTTGTCGTCCTGCGTCCGCTTGACCGGCCGTTCCCACTCTTCGGCCGGTTCGAGCCCGAGGGCGTTCTCCAGCAGCCACTGCTGTGCCGGTTGCAGCGTGTCCCCCTCGAACCGGCACCCCTGGACCCACCGTCCGAGGTCTTCGCCCTGGACGAGCAGTACCTCGTCGAGTTCCTCCCGTCGCGTCCAGGACAGCCCACTGGCCAGTACTTCCTCATCGTCGGAGGTCTCGATGCCCTGCGCAGCTCCTGGTCGTGGGCGTCACAGGCTCGGGCCGCGGTGCGGAGGTTCTTGGCCCATGTCCCGACGGGGTACCCGTTCCAGACGCCGATGGCCGGTGGGAGGAAGTGCCCGTGTTCGGCGGCTCAGTGCCGGGCCGCGGCGAGGCCTTCCTCGAAGGCGCGGTCCTGGTGCCACCACACCAACTCCAGCTTCTCCAGCGGACCGATGACAGCAGGTGCCAGGCTACGACCGTTCGGTCCTTGCAGTAACGAAACAGCCCGCTGGAACCATTCACCCTCGACTCGGGAACATAGGATTTCGGGCATGGACATGAGGTCGCTGATCGAGGACCTGGTGGGGGAAGCCGAAGGGCTCCTCCGTGACCAGGTGTGGATACTGACGCCCGAGCATCGCACGGTCGTCGCGAAGGCCGCCCTGGACCTGCGTGCCGCCGTCGGCACTCCCGAGGTCCAGGAGGCGCTGCCTTTGATCGATCGCCTGGAAGACCTGCGGGAGGCCATTGCCGCTGTGGCCATCGCTCTTGCTCACGTCCACGGCCATACGGCGTGGTTCCTCGGCGCAGCCGCCACCGCGTTCACGCCCGTCCTGCACTGGCGCGCCCTGCCTGCTGAAGACTCCCATACCTTCGGCGCCGTCTCGCCGTCCCGTCAGCAGTACGCGGAAGCCGAGGACGCCGTGCGCAACCTCCAGAGCGCCCTCGCCCGCATCGCCTCCGCCTGAACTCATGACGTTCCATCTATGGAACGCCAAGGGCATTGATCGGTTTGCCGCGAGAGCTGTACGCCTTGTCGCCAGCGACTGAGGCGGGTCGAGTGCGGGGACGACCGACGGGGCCGCGGACCTTGATCCCGTCCAGGACCGGGATGAAGTGGGGGCTGTCGGCCGCCTGCCCCTCGGTCAGGACGAAGGCGAGCGGACGGCAGTGAATATCGGACGCGTACGTGCCATACCGGGTTTCTACCAGCCCGCAGACAGTCACCGAAAGACGCGTCCCGCATCTTGAATCACGACTCAAGGCAGGCCTTAAGGGACTGGAGAAGTGGTGCCTGAGCGCCGCCTGACGGTCCAGCACAGCGAGCAGTAAGGCCAAGGGAACGCGGGTGCCTCCCGGCGCTGTGGCCCTCCGGCGCCCCCTGCTTCGCGAGGGCACCGGAGGCTTTGCCTCCGTCGACCCAGGTGTCTGTGACCGTGTGCTCACCTCCACAACAGAGAGCTGACAGCGGCGTTTGAAGGCTCCCTATCGGGTCTCGGATGGGGCGACCGCACGCAGAGGAGTGGACTCCTGCACTGCCGGCAGTCCGTTTGGGCGGGAGAGTCGTCCATCAGCCAATAGGCGTCCAGGAGTGCTGCGGTATGCGGGTGCTCGTGGTTGTCCTGCTCGTGGCTGGCCATGCTCAGCGAACGAGTGCGCAGCGGCCCAGGACCGGACCTGTCCACCCCCGCGTGGCGAAGTCCTCCGAAAGGCAGGACATCTCCGGAGGGTTGCCCGGTCTGGTGCCGTGGCTGCGGCGTGACGCTGTGGGGGCCGGGGCCGGGGCCGGGGTGGGTGGCGGGTGCCGTCCGGGGTCCGGTCTGCCGTTGAGCTGTCGCGGTCATGCAGGGCGGGGTGGTCGCGCGGTAACCGCTGTGCTGCCCGCGGCGTGATGAACCACTGATGCGTCCGGGTGCCCCAGCCCGCCTGCTGATGTGACGAGATGGCGAAGGGGGCATCCGGGTGGACTGCGGACGCCGGTGAAACTGAATGGCTGCGGCACGTCGTCTCCGCTCCCAACACTCGTACGACGTGTGGGGAGTTGCGCATGAGCATCTGGAAGATTTCTCCGGTTCCGTCGGTGGACGGGTGGCTCGACGCGGACCCCTACCGATACCCGGGCGCCGCCACTGCCGACGACGACCTGCTGCCGGGGGCCGCATGCAACCTGACCGAGTCCGAGAACTCTCTCCTGCCCGGACCGCACACCGGGCGGCCCCTCCCCGCCCGGCTCGGGCCCTCGGACCGCAGGCGCCTCGACCTGCACGCCGCCCTGACGGCCTCCGGCATCGCACCGGCACACGGTGACGTCGAGGCCATCGAGGTGCTGAGCGCACTCGACGACACGACCCACGCCGCACTGCTCCGGTGGCTGCACCGTACGTGGTGACCTGTGGGGTGGGGTCCTACGAGGGGCAGCGGGCGCGGGCGGGGTCCGCTTCCAGTAGGAGGGGGGACCTGGCCGCGATCCGGCGACCGAGGGCGGACGCGGCTCCGGGGCTGGAGCTGCGAGGGCCGGTTGCTGGGTGGACTGGGTGACGAAATGGTTGCGGGCCCACACGTGGCGGGGAGTGGGTCGTTGGCACCGTTATGCAGCGCCGAGCACTCTTCCCTCCTCCGCAGCCGTGGACCCCTGTGCGGCAGTCGATTCCGCCGCCGAGGCGTTCGGCGGACTGCGGGACGCCGATCTTCGACGACCTGGTGCGGGAGTGGCGGCAAAATGGGCGCGACCTCCCCCGGGCGGCGGGTACCGACCGCGGCCCCGACTCAGCTTGCTGAAGCTGTGTCCCGGCTTGGTTGGCGTCCTGTGCTGGTTGACCGTGCAGTTGGGCTGCGGGTCGTGACATGGCGGCCGGTGGTGGCTGTGGTGGTGTCGGGGTGGATGGTGAAGATCTGGTCCAGGCCGGTGATGCCCAGGATGCGGGCGGTGTTGGCGGGGACCGCAACCAGGGCTATGTCGCCGCCCTGTTCGTTTGCCAGGTTTCGGGCCGACAGGAAGGCGCTGATTCCGCTGGAGTCGCAGAATTCCAGACCGGCCAGGTCCAGGACCAGCAGTTGCCCTGCGCCGATGGTGACTTGGGCAAGGGAGGTGCGCAGCTCGGGCGCGGACTGTAGCGCTCGTACAGCACGGTGTTCAACGTGGTCAGCACGGTGACGGGGTCCGGGTCGTGCAGGGCTGCGGCCCTCAGGGTGTAGCGGGTCAGTGAGGTGACCGCGGCGGCCTTGGGGCCCTTGCCGCACACGTCGCCGAGGAAGAATCCCCACCGGCCGCCGTCCAGGGGGAACAGGTCGTAGAAGTCTCCGCCCAGCAGATCCGGGGAGGCCGTGTGGTAGTACGAACCGGCCTCCAGACCTGGCACCGCGGGCAGCTCGGAGGGCAGCAGACTCTGCTGCAGGACGGCAAGTGCCTCCTGGAGCCGGGCGCGGTCGCCCTCCGCTTCCCGTCGTGCCTCCTCCGCCTCCCTGCGTGCCTCCTCCGCGTCCTGGCGGCGGCGCAGCAACTCCTTCTCGTACGCACGCCGGTCGCGGGCGTCGAAGACGGTGGTGCGGATCAGCAGCGGTTCGCCGTCCTCGCTGGTCTTCACCTTCGAGGTGACCAGCACCGGAATGCGCTGCTTGCCGGCGGCTTTGATGTCCAGGGCGATGCCGCTGACCTCGCCCTGCATCTGCAGCAGCGGTGCGAAGTGCGTCTCGTGGTACAGCCTGCCGCCCACAGTCAGCAGGTCGGTGAAGTGCATCCGCCCCACCACCTGCGCCCGGTCCAGACCCAGCCAGCCCAGCAGGGTGCTGTTGATCTTCGCGATGGTGCCGTCCATCAGCGTCGACAGGTACCCGCACGGAGCCTGCTCGTACAACTCCTCGGCGCTGTCCTCCAGCAGCGAGGTGAACACCGCGTCCGTGGTGTCCACGTCCTGGTCCTCACCCGGCTCAGGCATCGACTGGCTGGTGGGCACCTCATCGGATGCCGCCGAGCCATACGGTGATGGCCCGGGCGGTGGCCTGCGGTGCGCTCAGCTGCGGGCAGTGCCCCGTCGCCTCAAGGGTGACGAGCCGGCTGCCGGGAATCGAGGTGTGGACGTAGGCGCCGACCTCGCGCGGGGCGATCGCGTCCTGCTTGCACTCCAGTACCAGCGTCGGCACCGCGATGCTCCCGAGGTCCTTGCGGCTGTCGGTCAGGAACGTCGTGCGGGCGAAGACCCGGGCGTGGTCCGGGTCCGTCGCGCAGAACGAGTTCGTGAGTTCCTCGCCGAGCTCGGGCCGGTCCTCGTTCCCCATGATCACCGGGGCCATCGCCGCGGACCAGCCCAGGTAGTTCGACTCCAAAGACTCCAGCAGTTCGTCGATGTCGTCCCGGCTGAAGCCGCCCCGGTACCCGTCCTCGTCGATGTAGCAGGGCGAGGGGGCCACCATCACCAGCCGGGAGATGCGCTCCGGCGCCCGCTGTGCGGCGAGCACCCCGACCATGGCACTGACCGAGTGCCCCACGAAGACCACGTCCCGCAGGTCCAGCTCCTCGCACACGTCCAGCACGTCCTGGGCGTACCCCTCCAGGGAGCCGTAACGCTGCTCGTCCCAGGCCGACGGGTCGGCGCGGCCGGATCCCACGTAGTCGAAGAGCACCACCCGGTACTCCCGGGCGAGCGCGGGGACCGCCAGGCGCCACATGTTCTGGTCACATCCGAAGCCGTGCGCCAGCAGCAGCACCGGCCCGTCCGTACGGCCGGTGACAGTGACGTTGTTCCTGCGACGGATATCCATATTCACCAGTTTCCGACCCCCGCCCCCAACCCCTGACAGGAGCCCGGCGCTCCGCCAGACCAGATCCTCATCCAGCAGCTCACGCAGCAGCAACAGCGCGGGAGCGTCGGCCGTGTCTGCCACCTGTTCCAGGAGAGCGTGAATCGTTTCGTCCCGGCCCTGACGGACCGCCACCACCACACGACGGAGAAGACGCCGTGTCGTTTCATGTGCCAGCGGAGAGGAACCCCCGGGTGCCGGGCGGTGCAGCCTGCATCGCGTATCGCGGTGAACCAGCACGGCAAGGCGCCTCCGTCCAGGTCACAGCAGGCCTTCACTTGCCCTGTCGAGTTGTGTGCGAACTGTGGCGGACGCAGCTGTCTGCCCCAGTCTTCGCTGAGGCGACGCGAGCGACATAAGAGGCGGGAAGGCTGCCTGAGCTGCGCTTATACGTTTTCCAAGAAAGTGCACATGCCAAGTGCATGTTCAAATTCTTTGGGGGTAGTGCCGTGATCTTGTGGATTTCCTGTGCGAAAGTGTGCCGGTCGACGGCCGCTCCGGCCGCGCTCGAATCCACATTCCCTGGGGGGAAGTTGATGCACAGTCATGCCCAGATACGGGCGAGACGCTCGCTGACGGTGGCGCTTGCCGTCCTGGCGCTGGGAGCTGGAGTGCTGCCTGTCGCGGCCGCCGATCCCGTCACGCCGCCGCCGGTACCTGCCGACTCGGTGTGGGGCAAGGGCGCACCCAAACTGCCGGTGCCACCGGTGAAGGTGGGCGAGACGAAGCCGGTCGCGCCGCAGACGGAGGCGGAACCGTCCGAGGAACGTGCGGCCTGGCGCAAGGCGCAGGAAGCGCGCGCGGAGTCCGGGCGGAAGGCCCGCTTCGCCGCACCGTCCGCGGCGGCGGCTCCGCTGGCGGCGGACGTGCCGAAGGGGCAGGGGTCGGTGCCGTGGCACAAGATCTCCGACTTCCGTATCACCGATTCGCTGGTTGCTCGTGTCAACTACTCGACCGGCAACATGATGCTCGCTGCCACCGATTTCGACGTCGCGGGCGTGGGCCAGAACCTGCAGCTCTCCCGGACGTACAACTCGATGGACGCCCCGTGGGGCAAGGTCTCCCAGCGCTGGTGGCAGGGGTACGAGCGCTACGCGCAGATCACCGACACCCAGGTCGTCCTCTACGACGCCACCGGTGCCTCGGTGACGTTCACGAAGAAGAGCGACGGCACGTACACGACGCCGGTCGGATACTCCAAGGACCTGAAGAAGAACGCGGACGGCACGTACACGCTGACGAGCCGCAAGTCGGGGTCGAAGGACACGTACAACCAGTACGGCACCCTCACCAAGGTCACCGACCGCAACAACGGCACCATCACGGTCACCCAGCATGACGAAAGCCCGGAGCACAAGGGCTTCAAGCTGACCGAGACCCGCTCCGGCCGCTTCGTGGACCTGGTGAAGACGGACGCCTCGCAGTGGCAGGCCAAGGACCACACCGGCCGCACCGCTGTCTTCGACCTCAACGCAGCCGGCGACCTCGTGAAGACGACCGACACGGCGGGCAAGTCCACGGTCTTCGACTACGATTCCTCCCGCCGCCTGACCCGGATCACCACCCCGGACGGCCGGGTCACGAACCTCGGGTACGACGCGCAGAACCGCGTCACCTCGATGCAGCGGGCGACCGCCTTCAACGGCACCGGCCACACCGGCCCCACCTACACCTATACGTACGAGTCGGGGAAGACGAAGGTCACCGATCCCGAAGCGCACACCACCACCTACGAGTTGAACAAGGACGGCGGCGTCACCAAGACCATCGACGCCCTGGGCCACACCCGGTCCTCGTCCTACGACGCGAACCACAACGTCAAGACGGCCACCGACGCCATGGGTGTGGGGGCAACCCCGGGCAACGAAACCGAGTACGGGTGGGACGCCCGCAACAACGCCACCTCGGCAAAACTGCCGACCGGCGCGACGGCGGCGGTCGACAAGTACAACACCGTCTCCGGCCGTGACCTGCCGAACACCCAGACGTCGGCCGACGGCGAGAAGACGACGTACTCCTACGACGCGGCGGGCAACACCACCGCCGTTGCCGTATCCGGTACGGGCGGCGGAACGCAGAAGTTCGACTACAACCCCGCCACCCCCACATGCGGCGGCTTCGAAGGCCAGCGGTGCTCGGTGACCGACGCACGAGGCAAGGTGACGTCCTTCAAGTACGACGCCCAAGGCAACCTGACCGAGGTCTCCCCGCCTGCGCCGCTCGGCAAAATGACGTACACCTACGACGGCCAAGGGCGTGTGGAAACGGCCAAGGACGGGCGCGGTATCGGCGCGGTGTACACCTACGACAGCCGTGACCGCATCACCGAGGTCTCCTCCTCCTCCACCACTGTGCGCTACGTCTACGACGGTGACGGGAACCTTTCCCAGCGCACGGACGACACCGGTGTCATGAAGTACCAGTTCGACCCGCTCTCCCGCGAGACGATCCGGACCCTGCAGAACGGCTCGCAGACCGAGCTGACCTATACGCCGGCGGGCAACGTCGACACGTACAAGGACCCGGTGGGCCTGACCGACTACACCTACGACGCCGCCAACCGCCTCACGGCCCTCAAGGACCCGTCGGGCAGGACGACGACGTACGACCACAACGCCAACGACGTCCGCACGAAGACCACGTACCCGGGCGGTACGGTCCAGGAGGTCACCCCGGACAAGTCCGGCAGGCCCACCCTGATCAAGGCGACCTCCCCCAAGGGCACCCTGACGAACACCTCGTACACCTACTCCTACGCCTCCGGCACGGCGACGAAGGACGGCACGAAGATCCGCACCGCCACCGACGGGGTCATGGGTCTGACGAAGACCTACACCTACGACAGCGCGGGCCGCTTCTCCTACTCCGAGGAGAAGAAGGGCACCACCCTCGCCGCGTCCTACCAGTACTGCTACGACGCAGCGGGCAACCTCACCTCCCAGGGCTCCACCAAGGGCTGCCCCTCAGGCATGGCCCTGACCTACAACGACGCCTCCCAGCTCATCTCCCGCGCCGGTTCCACCGCGGGCTGGGGCTACGACAAGGCGGGCAACGAAACCGACGGCGCAAGCGGCGCCGAACGCGCCCGCACCGGCGGCATCTGGTCGGATCACTCCCAGCAGACCTCGGTGACGGTGGCAGGGAAGACGTACTCCGGCACCTACGGTTCCACCGACCAGTCCGAGCGGCTCTACTACGGCGACACCACCTTCCACAACGGGCCGCTCGGACTCTCCGGTAGGACCGACCCCACCGGAGACATGGGATTCAACCGGGAACCCGGGGGCACCTTGAACTCCATGACCACCGGAGGCAAGGCGTACTACTACCTCACCGACGCACTCGGCTCCGTCCTCGCGCTCGCGGACGAGACCGGCGCCAAGGTGAACGAGTACCGCTACAGTCCCCGCGGCGTCGACGGCACCTTCACGGAAAAGGTCCCCCAGCCCTACCGGTTCGCCGGCGGCTACCAGGACCCCACCGGCCTCTACCACCTGAAGGCCCGCTACTACGACCCCCGCATCGGCCGCTTCACCAGCCCCGACCCGTCCGGCCAGGAGAAGAACCCCTACCTCTACGCCGAAGGCGACCCCGTCAACCGCATCGATCCGACGGGCCTCGCCGCCACGGGCAAGGTAGAAGCCTGCTTCGGAATCTGCGTGGGACTTGGGGCCAAGAGCAATGGGGAGAAGACCAGCCCCACCATCTCCCTCGGCCTGGGAAGCCCTGGTGTCAGCGCCACCGCCGGTGCCGATACCGGAGGCGTCGAGAAAGGATGGGAGGGAGAGCTTTCCTGCGGCGCAGGCCCGGTCAGCGGGACCTATTCCCACAATGACCCCAAGGGAGACATCCGGGACGGTGACGTCGGTCTCGAGACCGGCGGCAGCACCGGGAAGTGCTCCGTAAGCGGCGAATACACTTTCGGCTAGTTCGCACTGCACCGAGGAGGGTATCCGAGAGGGGCGCTCCTCGGTGTTCAGTACTGCAATTAAGGATCGCTGGATGAACACTGCTGTAGGGATTCTCATGATTGGCTTCGGGGTTTCCTTTGTGATTTTCGCCGGCCCCTTCAGCAGGCTGGGATTCGCAGGAAAGGGAGATGGGCAGGCCAGGCGGAGCGTGAGAGAATGGAACAAGGGCGCCTTCATGGTCGGCGGTGTAGCAATTTCTGTACTCGGCATTCTCTTCGCTGCCGGAGTAATAGGTTCTTGAGTGAGAAATATGGGAAAGGTGTGATGTCCGGTGTTCCAGAGTGTCATTGAGCTGGCCGAGCGGGGACCGAACCCTGATGGCCCCTTCCCTCCATGGCTGATCATTCTCGTCGCCGCGCTCGTCGCTGTGTTCGTCATCACCATGCTGGTGCGTCGAGGGCGTCGGGGAGACTGAATCCCTACTCTGGTCGGTGTCTGTGCCCTGTGGCACTTGGAGAACTGTTCTCCATATTCCTCATTGCCACCGGCAACGCTGGAGGTCGGGGTCGCCTGGGCGTTGTCTTCGTGCCCGAGTCTCTGCTTCTTCTATCTCGCAGCATGGGAAAGAACCAGCCTTGAAACCTGAGGGGCCAGTCGACGCCACGACGGGCCCCTCAGTGTTACCAACGTTCCCTACCGGTGTCAGTGGGGGCTTCTACGCTTTCCTGGTGAACGTTGATGATCTTGTATGGCAGACAACCTGGTACGGGGGAGTGCATCCGGAGGTGGTGGACTCGCTTCTGGAGCACGGGCATCTGGAGCTGGTGGAACAGGCTGCGGCCGAGCGGGGGGACTGGTACTGCGCGCGCGGCGCGGTCACGGCGCTGCAGGAGAAGGGCCTGTTCGAGCGAGCGTGGGCGGTGATGAAGCCGTTCGCGAAGACCGGGTGGCTGCCTGCCGTCGCGGCCGGTGCGGATGTTCTGCTCGCCGGGGGCCGGGTCGAGGAGGCGCTGACGCTCGCGTATCCCACGGGTGAGAAACCGGCGGTGAAAGCGTGCGAGATCTATGCCGAGACGCTCGTGAAGTGCGGGCGCGTGGATGACGCGATCAGCTTCCTGGAGCCGCACTTGCGCGAACCGTGGGCCTTGCGGGCCCTGGTGGCGATGACGGAGGACCAGGGCCGGGACGTACGCGTGCTGGACCTCGTGGTGCCCATCGCCGACGAGGCACGGCACCACCAGCAGGCGCAGGGCCGCTCGCACCCCGCGTGGGATGCACTGGACCTGCAGGCGGAGGTACTGGAGCGCTCGGGCCGGGTGGAGGAGGCGATACGCGTGCTCGGTGAGGACGTGGCCGCCCACCGGTACGGCCCGCTGAACACGGTCGTGACCTACACATGGCTCCTGGCCCGGCACGGGCGGACCGAGGAACTGCGGCAAGCAGCCACCGGCGACCACGCACGCGAGGCATTCCGGCCTCTGACGAGCGCCCTGATCGCGGCGGGACGCGCCGGCGAAGCGGAAACGCTCCTGCGCGAACACCTCGCCACCGCACAGTACCCGCAAGAGTGGATGCTGATGGAGTTCCTGGCCGCGCAGGGCCGGTTCGAGGAAGCCATCGACATCGGGCTGCCCACCTTCGAAGACCCGTGGGAGAGCCCCCTGCAGGGCATTGTGATCCTGCTCGCCGGGAACGGGCACCACGCGCGGGCACTGCAGCTCCTGAACGAGTGCAGTGCGCAGTACGTGGCGGAAGCGGGGGACTGGGTGCCGTCCAACCGGTGGTGGCTGATGGGAGAACTGGGCCGCTGCCGCGAGGCCATCGCCGAGATCAACGCAACACCCGAGATGGACACCGAGGAACGCATCTGCACCGTGGCCAGCCTCATGGCCAAGGACGGCCGCCTGGACGACGCCATCGCCCTCCTGGCCACGCATCCTCACGGCAACGCTCTCACCGACCGAGCCAAACTGCTCGCATGCCAAAACCGCCCCACAGAAGCACTGGACGTCCTCCCAGGCGTCACGGCCCAACGGGCGGAGCACGAACAACGGCGGGAAGGGCTTCGTACAAGCTGGGGGGACACAGCGGCGAGCGACGGCGAGGGCGCGGAGAAACGCAGCCAGGGCGCCCACCGAGACGGCTGTGCCGAAGACCCGCCGTTCTAACCGGCGTGATACCGCATGCATTTGAGGAGCGCCGGGCCGACGCGCGGAAGAGAACGTACGCTCATGATCGTTGCTGCGCTCGCAGCACCTCAAGGGGAGGGGAGAAACCATGACACCTATTGACCCGAACTGGGAACTGTCCCCGGACATCAAGTGGCGTCGCTGCCCGGACAGCGAGTGGGTCTGACGGACATCCACTGGGACTGATCAGCCGGCACATCTGACAGGCGAGGGTGCCGCAGGCGCGAACCTGCGGCACCAAGCCGTGCCGAGCCCGGCACGGAATCCGCTGCAGTCACGCCCCCTGTGTCTCCACCCATGGCAGGGGCAGAGCCGTGACACACACTTCATCTGCGGCACGCAGCCGCTGCGACGGCCGCTTACCGCGTAGAGCCGCGACCGGGTCTCCGCTGCCTGTGCCCCGCCCCGTACCATCTGCTGGTGATATCCCGCCTTCTCTCTACCCCGCGCCGGATCGCCGCCGTGCTCACAGTGACGGCCGCCGCCGTCGCGTTCGGCACATGGGCGCTGTGGCCGGTGCACCACTCGCCGTGCGTCGTCTACTCCGGGGCCTACACGCCCGTAAACGCGCCGCAGGCAGAAACCGACGCCGCCGTGCAGCGGGCCTACCACGATGCCCTCGCCGACGGCGCGTGCGGCCCCAAGCGTGCGCGCTTCCACAACTGGACTTAGTGGCAGCGATACTCCGTCCTGGCGATCGCCTACGCCGGCTGACCAAAGGCCCAGGGCCCGCCATGGACGGCCATGAGGAAAACACCGTGAGCGGGCAGACACGACGACTCCTGGAACAGGTGCCCTGGGTACCGCGCCCACAGGTGCTCTCCCGTCCGGCCGTCGTACACGCCCGCGTCCAGGAGCAGGAGCTGCTGACCGAAGCCGAACTCGAATCGGTGTTGACGGTCTGATCTGGTGTCTTACAAGATCATCACAGGCTTTGATCCGATGCCGCCGGTGACGCTTCGAGGGTGTCCGTGATGTCAGTCGTCGGCGGCGACGAGCAGGGTCAGGGACGCGTCCTGGCGATCGATGGCGACGAACTCATGGAAGTCGATGTGCACGCCTCCCCAGTCGTGGTACGCCTCGGGGCCGAGGTCCGAGAGTTCGTAGCAGCTGGTAGCCGCCCGGAGCGTGGCATGCACCTCACGCCCCAGAGCGTCCTTGAGGGAGCTGGGAAGCGGGCCATGTTGGCCGGCCCAGCTCTGGAGGGTGCTGGCCGCGTCGTCACGGGTGCATGCCCGGTAGGCGTCGACGGTGACGTTCTGCGTCCAGTACGGGCCGTGCCGGGTGCCGTCCGGATCGACGCCCCCGCCCGCGTAGTCGTCGCGGAACTGGACATGCGCGATCAAGGCCGCGATGACGTCGAGATCGCTGGGCGCCTCAGTCGGCAGGCGGAACCTCTTGATGTCGACCCAGCGGTAGCCGTGCCCTCCGGACTCGCTGAAGTCATGGTCGCGGAAGTTGATGAAAGTGCTGTCCGAGTGAGTGAGTTCCTGCACGTCACCAGCCTATGGGCGGACCAGCACCGGGTCGGCGCTGAGATTGTCTGCGGCTGGTGGGGAAGTGCGGCCTGATGCTGCGACGAGCACCCATCGTTCCGGACTCCGGGAAACCCATACCCCGGCGGTCCTCATCGCTCGGGGACCGATCAAGGTGCAGCTGGGGAAGATCGCCAGCCTGGCTCTTGAACACGAATGCCTCAAGGCGTTCCGGCTGCTGATCGCCGTGCTGGGGGTCGCCGACGAACGTCGCCGCCAGTTCTTCTGCGTCGGCGGGCGCGGGCACTACTGGCACCACCGGCCCCTAAGAAATCCGGGGCCGTGACAGTCTTGGCGAACTCCTGGTCGGACCTGGGTTCTTGGATTCGAAATTCGTCCAGGAGCCGGAAGAATTCCTGGAGCGGGGTGGAGTTGACGGGTGTCTCGCGTTCCGATCTCGGCTGCCCAGTTCAGTGAGCTGGGTGTGCTTCGGCGTGCGCGGAGCCACGAGGTGAAGGTGTCTTCGGGCCAGAAGTCGAAGGGCTCATTGATGCCGTGTACGCCGAGGGCCACCCGGTAGCCGGTGAGCACGGCCTCCAGGGTGCGGAGCGAGCCGTCTGGCAGCCACATGCCGGGGCGTTGTCGGATCTGTTCCAGGAAGTCGTAGACGTCGGCCCACTCCTGCCACGGCCTGGCGGTGTGCTGCCGACTGTCTGCGTTTTCCATGCGCGGGAGCCTACGGGGTGGACGCGAGGGGCCGGGCGGCGCTACCCACCGGGCACTGTCGGGCGTGAGCACTCCTTCGTTCGCTGCGGGTGCTGCGGTGCTTCAGGCGGTGCGGTGCGCTCCGACGAAGGAATGCAGCGCTTCCTGCGTGTGGGGAAGACCGAGGTCCCTCAGCCGGTCTGCGGACGAGCCAGGCGTGCCGGTGGCCGGCGAGATCGCCCAACAGCTGCTGCTGCGCCGCTGTCAGGTCGGTGTAGCGGGGTGCGGGGTACGGCTGTGGAGTGGGAAAGAGCTTCTCGATCGCCCTGCGGGTGCGGGACCCGTCGCAATCCCAGACGATGCGGGGCTGCCGGAACTGCGGGGTGGCGAAGGAATGGAGCCGTGGAGGTGTGGCCCTGCACCGGGACCGGCACGCGTCGGCCACGGACCCGTACTTCGGCGCGGCACGCGTCGAGCGCCTCGCGCGCGGCGGCCGGGTCCGACTCGGGCGGCAGGGCGTGCAGGGTGCGCTCGATGTGGCCGAACGGGTCGCCCTCGCAGTAGTCGGTTACGTGATCGAACGGGCTGCGGGCAGCTGCGGTGAGTTCCGTGACAGCCCGGCCGAGCAGGCCGGGGCCGACAGGGGTTCCGTCGAGGCCGGCGAGGCGGATGAGGGCGGTGGCCGCGGCCCACCGCATCAGCGGATCTGTGGCACCCAGGTACAGGGTGATGTCCTCGGCCGTGGAGGAAGGTCCGACGATGCCTGCGGCAAGCAGTGCGGTGGCTGCGGTGACCGGGTCCTTATCGTGTGCGGCAAGGGCGAGGAGGCGGGGCAGGGAGGTGGTGGAGAATTCGGGAAACCAGGCCAGGATGTAAGCGATCCGGGTCCGCAGTCGTGCGTCATCGTCGTCGAGCAGGGCGAGAAGGCCGGGGAGTCCGGCGAGGACGGCGTCGTAGGACTGGAGTGCCGACCACCGGGAATCCGGCGAGTTACCGGCGGCCACCCAGTCCTGTATCTCCTGCAGCTGCGCACGTTGGTCGGCATCCGTCGCGGCGGCCAGCTGCTCCTCGTACCACGGCAGGAGCTCCTCCGGTCCGACCTCCGCCGCGGCCGCACGCCATCCGGCGACGTTGATGCCGGTGGTCACGTCGTACTCGTCGTGCCAGTCCACGGCCAGGCGGGTAAGCAGCCACATCGTGTCCTCACGGGCAGCGGTAGGGCCTGTGAGGGCGATCCTCGCGAGGAACGGCACGGCGAGCGGAGAGGCCGAATAGCGGCTGCCCTGGTGAAAAATGCTGCTGAACAGGCTGCTGAACGCTTGCTTGCGCGCCTCGTCGTCACTCCCGCACAGGGTGCGTACATGCCCTGGAACGTCATGCGCCGACTCGTAGGCGTGGGACAAGCTGGCCCAGTCCACATCGTCCAGCCCTGCCAGCAGCTTCTCGTACTCGTTGATCATCGAAGAAGGATCGCAGGAGGCACTGACACAGCCTCCGCGGCACAGCAGCAGCTGGTCCCGCTCCAGGCGAGGGCCGAACGCGGGCTCATGGTGAGGACCTGCGTACCCGGCCAGCACGCGTTACCGGGGGCGATGCCGAGGGTGGACCCCTTCTGAGAGCGTGGGCTTGAGCAGGGTGGGGTAACCGTGGCCGGCCGCTCCCAGCGGGTCGGTGTGTCTGGCCGGAGTCCTGCACACTCGCAGCAGCCGCTGAAGACCCTGCCCTCGAACGTGCAGGATGTTCCGGAACTCCGCGCCAATTAGACGTCGTGTCATTTGGCGTCGATCGGTAGGCTGTCGTCGAGATGAGCATGGACGACAAGACCGAGACCGCCTGCAGGATCTGCGGGTACGACGATGGCGAAGCGGTGTTCGACGAGTACGGCGTGCCGCAGTACGTCATCTGTCCTTGCTGCTACAACGAATCCGGCATCGGTGATGACAACGTGTCTCAGGTCCGCGAGCTGCGTGGCGACTGGGTCGCCAGCGGTGCCCAATGGCACGACCCAAAGTTCCGTTCAGCCGACTGGGACCTGCTGACGCAGCTCGCCAACATTCCGCCCGAGTGGCGCTGACCTCTATCTGGCGAGTCGCCGGTAGCAGATGAGGGTAGCGGCGATGCCGGTGAAGGCGAGGAAGTGGTCGGCCTTGCGCTCGTAGCGACGGTGCAGACGGCGGCATCCTGCAAGCACTGTCCTGTCTCAGTAGAGAGTGGGCAGGGCGAGGCTCTGGCCTGCGGGTATGGGACGGTCGTGCGGGGCTCGTCCCAGCCAAGTGTGGGCACCGGGGGTCATCGCACTATCGTTCAGCCCGTCGAGGGTTCGTCGGCGCCGGTGGAGCAGACTGTGAGTTCGCCACCTGGAAGAGACACGAAGCGCCATCCCTGGGGGCCCGCGACTTGCCACGCTTCGAACGACGGATCCGCCGGAGAGTTCAGGTGCATACCCGTGTCGAATACGAGACGGAGGGCACCGGACTTGAAGGCGACGGCGGACCGGATCTCCGCTCCGAACAGGGTGAGTGCCGCCGCGACATCCTGCGTTTCCGGATTCAGAACCGACGGCGGATTGGTTCGGACCGAGCCGTGAGAGAGGTTGACCGGCGCCTCCAGGATGACCTCCCAGGCAGAGCCGAGGACCAGTGTGAGCTGGAAGTCCACGACGATCCTGGTGACGGGCAAGCCCCGCAGGTTCAAAATCCAACGGTCCGCGTGCTCGACGGGACCTTGCTCAGTACTCACCACTGAACCTTGGCCGATCTGCGGTTCGATAGCCATGCGTTTTCGTCCAGGCAGGGGGCTGGGCGGAGATTCAGCGGAAGTCCGCGGTGCCGCAGATGAAGGTGGTGCCCTGGAGGAGGGCCGGGGTGACTCGTATGCCGGTGAGGTGCTCGGCGAGTGCGAAGGCAGCCGGCACGGCCGGGTCATCCTCTACTTCGCTGGGTTCTTCGGGGAACGTGAAGTTGAGGCGGCGGATGACGTCGAGAAGGTCGTCGGCGCGGGCGCCGGAGCGGTAACCGGCGTCGCGGAGTTCGAAGTGGAGTTGGACTTCGGTGTCCTCGGCCCAGAGGAAAGAGCCGTCGTTGTTGGCGTTTGCGTTGTCGTAGTGGGAGACCCAGCGGGTGCCCGCTGACGCGGGGAGGGCTTTCTCCTCGTTCACTCCGTGCCAGCCGTTGGGCTCGATCATGAGGGTCCAGGGTCCGAGCGTTGTCATTCCGAAGTACGTCCGCGTGGTGCTGGGGCCCCAGAGGTCGTAGGCGGTGTCGACGAGTGCGGTGATCCCGGTGACCTCGGGTTCGGCTTGGCCGCCCAGTCTGCTCAGCAGTTCGCTCGGCGGCACGTTGTGCACGAGGGTGACGCAGTAGGACTCGGCGAGGTCCGGGAAGTCTTCCTCGAACCAGATGTAGTCAGCAGCAGTCGTAGCCATGCGAGAGATCCTCCACGATGGCTATGACATTGAGGACGCCTGGGTTCCGGGCGGAGTCGCAGCAGGTCGCGGCGGTCCCGCCGCATCACCGTGCCCGGCCAGAGCTGGGGCTGTGTGCGCGGTCTGCGGGCGTTCTGCGGGGGGTGCAGCCCTGGCGGCGGGGGCGTCGGCGGGGACCGCCACGTATCCGGCCGTGCCGAGGCAGAGGGCGGCGGCCAGGAGGGCCGGGAGGGAACGCGGGTGCATGGTGATCACGGTGCCGTGCCTCATGCAGCAGCGGCGGCGAACAGGTCCCGTGTCGCACGTTCGGGGGTGCGACAGGTCACGGCGTGACGCCCGCACGGCGCTCGCCGCTGGGGCTGGCCCCGACCTGCGGGCTGGCCGGGGCGGGGGGACGGTGGGGGTATGGACGAGATCGTGGTGCAGCGCCCGCGCACAGAGGGTGGCCGCCGCTTGTACCTGTGGGGCCGGGACGCGGGGGTGGCGTACTCGGACCGGGACCTGGTGGAGCAGCTGCGGCAGGTCGGCCTTGATGAGACGGCTGCGGAGGGCCTGGTGGACGGGGACTCGGCGGCCATTGTCTGGGAGGACGGCGCCCCGTACGAGTACGGCGGGGCCGTATGACGAGCGGCCCCCCGATTGGCCTGGTACGCGCGCAGGCCGTGGACACCCTGCCCGAGGGGGAGGGCTGGGCTGCGGAACCGAAGTTCGACGGTTCTCCAGACACTTGGTAGGTGTCTCACCCCGCAGTCGTAGTGACCTCTCCATAGCTGAATTGGGGGCTGCGTTGAGAGGGCTGCGGCGGTTCTTCTGCGACACCACCTGGGCTGTCCAGGTGCCGCGCCGTCTTTACCGCGCGAACGGGCCAGTCGCGGGGGCATCTCACCGTCAAGTCGCAGGATGCTTTCTGACGGGCTTGCCGACGCTGCCCGTCACCGGGCCCCTCTCACGAGGGGAGTCGTTGCGTCCTGCTGCTCGGGACTGGGCAAGTGCGCCCGCAGGCAGCCGCGAACCGGGGACGGGCTCTTCCAGGCGGCCCACGGTGCGTAGAGCTCCACCGTGCCGTCGGGGCAAGCCTTCTCCTCGATGTGAGCACCGAGATGTGCGGCCCAGCGGACCATCTGCTCGCGGGTCTCCTCCGGCGTGCGGAACGGCCCACCAGTCTCTCCGGTGAGGAAGCCATCGTCGTCCAGGAGCCACACGTCCATGAAGGGCAGCAACGGGTACACCCGGTCGGCATGTTCATTGAGTTCGTCGAGGAAAGCCTCGGCGCGCCGGTAGGCCGGGGAGCCCGGGCCGGAGGCGGCATCACCCGTCATGCCCGCCACCCTAGAACTGGGCCGCCGACCGGCTGCCAAGTGGGTGCCGTAGCCGCACGCGCCGTACGCCCCGGAGGCCCGAAGTCGTAGTAGCCGTGGCTCATGAGACATAGGAAAGTCTGGAGAACGACGGCGACCGGCTCACCATCGAGCGCGCCGCGCACCACGTGGTGGTGCGCTCCAAGTCGGGCCGTGTGGTGACCGGGGCTTGGTTGGATCTGGCAGCGGCTGCGATGGACCTTCCCTCCGGGGTCCTGCTGGACGGTGAGGGAGTGATCTACCGGGACGGCCGCCTGGACTTCGGCGCGGTGCGGCAGCGCGCCTCGGCGGGCGCGGCGCGCGCAGCCGCTCTGATCCGCCGCTTGCCCGCTTCCTACGCCGCGTTCGACATCCTGCGCCACCCCGCCCACGGGGGCCTCCTGACGGCCCGGCCGTACCGGGAGCGACGGCGCATCCTCGTGGAGAGCCTGGCCCCGCTCGGGCCCCCGCTCCAGGCCGTGCCGATGACCGAGGACCTGGACGTCGCCCGCCTGTGGCGGGAGAAGCTCCGCCCCCAGGGCATCGAGGGCCTGGTGCTGAAAAGACTGGACGGCGCGTTTCTGCGGGGCCGTACCGAGGCGTGGCTGAAGATCAGGCACGCGGACACGGTGGACGCCGTGGTGGTGGGCTACACCGGGACCCCCGCCTACCCCGCCGCGCTCGTGGTGCGGCTGCCCGAAGGCCGGGAGATGCGCTCCCGCCGCCTCACCGCACCCGTACGCCGCGACATCGCCGCGCACCTTCAGGGCCAGGAGCCCAGCCCCTCCGCGCGCACCGAGGACGGCGACCCGTACACGCTCTGCCCGCCGGAGCTCCTGGTCGAAGTCCTGGCCGGCACCACACGGCACGCCACGGTCACGGTGACCCGGGTACGCGGGGAGCAGAAGGAGCGCGGGGGTGGGCCGCCCGGCTCCGCCTGTTGCGCTTGCCTGGTCCTGCAGCCAGGGGAAGCGCCGCGCGAAGCCCCTACAAGTACACTCACCTGCAGGGTGATCCGTGAGAATCGGAGGCATCCCGCAGTACTGAGGCAAAGGATTTACGATGCCGGGGGCGATGCTGAGAGCAGTATCGTCACGTCATGACGATCCCCCCGCGCCGCCGCTTCTCCGTCCGCATCGGACTCGCAGAACCCACCCACGACGGCCCGTTCGAGGAAGTTCCCGACCACCTCCTCCTCCCCCTGCAAATGTGGGTCAGGGGCGTGCTGAGCTACGGCGGGCGTCCCAACGAGAACGCCACGCGTGCCCTGTGCGTGCGGCTGCGCCTGACTCCCCCCAGGAGCGGGAACTACCTGGCCCCACTGGGAAACGCAGTCGGCACTGAGCTGCTCGACGTGGTGGATGAGATCCTGGCGTACAGCCTCGACTACGGGATCTTGGACAGGACCAACCTCAACGAGCTGGCCGAACTGTTCGACGACGCAGGGTCCGCCTACCGCGTCGCAGAGAACAACAGAGGACTGGAAGAGCGAGTGACGCCCGCTGTCCGCGACGCGGTACGCCACACCATCACCGAGGCCGCGACCCAGCAGACCGCAGGATCCGCAGCCGACCACCTCGCCGCGTCCTGGCAGGCAGCCTACGGGCGCAGCCCGGACCCAGTACGTGCATACAGCGAAGCCATCAAAGCAGCCGAGTCAGCGGCCCACGCCGTCATCCAACCGAACAACAATAGAGCCACCCTCGGCACCATGCTCGGAGAACTCAAAGGCGCCCGCCACAAGTTCACCACCGCCCTCTCCACACCAACCACCAGCGACGCCATCGCCCCCGTGGAAGCCATGATGCGTGCTCTCTGGGAAGGCCAGACCTCACGCCACGGCGGACAAGCAGCAACCACCCCAGAAACCCTGGAAGCCTGTCGGGCAGCAGTCCACATCGCCGCCACGATCGTCCAGTGGTTCGTCTCCGGAACCGTCACCCGCACTCCCTGACCTCCCGAGCACTACTCCCCGCCTGATGTGCCGAAACGTAAGCCTGCACGCACCGAAAGGCCTCGCCGTGGAATGAACCCGGCGTGCTCACACCGTTCCCGAAGATCGCGATGAACGGCCCCAGCCCGGCGGCGCCCCTCGTCTGCCCTGCCTCGTTCACAGCACCTCGCTGACCCCCCAGGTGGCGCTCATGTCGTTCAGCCACCGGTCCGGCAGCTCCCCGTTCCACCGCGCCGCCAGCGCGTACCGGGAGCGGACGGCCGACAGCTGTTCCAGTGCGATCAGTGATACGGGGTGTGCGAGCAGTTCGTGCCGCCCGTGCTTAGCGATTGCCGACTGGGGCCCGTACTCCGCGAACAGCCGCACCAGCCGTTCCCGGTAGGCGTCCACGAACTCTTCCAGGCGGGCCGGGTACGCCTCCCGCTGGTCCCGGGGGATCACGGACCACAGGACGGGCAGGACTTCTTCGGTCATGCCGTCGTGGAAGCGGACGTGGATCGCGAACATGGCGTAGGAGCGCACCGCGACTGCCAGGGTGGCGTCCGCGTCGCCCTCCCGTACGTCTTCTGCCGCCCTCTCTACCGGGTCGCTGGTGTACGCATCCGTGCTCATCGCGCCGCCTTCTTCGTCGTGGTCCACCGCATCCCCAGCCTGTCCAGCTCCGCCCGCCGATCAGCGGTGAGCTTGTCGGTACGCTTACGGATGTTGTCCAGAACCATCCCGAGTTTCACCTCCACCACCTCACGGCCGTCAACGCCGCTCTGAGCGACTCCCGCACCCCCGCTGGACTCGACCCGCTCCACATGCTTCCTCGGCACCATCAGGTGCCCTTCCCGGGCGTGGAACGCCTTCGCCGCCGCGAGGTTGAGGTTCCACTTGTCGTTCTGGGTGCGCTTGACCGGCCGCTCCGACTCTTCGGCCGGTTCGAGTCCGAGGGCGTTGGCCAGCAGCCATTGCTGCGCCGGTTGCAGCTGCTCCCACTCGAACCGGCAGCTCTGTACCCACCGTCCGAGGTCTTCGCCCTGGACGACGACCTCCCCGGCCTCCAGGGGCACGCTGCCCCCGTTGTCCAGGTGGTTTTGGACCAATCGGAAGCAGCGTTGCCATCCCGCGTCCCACGCCGGGCACCACCCGGGATCGATCTCGTCCAACGCCTTGCGGCGCGTCCAGGACAGCCCCCCGGCCGCCTCCTCCTCGGAGACCTCGACACCCGCCTCTTCCAGCTCTCGCGCGCGGGCGTCCGCGAGCCGCGCCGTCGTCCGGAGATTCTTCGCCCACACTCCGACTGGATAGCCGTTCCAGACGGCGGTGGCCGGCGGGAGGAAGTGCCCGTGCTCGGCAGCCCAGCGGCGGGCGACAGCGAGTCCTTCGTCGAAGACGTGGTCCTGGTGCGCCCACACCACCCCAAGAGCTTCCAGTTCCCGCGCCCGCTCGGGGGCCAGGTCACCGGCCCGGTAGTCCGCCCGCTGCCTCTTCAGCCACGTCCCCAAGGGGAAGCCGCCCGGCGCCCACTCCACCGGGGTCACGTAGTCGTAGGGGACCTTCAGCTCCCCGTTCTTCGCGATCTCCTTCGCGTACCGGGCCGCGGCGGCGAGTCCAGACCGCCAGTAGTCGGTTTCCGGGTGCAGTACCCGCAACGCCACGAACCTGGCCACTTCTGCCGGATCGCGGGGCGTGGAGAACTTCAGCAGCTCCCGCGCGGCCCCGCTCGGGCCCGCCGTCTCACCTTGCTGCTCCTGGTCGTCCGCGGCGTGGTCTTCCTCGGTGTCGTGGCCCGTCCAACTCCCGGTGCGGGGGCGGGGGTCGGCGAGTGCTTCGATCACGTCTGTGTCGTGGGCGCGTAGCGCTCCGAGGACTCTCGCGAGGGTTTCAGCCCCCGCAGAGGTCAGCATTTCATCGGGGCTTTCACCCGGTGCGAGGAAAACAGGAACCACCAGTGAGGCGATTTTCCCCTCGCCGGGCTGCATTCGGAGGGCCCGGCCGACCATTTGCACGATGTCGACCATCGACCCCCGCGCGTCACAAAAGGCGACGGAATCACAGTCCTTGGTGTCGACGCCTTCTCCGAGGACGCGAACGGACGCGATCATCTTGAACATCGCCGGAGAAGAGACCTTGCCGCCTTTGCCGTCCGCCACCTCGATGACGTCCGAGGTGAACTCCTCCAGCCGCTCCTTGCGGTGGCCGGGCTTGTGCTCCCCGTACAGCCATGACGCCCATACCCGCACCGGAGGGTGGTAGCGCTTCGGATCCTCCGTATACAACCGCTCCGCGACGGCCGACAGGCCCTGGGCCATTGCCTCGGCCTCGCTCACCCGGGAGTGGAAGGTGAGGCACTTGCGCAGGTTCTCGTCCGCGGCCGCCGTCAGGAGCCCGGCCTGCAGGGCCGCGAGCCGCTCCCCGCGCACCAGGTCCGATCCCCGGTCGCCGCCGGCCTGCGCGGCGTGCAGGTCCGGGTCGGAGATGTCCACGCACACCACCTGGTACGGGGCTACCAGGCCCCGGCTGATGGCCTGGGATAGCATCAGCTTCCACGCCACCGGTCCAAAGATCGGGGATCCGTCGTCCATGCTCGCGATCAGCCGCGGCGCCATGCCCCCGCCTCTGCGTGAGTCCGGGACGGCTTCCCATACGCGCGGGGTCGCGGTCATGTACAGCCGCCGCACGGCCGGGATCTTCGCCTGGTCGTGCACGGCCGCCCACGCCTTCTCCGCATCACCACTCGTGCGGTGCGCCTCGTCCACGACCATCAGATCGAACGGCCGCATTCCCAGCGTGTGCGCTTTCCGGACCGCCGTGGTCGCGGTCGCGTACGTCGAGAACACCGTCACCAGCTCGTCGTCCCCCACCCAGTCCAGGAGCTCCGCCTCGTCGGTGGTGCAGGGCATCCCGCTGGACGCCGCGACCTTGGCCTCGCACGCACCGACCATCGCCCCCGCACGCCCGGCCCGGCGCCACTCCGCGGCCATCTGCGCCAGCAGATCGGTCGTTGGCACCAGGACCAGCACCCGCCGCGCGTGGAGCCGTTGAGCGGCCCTCGCAGCGATCCGGGTCTTTCCCGACGCGGTCGCCGCGATCACCTGGCACCGCAGTCCCTCCTCCGGCACCGGGGAGCCGGCGGGGAGTTGGAGATGGCGGAGGACTGCGTCGACCGCCTCGACCTGATGCGGGCGCAGCCCGTCCTTCGGCATGAGGTGATTCCTTCCGGGCTTTTTGTAGCCTGCCTCAGTGCGTCTTGCGGTTACTGGAAAATCGGGCGAATGAATATCGAGGTGGCTATTGCAACGGGCAAGAATATGAGCGCAGCTGACATGGCCCAACCCATTCGGTGAGAGGTTTTGGAGGCAACCAGCATGCAGAACAAAGCCATCACTGCGACGTAGAAAAGGAGCAGAACAGCTAGAATCGTCAGAAATCCCATGTGAGAGATCTTCTTTCTATTATTTTTCGCGGAGGCGAGCAAGGGGAGCTGATGTCACCGGTCAGGGCTCGGAGCATGTCCGTCTCCTCGATCCAACCTAGCGGACATACAAAAATGACGCACCACAACCCGCAAAGACAAGAGGCGGTCCTTCGGAGGCGCTTCAGGCTCGTCGTGGGAAGCACTCACCCCAGCGGTATACCTGATGTATTCTAGTCCTCATGGCACACACAACGATCAAGGTCGAAGACACCGTCCGGGACAGACTGGCCGCGCTCGCCGCGGAAAAGGGCACCACCATCGCCCAGCTGGTCAGCGACTTCGCCGCACACACCCCGACCGACGCGGAGCGCGCCGAGCGCACGGCCCGCACCCTGGCAGTCCTCAAGGAGATGTCGGGCTACGCCCCCACGCCTGAGCAGGACCGTGCGGCGGACGCTGAACTCGCCCGCCGGCTCGGCGACGCCGCATGAGCGCCGCCGTCCCTCACACGGTGGACGTGATCCTGGACGAGAGCGCACTCCTCGCCCTGGGTTCGGGAAGTGTTCTGGTCTCGCGGATCCTGCATCAGTCCGCCGCCACGGACACGTGGCGTGTGCATGTGGCCCTGAGCGCTCTCGCGGACGCCGACCGGGCCCGTAACGGGGTAGCCAGCCACGTTGCCATGCTCGACCAGATCGTTTTCCATCCCCTCGACCTCGCAGCCGTGCTGGCCGCCTCCGGCCAGTCACGCAGCCTGGGTTGGTCCCACACCCGGCACGTAGCCCGGCCCGCCCCGGAACGCCCGGAGGGAGCCCGGGTCGTCACCACCGCCCCCAAAGACTGGGACGGAGCGGGAGTCCGCATCCTCGACGTCTCGCCCTGAGCCCCCTTCCCCAGGCAGCCGACCCCCACCTCCCTCGCCGCGTTCTTCGGGCCGCGCGGAGCGCGGCCCGCGTCTGATCGCGCAGCGATCAGACCTGCCCGGTACGGAGTACCGGGCAGGTGTGCGGCGAAGCCGCACACCGGAACTGCAGGGCCACGGAGTGGACCCGGTCTCGTATACCCATCGGACGCAGGCCCCGGCTAGATTTTGGTAGTTCTACGTGGGCGCCGTAAACTT
>NZ_JBHXRV010000052.1:0-58378 GCF_042716745.1 Streptomyces sp. NPDC058663
CACCCGGCACGGGCTGCCGTCGGGGGCCCTCGTCATAGAGATCTCCGACAGCGACCCCAGGGTCTCCTTCGACGACCTGGAGCAGGCGCCTCGGCAGCCACTTCCCGCTGCCCGTCCAGGCGCGGCGGTGGTCGAGGAGCAGGTCGGCCGCGGCGTCGGGGGGAAGGGCCTGTCGAGCCCGGGGATGTACCTCTCGAACCCGGGGGTCTGCCTGTTGCGCCCGGGGGGTGTGCCTGTCAGGCGTGGCGGGAAGCGCGGGCCATCCTGATGCCGACGAGGGCCACCGTGAGTGCTCCGGCGAGCGTGACCACGTGGGGCAGCCGGGGGGTACCGAGCAGCCGCCGCGCCACCTGTGCGCTCCGGGCCTCCTCGGCCTGGGCCTCCAGCCGCTCCACGAGGCAGACGAATCCAAGATCGTGCATACGTCCTCCCAAAACCGCTGACGCCAACCGCTGACGTCGTCACTGGTGCGGGCTGTCACACACGGACACAGCTGGGGGCCTTGTGCCCCTGTGAGACACGTCTGCCCAGACGCGGCGAATTGAATCATGGAAGGGCGGGCCGTCGGCGGACCCCGGGGCGCGTCCCCGCTGCGGATCGCCCGCCGGGCCGACACCGCGCGCGGGCTGTCAGCTCCTCGGCACGTCGACGATCCTGCCGTTCTTGTCGACGGTGCGGGTCTGCCAGTACTTGTACCACTCGTCGTCCACGTGCCGGGGCACCTTGCCCTCGGGGTAGCGGGTGTAGCCCTCGGGCGGTTCCTGGCCGTCCTTGACGCAGGTGCTGCCCGTCGACCCCACGTTGAGCACCGGGTACTCGCCGCCGCCGCAGACCGCGTCCTGCATGGAGCACCCGGTGGCGGCGAACGCGACGGCCGCCGCCCCCGTCGCCCAGAGCGGCATCCGGCGGCGGAGAGAGCGGCGGGACGGGCCGGCAGTGCGGGGTCGGCTGACGCGGAAGGGCTGGCGCACGGTGGCTCCCCGTGGGTAGTGGGTAGTGGCTGGTACCGGGTCTGCTCTCCCAGCCTGCCCAGAACGCCGCGCCGCGATCACGCGCACGGGTACGAGTACGGGTACCTGGAGCCGCGCAGCCACCTCCGTCGGGAGCCCTCCCCGGGGTGTCGTCGCACCGCGTGAGATTCGTCGCAGAAAGGGCTTCGCATGGCAGAACCACCGTTTTGGTCGCTTAGCGTCAGTTCATGCCCTGTGTTCTGACGGCGGTCTGCGCCGACTTCGACCGGCGGTTCGCCGAGTTCGCCTTCGAGCCCGGCTTCGCCGCCGCGGTCGACCAGCACGTGGCGGAGATCCGCTGGCGTCTCGGCGTGCGCGATGCGGGCCTGGAACCGCCCGCGCCGCCGCGCGACGCCCTCGCCGACTACGCGCTCGGCTTCCTGGACGCGCTCGCCGAAACCGGGTGGCGCGAGCCCGTGGGGTACGACTACGCGGTGTGCCGCCTCACTGCGCTGAGCTGGCTCACCAAGAGGCACCAGTTCCTGGCACCGCGTCGCTGACCCGGGCGCCGCGCTCCTGGCCCCCCGGCCCGCACCCCGCCGCCGGGGCGGCCCCGACGGCACCGACCCGGCCCGCACGCAGGGTGCGGACCGGGTCGGTGTGCTCCGGCTCGACGAGGACTCGGCGACCGTGCGGCGAGGACTCGAGGAGAAGCGGAACGTCAGGTCACATGGGGTCGACCCGCTCCGGATCCACCACCGGCTGGTGGCGCAGGGCATCCTCCCTGCCCGCCTGGTACGCACCCTCGCGCTTGCCCCTGGCCGGCGCCTGCTGCCCGCGCATCCGGCCCGCCTCGCTCTCGGCCGAGTCCATCATGCGCTCGATGCGGCCGCGCATCGGCTGGATCATCGCACCGCCGACACCGACGATGAGAATGCCCGCGACGGCGGCCAGTGCGGCGATCAGCACGGGCTGGGTCACGGTGGTGGCGATGCCGACCTGGCCGAGCGCGGCGATCACGCCCAGGGCCACGATGACCGCCCAGACGATACGGGCGACCATCGGCCCGTACGAGGCCGCCGACAGCACGCCGGAGACGATGCCGCGTACGGCATTGGCGATGGCCATGGCCACGACGACCAGCACCATGGCGACGAGCGCCCGCGGCAGCCAGGCGACGATGCCGTCGATCATGCCGCTGACCGGGTTGGGGCCGAACACCCCGAAGGCCAGCTGGAGCGTGACCAGCAGCAGTGCGTAGTAGACGACCTTGCAGACCAGGGACGTCGCGTCGTACTTGGAGTTGTCGAAGATCCGGGCGGATCCTGCCCGCTCGCTGAGCCGCTCGAAGCCCACCTTGCGCAGGACCTTGTCGAGCACCTTGGCGATCATCTTCGACACGAACCAGCCGACCAGCAGAATGACCAGGAAGCCCGCGAGCTTCGGGACGAACTGGGCGACCTTGGACCAGGCATCGGAGATGCCCTGCTGGAATTCCACCGCGAGTGCGGTGTCCTCATGGGGTGAGAGCACGATCGGACCTTTCGTCGACGCGATCTTCTGCCTCGTGCCTATCAGCGTCCCGAGGCCACCACCTGCGGGGAGCTCCCCACCGGGGCCGTTCGGGTGAATGCCGGGCCCGGAGGCGGGCCGAACGGCCCCGCGCACCTCTCCGCCCCGCCGCCCCTCCTCGGCGGTGACCCGCTCCCGGCGAGTGTTACCGCAGTGTTCACCCCGGCGTGGTTCTCCCCTCCCCCGTCCCGGAGGCGGGGCCTGTCGGATGGGAACGGCTCAGAGGTCTGGACCAATTGAGTTCCGCCAATTCCGTGTCCGATTCGCTGTGTTGGCCTTGTCGCAACAATTGGTCTATACCTTTGGCGGTAGGGTGACCATCCGATACGGGCACATACACAGCCGTGGGGGGCTTTATGACCGTGCATCACCTACCGCAACCTCCTTCCGACGAAGAGCTCTACTGGTACTTCGGGCCGCAGCACCGCTGGGTCCTCGTCAGCTCCTCGCTCGCCTTCGTGTTCACGGCGGCGACCATGTTCACCTTCGCCCTGCGCACCCCGGCCCTGTGGGCCTTCCTGGCCGTGCTCGGCCTCAACGTGGTGGCGCTCGGCCTTTCCTGCGTCAACAGCCTGCGCCCGCGCCGGCTCACCCGGCGCTCGCACGAACTCCTCGTCCACGCCTGGCAGCCCGCCCAACCACCCTCCGTGGACCTCTACTTGCCCACCTGCGGCGAGCCGCTCGACGTACTGGCCAACGCCTACCGGGCGGTCTCCGCCCTGGACTGGTCGGGCGAGCTGACCGTCTGGGTCCTGGACGACGCCGACCGTCCCGAGGTGGCCGCGCTGGCCGCCTCGTACCGCTTCGAGTACGTCGTACGGCCCGACCGCGGGCACCTGAAGAAGGCCGGCAACCTCAACCACGCGCTGACGCTGAGCAGCGCCGAGGCCGTCGCGATCCTGGATGCGGACTTCGCTCCCCGGCCGGACTTCCTGCGTCACCTCGTCCCCTATCTCGCCGACCCCTCCGTCGGCATCGTGCAGAGCCCGCAGTGGTTCGACACGGACGAGTCCATGAGCTGGATCGAGCGGGCGGCCGGCTCGGCCCAGGAGTGGTTCTTCCGCTGGATCCAGCCGTCCAGGGACGTGAGCGACGCCGCCATCTGCTGCGGCAGCAACGCCGTCTACCGACGCAGCGCCCTCGACCTGGCCGGCGGCTTCGCCCGGCTCGACCACAGCGAGGACCTGTACACCGGACTCGCCCTGCACGCCCAGGGGTTCCGGACGCTGTACGTCCCGGTGCTCGTCGCCAAGGGCACCTCGCCCGAGACCGTCACCTCCTTCGTCAACCAGCAGTACCGGTGGGCGATGGGCAACCTCCACCTGCTGAGCACCCCCGTGCTGAAGCGGATGGGCGCGCCCTGGCGGATGCGGCTGTGCTTCGCCGAGGGCATCGTCGGGTACCTGGCCACGGCGGTGAACACCTTCGTGGCACCGCTGCCGCCGCTGGTGATGATGTTCTGGTACCCGGACGACGTACGGCCCTGGCACGTGCTGCCGCTGCTCGCCCCGCTGTGGCTGTGGCACGTGCTGCTCCCCCGGGTCAGCCGCACCCGCTGGCGGGTGGAGGTGATCCGGGCGAACGTCCTGACCAGCGTGGCCGCCGCGGTGGCGTTCGTGCACACGCTGCGCGGCCGCAGCGCCGCCTGGGTGCCCACCGGCGCCCGGAGCGCGGGGACCTCGGGCGGGATGGCCCGCCGGGTGGTGGCCGTCTCGCTGGGCTGGCTGCTGCTGTCCCACGCGGCAGCCGTCGCCGGCCTGCTGCTGGTCGTGACCCGCAACGGCTGGGAGCCCAGCTGGGGGCTGCTGCTGTACGTGGCTGTGCAGTGCCAGATCAACGTGCCGCTGATGCGGCACCTCGTCCTGGAACTCCGCCCGGCCGCCGCGCGGCGCACCGGGGACGGCCCTGCCGATGCCGGCGTCGGGACACCCGCTGTCACCGGGGTGCGGGGGCTCGTTCCGCGTGTCCGGCCGCTGCTGCTCTCGCGTGCCGCCATGCTGCCGCGCCGCTGGCCCGAGACCCTGGCCGCCACCGCCCTGCTGCTGCTCACCGGCCTGCTGGCGTCCGGCTGGGTCAACCCGATGCTCCCCTGGCTGAGTTGATGGACCTGAAAGGCTTTCCTCCCATGTCGTCCCCCGTGGCCCCCGGCCAACGGCAGTCCCACCGGCACGACTCCGCTCCCCCCGGGGCCCCCGGGAAACCGGGGAACACCGAGTCGGGGCCCAGTCCGCACCGCTCCGCCTTCCGCCCCGACATCGAAGGGCTGCGCGCCGTCGCCGTCCTCGCGGTCCTCGCCTTCCACGCCGAAATTCCCTTCACACAGGGCGGTTTCGTCGGCGTGGACGTCTTCTTCGTCATCTCCGGCTACCTGATCACCGGTCTCCTGGTGCGCGAGGCGATCACCACGGGACGCATCCGGCTCGGCGACTTCTTCTCGCGGCGGGCCCGGCGGCTGCTGCCGTCCGCCGCCGTGGTGCTGGTCGCGGTGGCGGCCGTCGGCGCCTGGCTGACCGTACCGCTGCGGCGTACGGAGCTGGAGTACGACGTCGTCGCGGCGGCGCTGTCCCTCGCCAACTGGCGGTTCGTCTCCCAGCAGACCGACTACCTGGCCGCCGGGCACGACCAGAGTCCGCTGCTGCACTTCTGGTCGCTCGCGGTCGAGGAGCAGTTCTACCTCTGCTGGGCGCCGCTGCTGGCGGTCGCCGTGCTGTGCGTGGCACGGGCGGTGCGCAGGGGGCGTGCGGTGCGTGCCACTGTGGCCCTGGTCGTGGTGCCGCTGGTCATCGGGTCGTTCGTACTGTCCCTGCACTGGACGCAGGGCTCGGCGTCGCTCGCGTACCTCGGAACTCCCTCACGGGTCTGGCAGTTCGGGATCGGGGCGCTGCTCGCGCTGCTGCCCTGGCACCTGATGCGCGGGCCCCGGCCGCTGCGGCTGCTGTGCGGGTGGGCCGGGGCCGCGGCCATCGTCTGGTGCGTCGTGACGTACGACGGCTCGACGCCGTATCCCGGCTTCGCCGCGCTCCTACCGACGCTGGGCACCGCCGCCGTCATCCTGGCCGCGATACCGGGGCGGGGCGAGCGGAGCGTCCAAGGTGCCTACGGCGTAGGGCGGTTGCTGGCGCTGCGGGCTCCCCGTGCGGTGGGCAGGCTGTCCTACACCCTGTATCTGTGGCACTGGCCGGTGCTGGTGCTCGCCGAGGCGAGGCTCGGGTCGCTGGGCTGGCCCGCGAAGTCCGCGCTGACGCTGGCCGCCGTACTGCCCGCGCTCGCCACGATGCGGTGGGTGGAGCAGCCGCTGCGCCGCAGCCGTACGGTCTCGGCGCACGCCAGGCGCGGACTCTCGGTGGGCGTCACGGCGATCGTGCTGCCGGTCGCGCTGGCCCTGGTGGTCGGCACCGCGACGCTGCACCTGCTCGGGCCCGACCGGCCGGTGGACCCGAAGGGCCTGCCCGCGGGCGCGGCCTCGGGGCCGGACCTTCTCGTACGTCAGCCCGGCGTGCCCCTCGCGGACGGCCCGGTGATGCCGTCCCCTGCCCAGGCCCGCAAGGACTTCCCGCCGGACGGGGAGTGCCAGGTGGCCCCGGCCGCGACCCGCAGTCCCGCCTGTCTGTTCGGCGCCGTGACGAGTCCGGACCGGATCGTACTGCTCGGCGACTCGCACGCCGGGCAGTGGTTCTCGCCGCTCCTGGGCCTGGCCGCCGAGCGGGGCTGGGCGCTCCAGGAGCTGGTGAAGCAGGGCTGCCCGCTGCCGCAGCTCACGGTGCGCAGCCCGCAGCTCGGCCGCGCCTACCGGGAGTGCGACACCTGGCGCGCCGGCACCCTGGAGCGGCTGCGGCAGCAGCCGAAGCCGCGCCTGATCGTGATCTCCTCGCTCAACCGGTACACCGACGACCAGAAGCTGCTGGCCGAGGGCTGGGAGAAGACCCTGCGTCCGCTGCGGGCGCTGGGGGCCCCGATCGTCTACATCGAGGACACTCCCGTGCCCGGTACGGACGTCCCCGCCTGCCTCTCCGGACACCTGGAGGCGCCCGGGGCCTGCGCGTTCGGCCGCGAGGAGGCCCTGCGGCCCGACCCGCTGGCCCGGCGGATCGCCTCCGGTGCGCTGGCCGGCGTGCGGAGCATCGGGGTGAACCGGGTGCTGTGCCCGGGTGACGGGCCGACCTGCCCCGTGGTGCGGGACCGGGTACTGCTCTACCGGGACGACGCGCACCTGACGAACGCGGCGGCCGTCGTCCTGACGGAGCGGCTGGAGCGTTTGCTGACGGAGACGGGCGCGCTGCCCGCCGCCGACGCGACCGGGAGTCCCTCGGGGAAGGGGCCGGGGCAAGGAGCCGGCAGGCCGGGGCCCGGCGGCTGGACGCGGCTGATGCGTGACGACTTCGAAGGCCCCGCGGGCGGCCCGCCGTCCCCCGCGACCTGGCTCCACGACGTCGGCACCTGCTATCCCGGCTGCCCGGCCCCGCAGTGGGGCACCGGTGAGATCGAGACCATGACCGACTCCACCGACAACGTCAGGCTCGACGGCAAGGGGGCGTTGGAGATCGTCCCGACCAGGAAGAACGGCCGCTGGAGCTCGGGCCGCATCGAGACGAGGCGCTCCGACTTCGCCGCGCCGCCCGGCGGCACCCTGCGGATCGAGGCGTCGATCGCCCTGCCCAACGTGACGGGTGCGAAGGCGGCGGGCTACTGGCCGGCGTTCTGGACCCTGGGAGCGCCGCTGCGCGACGGGTACACCGGCTGGCCCGGCATCGGCGAGCTGGACGTCATGGAGTCCGTCAACGGGCGCGACACCGTCTTCGGCACCATGCACTGCGGTGTCCTGGCGGGCGGCCCCTGCCGGGAGCCGGTGGGGCTGAGCTCGGCCCCGCAGTCGTGCCCCGGCTGCCGCGCGGCGTTCCACTCGTACGCCGTGGAGATCGACCGTTCCCCGGGCGCCGAGGAGGTGCGCTGGTACCTGGACGGCCGGGTGTACCACCGGGTGGCCGCGAAGCGGATGGATCCCGGGACGTGGAAGCGGGCCGTGGACCACGGTCTCTTCCTGATCCTCAACGTGGCCATCGGCGGCGAACTCCCGCGCCAGGCCGGCGGTTCACCCGGACCGGCCACCGAACCGGGCCATCCGATGCGGATCGACCACGTCACCGTGTCGGCCCGGGAGGGTGCGGCGGGGCGCAACCGAGTGCCGTGAGCGCACTGACGTGACGGAGCCCCCGGAGGGGACCGCGGCTGCGGCCTCCTCCGGGGGCGCAGAGGGCTCATGGGGGTCATGCAACAGGGGTCGAGCCACGTGCATGACGGGGGCGGAGCGGGGGTGGGCGGGGGTGGGCTGGGCGCGGCGGGGGTGCGGTGTTCGGCTCCGCCGGGGGCCGCCCCCTTGCCCGCCCGTTCCGCCCCCGGGGGGCGGCCCCGCCGCCCAAGTGGGCTGGGGGGGGGAGGGGGTGGGGGGGCGGCCCCGCCGCCCAAGGGGGCGGGGGGGGTAGGAGGTGGGGCGGTACCCGGCGCCCGAGAGGGCTGGCGGTGCCGTACCAGTGGTTGCCTACGGCTTGGTGGGGGCCTTGGGCCATGGGCTGTCGGGGAGCTTGGTCTTCGTGGTGCGTCCGAAGTCGATGTGGAACGGGGTGGTGCCCCCGGCGGGCTGGATGACCACCCGGCGCAGGTCGCTGCGCTGCCCGACCCAGTACGTCAGGGGTGAGCGGCCGGTGGGGGCACTGGCGGACGGCGCGGCCGGGGCGCCCCGCTTCGCAGCGGGTCCCGCGGCCGGACGGGGCCCCGAGTAGAGGCTGTACGCGGCCCCCCGCCACTGCTCCTCGCCGAGGCTCATCGCGCCCTGCTCGGCGAGGAGTTGGGGGTTGTCGGGTCGGTCGGCGCCCAGGGCCATGGTGATGCGCAGCACGGTGTCCAGCGGATCGGTCTTGTAGGCGCGGGGGGACCAGGCACGCGAGTTCAGCTTCCCGGCAGCCGTGACGGCCTCCGAGGCCGAGGCGGCGTTCCCCTTGGCGACGGCCAGCCCGGAGGCGTCCCAGGCCAGCAGACCCTTGGCGCCGGCCGCGGTGTAGGTGCCGACCGCGCGGTGGGTGCGGTAGTCGACCAGGGCGCGCACCGTTACGGTGCCGTTGCCCATGGGCGCCTGGGCCTCGACCTCCAGCGGGCTCTGCTCGTGGAGGCCGAACCGGGCGGCGGCGAGCTGTTCGGCCTCCTCGGTGGTGACGGGGCGGGGGCCCTCCGAGGGCCCGGTGACTGCGAGGACGCCTACGGCGGCCAGCGAAGCGGCGCCCACGCCGAGCGCGGCGAAGAGCAGCCTGCGGTGCAGGGGCCGAGCGGGCAGGGGCGGTCGGGGCACGTGCACGGGGGTTTCCTCACTGTTCCTGGCCACCGCAGCACTGGGGTGCCCACCGGCTGGTGGTGTGGTGCGCGTGGTACGTGAGGTCCAACGCGAACGGGCCCGACAAGGTCACACCACCGGACGCCCACTGGTGGCCCGACCGGCTCGGAGCGGACGGACTCACTCATGGCCCGACCGGCTCGGAGCGGACGGCCTCACTCATGGCCCGACCGGCTCGGACCGGAAGACCCCACTGGTGGCCCGACCGGCCCGGAGGGGACGGACTCACTCGTGGCGTGCTGCCGCTTCGCGGGTGATGTCGGCGTAGAGGCGGAACAGCGCCGGGCGGTCCTCTCCGTGATCGCGTGCGTACAGGGCCGCCCAGCAGCGGGCGACGAGGTGCCTGGCTTCGCTGCCGGGCCAGGGCCGGGGCAGCAGCTCGGGCGGCAGCAGCGGGTCGGGTTCCATGGCCCGGGACAGTTCCGCCGCCAGCTCGACCGCGAGGGTGAGCAGCGCGGCCGGGGAGAGTTCCCCCGGCCCGGTGAGCCGGTCCAGGCGGGGGCCGGCGAGGCGGGCGAGCCGGTGGTAGCGCTCGGCGATCTCCTCCAGGGGCCAGAGCCGGCGGGCGAGTCCGGCCGGGTCCGTGGTGTCGCCCCGGCGCAGGTCCGTGGTGGTGAGGAGGGTGAGGGTGGCGTGGGCGTCCAGGCGCCGGGCCGCGTCCTCGACGTACGGTTCCCACGCGTTGGCGCAGACGTACAGCCCGCCCTGGAGCGGGGCGCCGCCGAGGTGCAGGAGTTTCTCGCGCAGGGCGTCGCGCGAGGTGCGGGACGCCTCGGGGACCGCGAAGGCGGCCAGGTGCCACACGCCGTCCCAGGGGGCGAGCCCGGCGTCCTGCTGGAACGCGTACCGCAGGAAGTCGGCCTGGGGGGCCAGCGCGTGCGTGGTGTCCTCGGTGGCGTGCAGCAGGGCCTTGCGGCCGCGGCCCTCATGGGTGAACCGGTGCTCGGCCACGAGGCGTTTGACGCACAGCCGTACCTGCTGGTCGCTCATGCCCAGGGTCGCGGCGACGGAGTAGAGCTCGTCCGCGCTGACCGTGCCGTCCTCGCGGATCAGTGAGTGGACGAGCAGCCGGGTGGGGATCTCGATGTGGTCGCTCATGAGGTACGGGGTTCTCCCTGGGTCCTGGGCCGGGCACCGGCCCGCGTGCCGGCTTCGACGGGGCGGCGCATGGTGGTCACCGCGCCGAACCCCAGCAGGCCGCGCAGATAGGGCGTGCGTTCGGTGCGTACGGCCGTGAAGCCGCGGCGCTCGTAGAGGGCCTTGGCGCGCGGGTTGGTGTCGATCACGTCCAGCCGGATCTCCCGGCAGCCCTGCTCCGCCGCGACGGCGGCCACTTCAGCGAGGAGCAGGCTGCCGACGCCCCTGCCGCGCAGGTCCGGATCCACGGCGATGCCGTCCATGACGAGCTGCCCGGCGGCGGGGCGGCGTTCGAACAGGGCGAGGAGCAGGAGGCGGGGCAGTCCGCGCAGGTGACCGTACTCGCGCAGGACGGCGGCGGCCGAACCCCCGGTGAGGGACCGGCCGTCGACCTGGTAACCGGCCAGGCCGACGAGCTGTCCGTCGAGGAGCGCGCAGATCCCGCGGTCCGCGTTCAGGTGGGCGGCGATGAAGGGCACCGCCTTGTCCGGGGGGTTCAGGGCGGGGCCGAGTTTGCGGCCGAAGGCGCCCCAGTACAGCTCGGCCGCCCGCCGTTCGGCACCGGCCGGAATCCCCCGCCGTACCGTCACCGCCCCGTCGTCGGTACGGGCGTGCCTCGTGTCCTGCTCCATGCCGTGCCCCTTCCACGCGTCGACGCCTTCCACCAAACTATCACTTCGAGCACGATCGTAGCGAGAGTGATAGTTTCCGTGTCCTTCGGCCCGAGCCCCGACGAAAGGTGGTCCGATCCCATGACACCCCCGACCCCGGCCCCGACCCCGCACGCGGCCCCGGACGCGACCCCGGTCCCGCACGCGAAAAAGACCGCGGCCGGGACCGGGCCGCGCTCCCGGCCCCGGCCCCGTCGGCGGGCCTTACGTGTCGCCGCGTGGTCGCTCGTCGCGGTGGTGCTGGTGGCCGCCGCTCTCGTCGGCGTGGTGCTTCACCAGCACGCGTACGACATGCACGAGCAGCGGGTCGCGATACGTCACGGCGGGCGCACCCTCCACGGCGTTCTGACCACCCCCCGGGACGACCGCCGCCGGCACGGCCTGGTCGTGTACGTGCACGGCGACGGTCCCGTGAACGCCACGCACGACGACGGCTACAAACCCCTGTGGGAAGCACACGCCAGGGCCGGTTACGCGTCCCTGTCCTGGGACAAGCCCGGTGTCGACGGCGCTCCCGGCGACTGGCTCGGGCAGTCCATGGACGACCGGGCCGCGGAGGTGTCCGCCGCCGTCGCCTGGGCACGCGCCCGCCCGGACATCGACGGCGACCGGATCGGGCTCTGGGGTGCCAGCCAGGCCGGCTGGGTCCTGCCGAAGGTCGCCGCCAGGACTCCGGTGGCGTTCGTCGTCGCGGTCTCGCCCGCGGTCAACTGGCTCCGGCAGGGACGTCACCACCTGCTCGCCCAACTGCGCGCCGAGGGTGCGTCGCGGGCCAGGACGGACGCGGAGACCGCCAGGAGCGACGCCACCCGGCGGCTGCTGCGGCGCGGCGCGTCCTTCGAGGAGTACGTGAGGACCGTGCCGGGCGCCCCGGACGGCATGACGGCCGCCCGCTGGGGCTTCATCACCAGGAACTACACCGCCGACGCCACCCGGGACCTCCCCGCCCTGCGGGGCATTCCGGTACTGCTGGTCCTCGCGGGGCACGACCTCCACGTGGACACCGCCGACACCGAGCGGGGCTACCGCGCGGCGCTGGCGGCGGGCGGAGCCCTGCGGGTCACGCACCACCCGGACGGCACCCACGCGCTGCTGAAGCGCTCCGTGGAGGAGTCGCCGGCCCGCACCGCGCTCACCGCGCTCTTCGCCCCGCGCGCGCTGTTCGCCGACGGTTTCCTGGCCGGCCAGGAGGGCTTCCTGCGCGACCTCGGCGAAGACGGTGGGGACAGGCGCCAGGGCGACTGAAGGGGTCAGCGGCGACGGTGGGGCCAGGGCGACCGAGGGGGACAGTGAGGCCAGAGAGGCTGAACGGGGCAGCGGGGGCCGTGGGGCCAGGGCCGGCCGAGCGGGTCAGCCGGGGGCGGTTGAGCCAGGGCGGCCGAGCAGGTCAGCGGGCCCGGCGCCCCGAGAGAGCCATCCTGTTCCAGGTGTGCCGGCGGCCGCGGATCGCCACCGAGTAGGCGTACATGACCTCCGGATCGCACATGCCGGGGATGTACGAGTCACCGAAGTGGTGCGCGTCGAAGCCCGCCTCCTTCGCGTTCAGGGCGAGTTGCGGCACCACGTTGACGTGCGCACCCTCCTGGCTGGTGCCGATCGCACCCATGACGACGGCCCCGGCGTCCTGCACCGCCGCGACCGCCTCGGCCGCCAGTTCCCTGGTCACGCCGGGCAGCGTGCCCGGCAGCGGCATCACGACGCCGTCCGCGCCCGCGTCGACCAGCGCGGTCAGCCGGGCGGTGGTGACCCGCTCCGGGTGCCCCGCGTGGTGCATCTTCCCCGACCACACGGCCGCGTCCGCGCCCACTCCCGCCCGCACCTGCTCGGTGACGCGCGCCATCGCGTCGTACGAACCGCCGGTCCCCGGGTTGGCAGTGATGCACAGCAGTGCGGCGCCCATGTCGACGAGCCGCTTCGCGTGCTCGGGGGCGGCCCGCCGGATCTCCGGCACGTCGCCCGGCTCCAGGTTCACCCCGACCGGGCGGCCGATCGTGGCGGCCAGGTCGGCGAACGAACGGAACGTGCCGAGGCCGGGGAGCGTGAGCCGCTCGCCGTCCCAGGCCCGCTCGATCAGGTTGAGGATGACGATGTCCGCGCCGAACGCGGCCATCAGCTCGGCGTTGTGCACGCCGCGCCCGTCGGGGTGCGGCGAGAGCGCGGCCCGCTCGGCGAAGACCTCGGCGATCATCGTCCGGCCTTCGGCGGCGGCCACCGCCCTGGTCAGAGCGGCGCCGCGGAGCGCGGAGAGCTGCTCACGGTCGAGGTCCAGAATGCGCTGTTGATCCATGTTTCCCACGTTAGTGACGGGCCGCACGGGACGTACGGACCGTTGGACCCGAGTGCCCGGGACTTGCGGCAGGAGATCCCGCCTTGCGTTATGCGCAAGGCTTCATGCTGAGGGCGCAATATGGAGTTACGTTCGTACGCAGAGGGCCGCGCCACCGGGCGGGCCCGGGAACCGAGAGAAAGGTGTGAGGACATGTCTGTGACGACTGCCGCGCCCCCGGCCGGCACCCTGCCCGAGCCGGCCCTCGACGCCGTGGTGATCGGCGGCGGCGCCGCGGGCCTGAACGGTGCGCTGATGCTCGCCCGCTCCCGCCGCTCCGTCGTCGTGATCGACAGCGGCACCCCCCGCAACGCCCCCGCCGAGGGCGTGCACGGCCTGCTCGGGCTGGACGGCACCCCGCCCGCCGAGCTGTACGAGCGGGGCCGGGAGGAGGTCCGCCGCTACGGTGGCGTGCTCGTCGGCGGAGAGGTGGTGTCGGCCGAACCGGCGGCCCCCACGGCCGAGGGCGACCCGCGCTTCACCGTCACCCTGGCCGACGGCCGCACCCTGACGGCGCGCCGCCTGCTCGTGGCCACCGGCCTGCGTGACGAACTGCCCAGGGTTCCCGGGCTGGCGGAGCACTGGGGGCACAGCGTGGTGCACTGCCCGTACTGCCACGGCTGGGAGGTGCGCGACGAGCCCATCGGCATCCTCGCGGTCAACCAGGCCTCGGTCCACCACGCGCTGCTGTTCCGTCAGTTGACCGAGGACCTGGTCTACTTCGTCCGCGGCACGGAGCTGGACGAGGAGACCCGCGCGCGTTTCGCCGCCCGCGGCATCCGCGTCGTCGACACCCCGGTCGAAGCGGTCGTCGAGGACGCGGACGGCGCGCTCGCCGGAGTCCGCCTGAGCGACGGCAGCACCGTGGCCCGCCGCGTCCTGGCGGTCGCCACCGTCCTGCGGGCCCGCACCGAGGGTCTTGAAGGGCTGCGGCTGCCGAGGGAGGGACTGCCCGGCGGCATGGGCAACGGTTTCGCCTCCGGCCTGGCCGGCGTCACCGACGTACCCGGGGTGTGGGTGGCGGGCAATGCCACCGACCTGGCCGCCCAGGTCGGGGCGTCGGCCGCGGCGGGCGCCCTGGCCGGTGCGCGCATCAACGCCGACCTGGCCACCGCCGACACGGAGGCGGCCCTCGTCGCCGCCCGGCTCACCGACGCCGCTGCCCGCACACCTGCACAGGCACCTGACCGCAGGGCGTTCGGGAGTGATGTCACGGAGCGTGACTGATCGAAATGCGCGGGCAACGGGACCGTGTGAGCCTGATCTGGGCTTCGGGACATCCGTTCCCGGCCCTCCCCCACACCTCTCTAGGAGTGAATCCTGATGGGCATTTCCGACCAGTTCAAGGACAAGGCGCAGGAGCTCAAGGGCCAGGCCGAGAAGGCGATGGACAGCGCGAAGGGCAACGCGCGGGAGCGCGGCCAGCAGGGCGAGGAGCGCGGCCGCCAGGCCCAGGAGCAGGGCAAGGAGCGCGGTCGGCAGGCCCAGGAGCGCGGGCGTCAGGCCCAGGAGCAGGGTCAGGAGCGCGCCCGTCAGGCACGCGACGACGCCGACAAGCGGTTCAACGGCTGACGTCGGCACAGCGCGCGAGTGGGGTCCCCGACTGGTTCGGTGGACCCCACTCGTACGCCCCGGGGCAGGTGGAGTCGTACGTCCCGGGACAGGTGGAGAACTCCGGACAGCGGGTACCCGGTTCCCCGCAGGAAACCGAAGTGCCCCGCCCGCGCCCACTCGGTCACTCGAACACTCGATTTCATAGGGAGTACGTCATGCCGCGAGGCTCGAACGCGAAGCGCGAACGTCAGTACGAGCACATCAAGGAGAGCCAGGAGGAGCGCGGCCGCTCCGAGAAGCGGGCCAAGGAGATCGCGGCCCGTACCGTGAACAAGGAGCGGGCCCGCGCCGGCGAATCCAGGACCGCGAGCAAAACCTCCACCCAGGACAAGAAGTCCGCCCCGCAGCGCGGCGGCGAACGCTCGCACAGCGGCGCCCAGGGTCCGACCAAGGACCAGCTGTACGCGGAGGCCAAGAAGCGCGGGGTCGAAGGCCGTTCCTCGATGAACAAGGCGGAGCTGGCCAAGGCACTCGGGCGGTGACCCCCGGCAGCCGGGGACGGGGAGCAGGGGCCTGGGAAGCAGGGGCCCGGTATTCAGGGACCCGGAAGCCGGAGCCTGCGCGGCCGTGAGGGGCGGCGCGCGCCGAGCGCCGGTGATATCGCCGATGTGTGGCACAGGGGCAACCCCGGAGAGTGGCCCTCGCCAACGAACAGCGGCGGTATCCACGCGGCATCCCGGGGCCCCTGGCGACGACGGGCCCCGGATCCCCGCCCGCGTGGTGCGGCCACGACGAGAGGACCCCCCTCGTGCTGCACCTTCTCTCCGGCGCCGGCTCCCCGCGCCCCCGACGCACGCCCCCGAGCCGCTCCCGTACCGTCTCGTCCCGCACCTTCCGGGGCGTGTGCACCGCCGCGTTCGCCACCGTCGGCCTCATGGCGGCGTCGCTTCCCGGCGCACAGGCAGCCGACAACCCCTACGAGCGGGGCCCGGCACCCACCACGTCGAGCATCGAGGCGAGTCGCGGCTCGTACGCCACCTCGCAGACCTCCGTGTCCTCGCTGAGCGTCAGCGGGTTCGGGGGCGGCACCATCTATTACCCGACGTCCACCGCCGACGGCACCTTCGGCGCGATCGCCGTCTCGCCGGGCTTCACCGCCACCCAGTCCAGCATCTCCTGGCTCGGACCGCGCCTCGCCTCGCAGGGCTTCGTCGTCTTCACCATCGACACCAACTCGACAGTCGACCAGCCCGACAGCCGGGGCCGTCAACTCCTCGCAGCCCTGGACTACTTGACCACCCGCAGCACGGTCCGCAGCCGGGTGGACGCGTCCCGGCTCGGGGTGATGGGCCACTCCATGGGCGGCGGCGGATCCCTCGAGGCGGCCAAGAGCCGTCCCTCGCTGAAGGCGGCGATCCCGCTGACCGGCTGGAACACCGACAAGACCTGGCCGGAACTGCGCACCCCCACCCTGCTCGTCGGCGCGGACGGTGACTCGGTCGCCCCCGTGGCGACACACTCGGAGCCCTTCTACCAGTCACTGCCGGGCTCCCTGGACAAGGCGTACCTGGAGTTGCGCGGCGCCTCGCACTTCACTCCGAACACCTCCAACACCACGATCGCCAAGTACAGCCTGTCCTGGCTGAAGCGGTTCATCGACAACGACGTCCGCTACGAGCAGTTCCTCTGCCCGTTGCCGCGGCCGAGCACGACGATCGCCGAGTACCGGGGGAACTGCCCGCACAGTTCCTGACTCCCCATCCCCCGCTGTGCCACGCTGGTGAGTCGCCAGCGGGGGAGGGCCGCTCCATCCCCTCCCCCGCCCCGCCCGGTCCCGGAACTGTGCCCCCGCACAGCCGGGACCGTCCGGCGTTGGGACGCAGCCCCGTCCCTCGCCGGGCAGGCGGACGCAAGTCTTCCGCGGTTGTTTACGCGGAAGTAACGTGGCGGTGTGACGCCCTCCACCCTCGTGCACGACCCTCCCGTCCTGTACGGCCGCAACGGAGAAATCGCCGCCCTGGACGCACTGTCGGCGAGACTTCGGCACGGGCACGGCGGTGCGCTCGTGGTGTGCGCACCGCCCGGTCTCGGCCGTACGTCACTCCTCGGGCGGGCCGCCGCCGCGCATGCCGCCCACCCGCACGCACAGCTGCTGTACGCCACCGCGGAGCCCGCCGAGCGGGACGTCCCGCACAGCGGGCTGCACGCCCTGCTCTGTTCCGCGCCGGGGCCGCCGCTGCCGGCCGACCGGGTGCCGCGGTCCGGCTCCGCCCCCGGCGCACTGCTCGGCTTGCTGCGCGAACTGGGCCGTGGGCGGCCCGTGTTGCTCTGCGTGGACGACGCCCACCTCTGGGACACGGCGTCCCGCACCGCGCTCGGCTTCGCGGCCCGGCGGCTCGGTGCGGACAGCCGGGCCGCCGTGGTGATCAGCACCGCCGACGAGTCGGGCTTCGCCGGACTGCCGTCCCTGCGGCCGGGCCCGCTCGACGAGGCGGCGGCCGCGGCACTCCTGGACCGCCTCACCGAGGGAACGGGCGTGGCCCCGTGGGTACGGGCCGAACTGCTGCGCGCGGCGGCGGGCAATCCACGGCTGCTCACCGGTCTCACCGCACGCCTGACCCCCGGTCAGCTGGCCGGGCGCACCGCCCTGCCCGATCCGCTGCCGGGCGGTGAATCCGTCCTGGCCGCGCACACCGCGCTGCTGGGCGAGCTGCCCTCGCAGACCTGGACGCTGCTCCTGCTGGCGGCCGCGGCGGCGGAGCACGAGCCCGAGGGCGCGGGGTCGGATGTGGCGCTGCTGCTGCGCGCGGGCGAGCGCGCCGGGCTGGATCCCGCCCTGGTGGAACGGGTGCTGCTGGAGCCCGGTGCGAGCGCGGGCGCACTGCAGCGGGCCGGGGAGCGGGTGCACTTCCGTCATCCGCTGCTGCGCCGGGCGGTGCTGCACCGCGCCTCCCCGGCCCACCGCCGTGCGGCGCACCAGCTGCTCGCCGGGCTGCTCGCGGGGCCGGGGGCACCTCCGCTGCCCCACCTCGTCCAGCGGGCCTGTGCGGCTCCCGGCCCCGATGCCGCGCTCGCCGGGCAGCTGGCGGCGCACGCGGCCGCCCCGCGCCCGCACCCCGAACGGTCGGCCGCGCTCGCCCGTGCCGCCGCGCTCTCCACGGACGGCGCACTGGGCGCCGTACGGTATGCGCAGGCCGCCGAACAGGCGCGCCTCGCCGGTGACACCGGCCGGGCCCGCTCCCTGCTGGCACGGCTGGGCCCGCAACCGGGCCCCGGTGCGGCGCAGCGCGTGCGCGGTCTGCTGGACCTGCGCGACGGTCCCGCCGCCGACGCGGGCGAGGCCCTGCTCGGCGCGGCCGCGCTGCTCGCCCCCAAGGATCCGCGCGGCGCCTGGGAGGCGGTGCTCGGCGCGGCCGAGGCGGCCTGGATGACGGGGGACGCCCCGGCCTACCTGGACGCCATGCACCGCGTCCCCCTCCCGCCGCCCGGCCCTGCGGCCGGGTGGTACCCGGCGGTCGCCGGGTACCGGGCCGGGATGTGCGCGGTCCTGAGCGGGCGCACCGCCGAGGGGCACACACAGCTGCGCCGCTGTCTCGACCGGGCGGACGGCGCGCGGGACCCCGCGGAGCTGCTGCGCGCGGTGGTGGCCGCGCTGGTGCTCGGCGAGGTCGAGACGGCCTGCCGGGCCGGTGCCAGGGCGTTGGCCGCCGTACGGACCCGGGGACCCGAGGTGCTCCTGCCGAGGACGCTGGAGCAGTTGGCGTACGCCGAGCTGCGGGCCGGGCGACACGCCAGGGCCCGGGCGCACGCGCGGGAGGGGCTCCAGGCGGCCCGTCGTACCGGACAGCCCAATACCGGCGCGCATCTGCACGCCGTCCTGGCCCTCGTCGCGTCGGCGGAGGGCGACCCGGCCGTCTGCGCCGCCCATGCCGACGCCGCGCTGGCCGCCTCGGGACCGCACGGTCTCGTCCAGGCCGCCACCCTCGCCACCTGGGCGGTCGCCCGGGGTGAACTGGCCCGCGGCCGGTGCGCCGAGGCCGCCGCCCGCCTCGCCCCGCTGGTGCTTCCGGGGCCGCGCCGCGGCCACTTCGCCGCCCGGATGCTCGCCGTGCCCTGCTACGTCGAGGCGGCCGTGCTCTCCGGCCGCGCGGACGCGGCAGCGGACGGCACGTCGGCGAACGGTGTGTCGGCGGCCGGTGTGCCGGCGGCCGGTGTGTGGGCGGCCGTCGCGGAGTTCGCCCGCTGGACCGAGCGCACAGCCGATCCGCAGGCCCCGGCCCAACTTGCTCGCTGCCAGGCCCTGTTGGCGCCGTTGACGGAGGCGGCCGAGCGGTACGGGGAGGCCCTGGCCCATCACGACAGGGCGGGCGGCGACTTCGAACGCGCCCGCACCCAGCTGCTGTACGGCCAGTGGCTGCGGCGGCGCCGCCGCACCCGGGAGGCACGCGGTCCGCTGCGGGACGCCCTGGTCGCCTTCGAGCGGTGCTCCGCCCGGAGCTGGGCGGAGCGGGCAGTCGGCGAACTGCGCGCGGCGGGCGAAGCCTGCGGCGACGGCCCGGCGGACGGGCGGACGCCGCACTCCGTACTGACTCCGCAGCAGCACCGGATCGCCCGGTACGTGGCGGAGGGGGCCACCAACCGCGAGGTGGCGCTGCGGCTCTCGGTGAGCCCGCGGACGGTGGACCACCATCTGCGCAATGTCTTCGCGGTACTTGGCGTGCGGTCCCGGACCGAACTCGCCAGGGTGCTGGAGCGCTGACGCCCGACGCACGCCTTCCGGCCGGACCGCCGACTGACAGCTGACGCACCGCGCCCGGCCGGACCGCCCGGCCTCACCCCTGCCTCACTCCCCTCCCCCGGCCTCCGCGACCACGAGCATGGTGCTCTCCGTGTCGCCCTCCGCCAGGAGGGCGCCGCCCGGTGCCCACACCGCGGAGCGGCCGCATCCTGTCCACGGGCCCGCCGGGCCGACGTGGTTGGCCACTGCGACGTACATGCCGGAGCGCTCGGCGATACCGGGGTAGACGGTGGCGAGTTCACCGGCCCCGCCGCCCGTCCCGTACAGCGAGCTGGCCAGGTGCACCTGGCAGCCGTCGGCGGCGCCGCGGCCGGTCAAGTCGGGGAAGTGGTTGTCGTAGCAGGTGGCGAGCGCGAAACGCACACCGCCGAGTACGAACCGCCCGTCGCGCCGCCCCGCCGTGAAGCCGTCCTGCTCGTGCTCGAACAGGTGCTGTTTCCGGTACGTCGTGACCAGCTCGCCGCCGGGGCCGAAGACCAGGGTCTCGATGGCGGGCCGCGGGCCGTCGGTGGCGGCCACACAGTTGACGACGGTGGCCAGGCCCGCACTGCGGAGCGGGTCCAGGCGGGGATCGTCTGCATGCGTCCACAGCCCCGGGTCGGCGCGTACGGTGTCCAGCTCGTACCCGGTCACGGCGAGCTCGGGGAACACCACCAACTCCGCACCGCGCGAGCGGGCTTCGTCGGCAAGTGCGGTCATCTGCCGCACGTTGGCGGCTACATCGGCCGGTACGCAGGTGAACTGGCCTGCTGCGATCTTCATGGCTGCGATCCTGCCACCGGGGCCGAAGGCATCGTCAGCTGCCCCCGGAGCCCCCGGAGCCCGCCGGGGCTCCCCTGGCTCCTCTGTCCCCCCGGGCATCGCGTCCGAGCTGACAGGATCGGGGCATGTCCAGCGACCGCCTCATGCGCATCCACAGCCCCGAGTTCCAGGCCATGGCCGAACGGGTCCTGCGGGTCACCGAGCTCACCTCCCGCCTGAACGTGCTGCCCTTCGAGGACGAGGAGGGCAAGGGGGAGCTCTTCCGGCAGATCCTCGGCAGACCGCTGCCGCCGCGGGTCACCATCTACCCGCCCTTCTACACCGACCACGGCCTGCGCCTCGAACTCTCCGAGCGCGTGTTCATCAACCAGAACTGCACGTTCCTGGACTACGCCGGCATCCGGCTCGGCCCGCGCGTGATGGTCGGCCCGAAGGTCACCTTCATCACGGGCGGTCACCCCGTGGATCCCGAGGAGCGGCGGCTGTACCTCACCGGCGCGCCCATCGACGTGGCGGAGAACGTGTGGATCGGGGCCGGTGCCACGATCCTGCCCGGCGTCACCATCGGCCGGGACGCCGTGATCGCCGCAGGCACGGTCGTCGCCGACGACGTACCGGCGGCCAGCCTGGTGACCGGCGCCAAGGGCACGGTGCACCGGCAGTGGTGACGACCCTCCCGGCGGCCTTCTGAGGAGGTGCCGTGGCGGTTACGATCACCTTCCCTCCGGGGCCCCGGAGGGGTGGCCGAAAGCGAGGAGTGCCGGAAGTGATTCGAAAGCTGCAGGCTGTCGCCCTGGACTGCGCCGACGCGGTGGAGCTCGCGGAGTTCTACGCGGCTCTGCTCGGCGGCCGGGTGGTCAGGGACGAAGGGGACCCCGACTGGATCGAGGTGCACGGCTTCGAGGGGACTCCGCTGGCCTGCCAGCGGGTGGACGGCTACCGGCCGCCGGAGTGGCCCGGCCAGCAGCACCCGCAGCAGATCCACCTGGACTTCGACGTCGACGACCTCGACGGGGAGGAGGAGCGGGCGCTCGCTCTCGGCGCGACCGTGCTGGAGCGGACCGACCAGCTCCGCCCGGAGGCCAACTGGCGGGTCTACGCGGACCCGGCGGGCCATCCCTTCTGCCTCTGCGTCCACTGAGCCCGTCGCCGCGGCACCGGGCCGGCTGAGTCCGGCGCGTTCACTCTGCCTCGCGCAGGCGGAGGAGGTACGTGGCAGTCAGTGCGACGGCACGGTCCTCGTCGTGCGCCAGTTCCGCGAGTGCGCGCGACGCCCGAGTGCCCGGGACGCCCGCCAGTGCCTGGGTGAGCCGGCCGCGTGCCGCCGCGTGCGCGGTGCCGGGAACGAGGCGGCCGACGAGCCCGGCCGCGATCCGCTCGGCCGTCGCGGCGTCGCCCGCCAGCACGCTCAGCGCGTCGGCCGCATCGGTGTCGTTCAGGCCGGTCACGACCATGTCGACGAGCACAGGGGCGGCCTGGGTCGCACCGCGCGACCCGAGTGCCAGGGCCGCCTGCCCGCGGACCACGTCGTCGGGGTGGTGGAGGGCCTCCCGCAGGTGCCCGGCGGCCTCCCCGCCGGGCATTTCCGCGAGGGACCGCACCGCGCGTTCCCGCACCTCGGCGTCCGGTGAGCCCAGGCCCATCGCGAGCAGCGCGGGGCCGTTGCCGCCGGTCCGGGCCAGTGCCCAGCGCAGAGCCCCGGCGACGTTCGGCTCGCTCTCGCGCAGAACCGCCTCGACGAGAGCCTCCACCGGCGCCTCGGCACCCGGGGAACCGGACGAGCCCGACGATTCGGACGATTCGGACGAGGCGGAGGAGGCGGAGGAGGCGGAGGAGGCGGAGGAGGCGGACGAGTCGGACAAGTCGGAAGAGGCGGACGAGTCGGCGGAGCCCGGGGAGCCGGAGGAGTCCGTGGCGGGCGGGGCGAGGGCCGTGGAGCCGGGCGAACCCGAGGTGAGCGCCGCGCGCTGGCGGGCGTCCGCGCTCGCCGACCCCAGCGCCTGGAGGAGCGCGACGACCTTGAGCACGTCCGGCCAGCCCGCCGGGTCCGTCGCGTCGATCCGGCGCAACCGCGTGAGCAGTTCGGTCTCCGCCGCGATGCGTGCGCGCGTCCGCCGGACGAGGTCGTCGACGAGCTCCGAGGGCGCGAAGCCCGGATCGTCGAGCGCGCGGCCGATCTCACGCAGCGAGAGCCCCAGCGACCGCAGGCTCTCGATGTGGAAGATCCGCCGGATGTCCTCCCCGGCGTACTCCCGGTAGCCCGATCCTGTACGCCCCGAGGGGCGCACCAGGCCGAGCGATTCGTAGTGCCTGAGCATGCGGGCGCTGACCCCGGACCTCCGCGCCACCTCACCGATCAGCACGCCTCTACCGTCCGTCCGCGTCCTGTGTGCCGAGGGCCACGACACGCTTGGCCTCCTCGATGGCGTACGCGAATCCGGTGTCGGGGTCGCGCAGCAGCTGCCGGACGGCGAGCGCGTGCGCGCGGATGCCGGGAGCGGCCGTGGGCGGCACGGCGAGCAGGACCGGCACGCTCGCTTCGCCGAGGGCGGCCATCGCCCGGCCGAGGCTCAGCTGGGTCTCGCGCCCGCCGCGTCCCAGCTGGGTCGCCAGCACCCCGGCCAGCGCGGCCTCCTGACCCTCCGGCACCAGCACGACGGCCGCCCGCCAGGCGCTGCGGGCCACGTCGTCGTCCGGGTCGGTCAGCAGCGCCCGGGTGATCGCGGGCCACGCCGTACGGTCGCCGATCTTGGACAGGGTGTGCAGCGCCTGGCTCCGGGCCCGGGCGCTTCCCGAGCGGACCTCGTCGAGCAGCCTGGGCACCGTCATGGAGACGGGGTGGCGGGTGAGTGCCCACGTCAGCATGTCGCGGACGAAGAACTCGGGCTCGACCGCGGATCGTTCGACAAGTGTGTCGACGTAGCGCGGGTCGGGAGCCGTGCCGGCCGCCAGCGCGGCGCGCAGCCGCACCGAGGAACGGCTGTCCGCCAGCCCCCGAAGCCCTCGTGCCGTGTCGGGGTCCTGCCGCACCGTGGTCTGCCGTACGTCGTCCTGCCCCGCCATGGTCTGCGCTACGTCGCCCTGCTGTGCCGTGGTCTGCCGTAGGGCGTCCTGCCGTACGCCGTCCTGCCGGGCCCTGTCCGCGTCCTGCGGTGTGATCGTCATCGTGACCACCTCCTGCCCCGCAGTGAAGACCTTGTCACCGTGTCAAGGTCAAACGGGCGTGCCGTCGACCGCCGTGGCCGTGAGCGCTTCGGTGCCCAGGGCCCGGATCTCGGCCAGCAGATGGGCGTTGGTGATGCCCTTGACCAGGTAGCGCGAGACGCCTGCCGCGGCCATCTCGGCGCGCGGGCCGGGGTCGCCGTACGCGGAGAACGCCAGGACGCGCACGCCGGGGACGGTGCGGATGATCTGCCCGGCGGTGTACCGGCCGCCGCCGGGGAAACGTACGTCGAGGACCACGACGTGCGGCCGTTCGGCGGTGGCGAGCCGGATCGCCTCGTCGGCGTCGGCCGCGCTGCCGGCCAGGACGAGGTCGGGCTGGGCGCCGATGACTTCCGCCAGTGCGGTGCGCAGCATGTCGTTGTCGTCGCAGATGAGTACCTTCAGGCCGTCCTCGGCCTCAGGGGTCGTGCTCACGGGTGCTCCTGGGAGGCGTTCCTGGCGTCCGGCGGGCTGTGGTGCGGGGGCCGCCCGTGGTGCGGGCCGGGCAGCGGTTCGTCCAGCTCACCGGTCGGCAGGTCGGGCACCCAGAACTCCACGGTGGTACCGGTGCCGGGTTCGCTGCGCAGTGTCCACCAGCCGCCTGCGGTCTCGGCCCGTTCCCGCATCTCGATCAGCCCGAAGTGCTCGCCCGCCTTGCGGGGTGCCGCCGGGCGTCCGGTGCCGTCGTCCGTGACCCGGATCAGCAGGCCCGTGCCCTCGGTGGTGACGCCGACCTTCACCGCGCGGGCGTGGGCGTGCTTGCGCACGTTGAGCAGCGCCTCCTGCACGACGCGGAAGATGGTGATCGCGGTCTCGGGGGCCGGTTCCTTCTCCAGATTGTGCTCCAGCACCGCTTCGAGACCCCAGTTGCCGCGCACCACGTCGTCGAGGTGCTGGGCCAGGGAATCGATGAGGCCGTGCCGGTCGATGCCGGGCGGCTGGAGCCGGAAGGTGAGACTGCGCAGCCGGTCCACCGCCTCGCGCACCGACACGTCGAGCCGGGTGAGTTCGCGCGCGTACGGTTCCTCGGCCCGGTCCGCGAGGAGTTGCAGCCGCATGCCGACCGCGACCATCGCCTGGATGGAGTCGTCGTGCACGTCCCAGGCGATGCGCCGGCGTTCCAGCTCCTGTGCCTGCACCAGGTGGGTGAACAGCCGGCGGCGCTCGCTGAGCGCCTGTTCGGCGGCGCGGCGCTCGCTCATGTCGCGGGTGACCTTGCCGAAGCCGCGCAGTTCGCCGTCCTCGCCGAAGAGGGGGGTGATCACCACATTGGCCCAGAACCGGGTGCCGTCCTTGCGCAGGCGCCAGCCCTCGTCCTCCAGTCTGCCCTCGGCGACGGCCGCGTCCAGTTCCAGGTGGGGCTTGCGGGCCGCGATGTCCTCGGGCGGGTAGAAGACCGAGAAGTGCTTGCCGATGATGTCGGTGGCGCTGTAGCCCTTGATCCGCTCGGCGCCGGCGTTCCAGGTGGACACGTGGCCGCCGGGGTCGAGCATGAAGATGCCGTAGTCGACGACGCTCGTGACCAGCAGGGTGAACGCCGTCTCGGTGGGGGCCAGGGCGCCGTGCTCTGCCCCGTCCCCGGTCGCCGGGGCTGCCCCTCGTTCTCCGGTTCCCAGGGCCGTCCCCCGGTCCCCGGTCCCCGGTCCCGGCCCTCCGGGCGGAACGGAAGTACTGGTGCCGGTCATCGGAGCAGCCCCTCGCGGCGGGCCACGGCGACCGCTTCCAGCTGGGAGCGGGCACCCAGCTTCTCCAGGACCCGCTGAATGTGGTTCCTGGTGGTGTTGACCGCGACGCCGAGCCGCTCGCTGATGCCGGCGGTGCCCAGGCCGTCGCCGAGCAGGGCGAGGGTCTCGCGCTCGCGCGGGGTGAGGGTGGCGCCGAGGCCGGTGCTGCGGCCGGTCAGCCGGTCCAGCGCCCCGTCGAGCAGCCCCTTGCTGAAGGCCACTTCGCCGGCCGCCACCAGGCGTACGCCGTCCTGGAGCTCCGCCAGGTTGCCGACTTTGAGGATGAGCCCCGAGCCGCCGGCCTCGGCCACGTCGGCGGCCACCGCCGGGGTCCCCTCGCCGGTCAGTACCAGTACCCGGCTGCCCGGGGCGGCGGCCCGCAGGCGGGCGATGGCGGCGATGCCGTCACCGTCCGGCAGCCGCCGGTCCAGCACCACCACCGCGGGCCGCAGCCGGGCCGCGTCGGCCAGGGCCTCCTGCACGGACCGACTGCGGCCGACCACCTGCAGGTCCTCGGTACGGTCCATGGCCAGCCGGAGCGCTTCGGCGACCATGTCGTGGTCCTCGACGAGCAGGATGGTGATGCGTCCACCGGCGGTGCAGGGCACGGAGTCCGGTGTGATCTGGGGGGTCGAAGGCATCAAACGGTCCTCGGCGGTAGACGCGGGACGCTGTTGGCGAATACTTCGTCGGCGCCCGTGAGGGCGAACAGACGGGCGACCTGCGCGCGGGCCCCCTCCACACGCAGCTCGGCGCCCAGCATATCGGCTGTGGCCTTGGCTTCCAGCAGCGCGTTGAGCCCCGCGCAGTCGCAGAACCGCAGGTCCCAGAGCTCGACCACCACCCGGTCGGGCCTGCGGGCGAAGCAGTCGGCGACCGCCGCACGCACAGGGGCGGCGCCGCTCAAGTCCAGTGCGCCGACGAGCCGGAGGCGGTCCGCGTCCTTGCGGTGGACCTGGAACAGGGGGCCGGTCACGTGACGTCCTCCCTCATGGAACAACCTGCTGCACGGACCGACCTCCTGCACGGAACAACCTCACGCCTGGGCAACAGACACCAGGACATAGTAGTGAATCTGCACTAGTTGAGAACCCGCTCGCCCGAACGGGGCACCGGCACGCACAGGTGTACGCGTGGACGGGCACGCCTCGGCGGGAGCGCGCCAGCAGGGAAAAGGGCGGCGCGCTCGCGGCGGACTCGCAGGGGGGGAGGAGGGGCGGCACGAACCACTGAAGATTTCCGACCGGCTGGGTACTCTGCTGTTACGGGAACACCAGAGGACTGGACCCCCCGACAGCGCGACGCGGTGCCGGACTTCGGCGGGGCACCCGAGCGGTGAGCATCCAGTGGAAAGAGAGTGGGCATGGATCTCCCGCCTGCTGGTCCGCTCCCCGCGCCCGCCGCGGAGGTGCGCAGGGACTTCGACGGCACGCCGGGCTGCATCGCCGAAGCGCGCGCAGCGGCCGACGCCTTCCTCGCGCGCCACGCCCCGCAGGCCGGCCCCACCTTCCACGACGACGTGCTGCTGGTCGTCTCCGAGCTGGTGACCAATGCCGTCCGCCATGCTCCTGGCCCGCTCGTCCTGGAGCTGGGCCTGGCGCCCGGCGGGGTCCTCGTCGGCGTACGGGACCGCGAGCCCCGCCCGCCGCACTCCCGCGTCCCCGACCTGACCGGCGGACACGGCTGGCCCATCGTCCAGCGCCTGTCCCGCCGGGTGGACGTCACCCCGGACGGGGAGGGCAAGACGGTCCGCGCCGAGCTGGCCTGGTAGCGCAGGCGGCGTACGGCCCCCGTGCGGAGCCCGCGGTGCGCGGGATGGACCTGGCCCTGCCGCGAGCGGGGTGCCATCGGGGACGACCGTGGGTGCGGGCCCCACCGCTGTCGCGGCGGGGTCCGCACCCACGCGCCGCGAACGGCGCGCCTCTCCGTCCCCGGCTACGCCTTGACCTCGCCCGTGAGGTGGGCGAAGACGACGACGTTCGAGTCCCAGTGGCGGTTCGGGGTGAGCGAACCGCCACAGGTGATCAGGTGCAGCTCCGCCTTGTCGGTCCTGTTGTAGACCTTGTCCGTCGGGAAGCTGTCCTTCTTGAAGGTCTCGACCGAGTCGACCGCGAACACCGCGGTGGCCCCGTCCCGACGGTGCACCTTGATCTCGTCGCGCTTCCTGAGGTCCTTGAGATCGTGGAAGACGGCCTTCTCCGTCTCCGGCGTGTCCATGTGTCCCACGATCACGGCGGCCCCCCGCTCACCGGGGGTCGGACCCTGCCGGTACCAGCTGGCCTCCATCGGCCTGTCCATCGGCGGGGTCTCCATCTCCCCCTTGCCGTCGAGGCCCACCGAGGCGACCGCGGCGTCGACCTCGATGCCGGGGACCGCGATGCGGTCCGGGACCGAGGGGGCGATGGCGGCAACGGGCACGGTCCGGGTCACCGCGCCGTGTCTGCCGTCGTGTGCCGCGGGCCCTGCCGCGGACGACGCCGAGCAGCCCACCGTGACGGCCGCGGCGAGTGCCGCGACCGTTGCCAGGGTGGTCGTGCGCCGCAGGCGCGCGCCGTCCCCGCGGACCGCGGTCGCCTCGGTGCGGACCACGGTCGCCTCAGCCATCGCTGCGGCGGCGCAGGGCGAGCGTGCCGATCAGGGCCGACGCTCCGAGGGCGGTGACGGCGATGAGACCGGTGTCGGCCCCGCTGTCGGCGGCCGCCGGGGCCATGCCGGTCTGCACGGAGCCCTTGGGGATCCTGTACTGGTGGGGCTGGAGGGGCTTGACGTTGTGGGTGTGCGTGGCGGTGTGGTGCTTGTTGTTCGTGGGGGCGGCGCTGCCCGCGTCGACTCCGAACTTCACGGTGTCGATCCTGGTGCTGCCGACGTAGCCTTCGACGCCGTAGTAACCGCTCTTGGTGTGAGCGGAGACGGTGGCCCGGCCGTGCCAGGTGCCCTCGTGCTGGGGGTCGCGCTCCAGGTTGACCGTGCCGGTGAAGGCTCCGGACTTCACCGTGGCGTTGCCCTTGAGGTTGCCGCTCGTGATCGTGACCGCGACCTTGTCGCCCGGCTTGCCGCCGTCGGTGGACAGGGTCATCGAGGCCTTGGCCGGGGCCGGCGGGGTGGGGGTCGGCCGGGTGGTGGTGTTCACGGAGAAGGCGGCGGAGCCCTGGGCGCCGGTGTCGCCGTAGTCGGCGGTGGCCTTCAGGTGGGCGGTGCCGATGCCGAAGCCGGACTTCACCGTGCCGGTGCCCTGGTAGAGGGTGTGTCCGCCGGCGGGGGCGGACGAGGTGAGGCGGATGCCGCCGAGAGCGTCGGAGGTGGCGGTCACCTTCGCAGCGCTGGGCGCCGTGACCGTGAACGTGACGCGCTCGCCGGCGGCGTAGCCCGTCCGGTCCTTCGGCGACGAGGTGACCGTCACCGCCGGGGCCTCTGCCTTGTCGGAGGCGGTCGGGTCCGCCGTCGGGGTGTCCGTGGCCAGGGCCGACGGCGTGTCCGTGGCCGGAACCGACGGCGTGTCCGTGGCGGGGGCGGGCGACGGAGCCGACGGTGTGGCCGAAACGGCGGTCGGGGGCGTCCCGGAGTCCGAGGCGAAAGCGGTGGCGGGCGCGGCCATCGCCACGGTGGCGGCGACGGCTATGGCGGAGAGGGTGAATGCCTTGCGCATGAGTGAAACCTCCTCGGGGGGTTCGGACACTTTGCCCGTTACGCCCTCTATGAGGAGCCGGGTCGGCGAATGGTTTCGATGGCGCGGGACGAATTTTTCCGAGGAATCAGAGGCCCTGCCGAAGGTCCCACCCCTCTCCACCGCCTCCCACCAGCCATTTTTGGCGCCCGCAAGAGATGCCCATTGCGCGTCTTTTAGGTGCTTTGGTCCCGGGGGTGGGCCCGTCGGACGGGGGCGGACCTGCGTCGGTGATCATCCGTGAGAGTGTGGTTCGGCGCATGCCTGAGCTACGGAGGCGGCGCGTGGATCCGTACCGGGGCCCGGCCGGTGGCACTCGTCTCCGGCGGAGTCGCCCGGGTACGCGATCCTCGACGGCATCGACTCGTACCCGAAAGGACGTCACGACATGGCTAGGGCTTCCGCTCGCCACATCCTGGTCAACTCCGAGGCCGCGGCCTTGGACCTCAAGCAGCAGATCGAGGACGGCGCCGACTTCGCCGACCTCGCCAGGAAGCACTCCACGTGCCCCTCCTCCAGCGACGGCGGCAACCTGGGCACGTTCGGCCCGGGACAGATGGTCCCCGAGTTCGACCAGGTCGTCTTCTCGGCCCCCGTCGGCGTGGTCCAGGGCCCGGTGAAGACCCAGTTCGGCTCGCACCTCGTGGAAGTCACGAACCGCGAGGACTGAACCCGGACGCAGAACGGGGCCGTGTCGTCATGACGCGGCCCCGTTCTGCATGAGGGCGCCGAAGCCTTTCGCCCCATGCCGCCCCTCCTGGAACCGCACCCCGAAACAGCCGGCCGGCCCCTGTGCGGATTCGTTCGATCGTGGGGCGGATTCGTCACTAGCGGGGGCCGTCGCGGGGAAGACTCCTTTCGGGGGCGTAGGACGAAAGGGGGCACTCAGCGCATGCCGAAGCCTGAGAGCGCGGGGTACGACTACGACGTCGTCATCAGCGGGGCCAGCCTCGCCGGCAGTGCGGCGGCGATCCTGCTCGCCCGGCGCGGTGCCCGCGTCGCCCTGCTGGAGCGCCACTCGGACCCCGAGGCGTACAAGGTGCTCTGCACCCACTCCCTCCAGGCCGGCGGCTACCCGGTGCTGCGCGAGCTGGGCCTCGTACCCGCCCTCGAAGAGGCCGGCGCGGTGCACAACAAGGCCCGCTGGTACACCCGTTGGGGCTGGATCGAGCCACGGGCCGCTCCCGCGGGACCCGCACTCCCGTACGGGTACAACATCCGGCGCAGCACCCTCGACCCGCTGATCAGATCCCGGGCGGCCGGCACCCCCGGGGTGGACCTGCTCCTCGGCCACCAGGTGACCGGGCTGCTGCGGGCAGCCGGGCGGACCGTGGGGGTGCGCACCTCGACACCGCGGGGCGAGCGGGAGATCCGGGCCCGGCTGGTGGTCGGTGCCGACGGCAAGGACTCGGCGGTGGCGAAGTTCGCCGGGGTGCCCGTGCGGAGTTACGAGAACGCCCGGTTCGGCTATCTCGCGCACTTCCGCGGCCTGCCTCTCCCGGAGGGGAACAGCCACACCTGGTTCCTCGAACCCGACATGGCGTACGCCTTCCCCAACGACGACGGGGTGACGGTCGTCGCGGTACTCCCCGACAAGAAGTGGCTGCCGGCCTTCCGGGCGGATCTGGAGGGCAGCTTCACCGCGTTCGTCCGGGCTCTGCCCGAAGCGCCGCCGATCGACTCCGCCGAGCGCATCACGAAGATCGTCGGAACCGTCAACTACCCGCTGCTCAGCCGCGAGCCGACTGCGCCGGGGCTCGCGCTGATCGGTGACGCCGCCCTGACCGGTGACCCGCTGTGGGGGGTGGGCTGCGCGTGGGCCCTGCAGTCCGCGCAGTGGCTGGCCGAGACGGTCGCTCCGGCCGCGGCCGGAAGGGGCGACCTCGACGGCGCGCTCGCGCTGTACGCGCGCCGGCACCGCCGCCGGCTGCGCGGCCACCAGTACCTGGCCGCGGACTTCGCCAAGTCCCGTCCGTTCAACCCGGTGGAACGGCTGATGTTCTCGGCGGCGACGCGTGACGCGTCGCTGGCCCGTCACATGCATCTGTTCGCTTCGCGGCTGATCGGCCCTCCGCGCTTCCTGAACCCCGTGGCACTGGCCAAGGCCTCGGCGGTCAACCTCAGGCACCGCGGGAGTACCCGGCCGACGGCCCGTGTCGCACGTGGCTCTCGCTGGGCGAGGTCGCCGGGGCGCTTCACGCACCTGGGGTGAGGGGCACCGGGAGACGCTTCAGGCACGTGGGGTGAGGGCCCCGGGAGACGCTTCAGGCATCTGGCGCAAGGGGCCCGGGGGGACGCTTCACGCACCCAGGGTGATCAGGGCCGCGACGGCCGGGCCGAAGGCGCCGCCCAGCTGGTAACAGAGGTTGAACAGCCCCATTGCCGTGGGCCGTTGGGCGTCCGGGGCGGCCTGGGTGCCGTACACCGAGAGGGTCGCCATTCCCGCGCTGGTCGCGAAGACTGCCAGCAGGGCGACCAGCAGGAGCACGGGCGGCCACGGGATGGTCACCGCGGTGAGCGGGGCCAGGGTGCCGGCCGTGAGCAGGATCGTCAGGACGCCGCGCCGGCCCAGCCGGGCCGAGGCCGCCGCCAGCACCATGGACAGCGCCGAGCCCGCGAGGAGGGCGACGAGCTGGCCGGTGCCGATGGCGGAAGTGGACCAGTCGGTACGGTCGCGCAGCAGCTGCGGGACCGTGAACAGCAGGGTGAAGTACGAGGTGGCCAACGCGCAGGCCAGCAGGGTGTACAGGACGAACGACCGGGTGCGCAGCAGGGCCGCCGGGACGAAGCCCGTGGGCCGGGTGCGCACGTGCAGGGCCAGCAGTAGCGTTGCCACCAGCGCGGCCGCCACCGCCTGGAGCGGGTGGCGCGGAACGAGCACCAGGGCTGTGGCCAGCAGGACCAGCAGCGTGGCTCCCCGGCCGTCGAAGGGAGTGGCCCGGGGCGGCGCGGACAGATCGGCGCAGCGGCCGATCGCGGGGAGGGCGAACAGGGCGAGGACACCGACGGCGAGGGACGCCCGCCAGGAGAGAGCGCCCGCGAGCGTCGAGCCGAGCAGCGGGCCGACCGCACCCAGGGTGCCGAACCCGGCCGTGATGACGCCCATCCTGCGCACCGTCCCGGCCAGGCTCATCGCCACGGTGACCAGACCCGCGCCGCCCGCCGCCTGGGCCACCCGGCCCGCCATCGCCAGCGGCAGCCAGGGCGCCAGCGCGACGGCCGCGGTGCCGGCCACGATCAGGGCGGTGCTGAGCCGGAGCACACTGCCCAGACCCCGGCGGCGCAGCAGTGCGGCCATCAGCGGGGTGCCGACGGCCATCGCCCACGCGAAGGCCGTGACGAGCCAGGTCGCCGTGGCGGTACGGACGCCGAGCGCGCCGGCCATGTCGGGGAGTATCAGTACCGGGCTGTTGGCGCTCGCGGCCACCGGAGTGGCCAGCAACGCCAGCCACCCGACCGGGACTTGGTGGGCACGGGTGGAGGCGGCCGGGGCCGGAGCCGCAGTGGGATCCGCGGCCGAGGCCGGAGCCGGAGCCGCCGAGGTCCGGCCTGCGTCGGTGCCGGTGATGGTGCCGGGGCCGTTGCGGGCGCGGGTACGCGAGGGGGTGCGGGTACGGGTTCGAGTACGGGTGCGGGTTCCGGTGGGCAGGGGCATGACATGCTCCGAGAGGTGGGGCCGAAGTGGCGGGGGCAGTCCGCAGGGGCAGAAGGGGTGCGGGGCGGCGTCAGAGAGTGGTGACGGCCTTTTCGTACGCGAGGCGCGGCGAGCGCGGGTACCAGGCGTCGGGGCCGGGGCGGCCGATGTTCACGACCATCAGCGGGGTGTGGTCGTCGTCCAGGAACTCCTTCTGCACGCCCGCGAAGTCGAATCCGGTCATCGGCCCTGCGGCCAGTCCCGCCGCCCGCACCCCGAGGATGAAGTACGCGGCCTGGAGCGTGGCGTTGACGAGCGCCGACTCCTCGCGGACCGGGCGCTCCGCGAAGATCAGTTCACCCGCCTGCGGGAAGTGCGGAAGGAGCGCCGGGAGTTCCTCGTGGAACTCGTTGTCGGCGGCGAGTACCGCGACCAGGGGCGCGGTCGCGGTCTTCGGGCGGTTGCCCTCGGCCATGTGTGTCACGAGCCGCGCGCGGGCGTCCGCGGAGCGGACCAGGAGGATCCGCAGCGGGGACTGGTTGTAGGCGGTGGGGGCGTACTTGATCAAGTCGTAGACGGCCTGGACCTGCTCCTCGGTCACCGGCTCGTCGGTGAACGTGTTCGCGGTGCGGGCCTCGCGGAAGAGGAGGTCCTGGGCCTCGGGGTGGAGGGCGAGGGGGGCCGGGAGGGTGTTCTCGGACACGGCGGGTGCTCCTGTCGTTCAGCCTTGATAATCTCAACGTTGAGATAAAAGCAGCCGACCCTCTCAACGTCAAGTGTCTTAACGTTGAGAAGGTAGCCATTGAGAGGAGTGCGGCGATGAGCGATGCCGTGGACGCGATCATCGGGCAGTGGGTCGCCGAGCGCCCCGACCTGGCGGAGGAGCTCTGGCCCGTCCAGCTCTTCGCCCGGGTGCAGCGGCTGGGCCAGGTGGTGGAGAAGTCCGCCAAGGCGGTGGCCGCCACCTACGGCGTGGAGCGCGGTGAGTTCGACGTCCTCACCACGCTCCAGCGTTCGGGACCGCCCTACGCCCTCACCGCGGGCGCCTTCATCAAGGCGTCCATGGTGACCTCGGGCGCCATCACCAACCGCATCGACAAGATGGAGGCCAAGGGCCTGGTCGAGCGGGTACGGGACGGCGAGGACCGGCGCACGGTCAAGATCCGCCTCACCGAGCACGGGCACGAGGTGACCCGCGCGGCCTTCGCCGGCCACCTGTCGAACTACGCGCAACTGCTCGACGGCGTGGACCGCGAACTGGTCCGCAAGGCGGCGGACCAGCTACGGGAGGTACTGGAGACGCTGGGCGACACCACCATCAAGTAACCTCTCGACCGCGCCCGGCCACCGAGGTCCTCCGGCCCCCCTCCACCCCGGTTCCAGCGGGGCTGGAGCGGGAGTTGAACATGATCTGCCGGGAGGCTCTCCCCACGACCGCCGTCGGCGGCTCGGCGGCACGCGAGAAGACGAATACGGAAGCGGGAACCATGGTGTGGCTGACGCGTGCACAGGCGCGGCTCCTGGCACGGTGTGCGGCGGTCTTCGAGCCGGGAGACCCGGCGCGCACCGGACGGGTCGTGTTCTGGGACGCGGCGGGCGCTCCGCCGCCCGTGGTGTGCGACGGGCGGGTGGGCGAGCGGGGCGAGGCGCTGCTGCACACCCCGCAGGGACCACGCACGCTGCCGGTGCTGCGCCTGACCGTGGACGAGGCCCTGCCGGTGCTGCTGACCGCGCGCAGGGAGTACGGGGAGGACGAGGGCGGAACGACGGGGGAAAGCGGGCCGGGCCGAGGCGGACGGCCTTCCGGCGAGGGCGGCACGCCGGACGCCGGGGACGCCGAGGGTGGAACGCCGGTCGGAGGCGGGCCCGGCGCGGGGGGACAGCCTTCCGCGGACGCGCCCCCCGGCTCGGACCAGCTCACCGGCCCGGGCGGGCGGCCCTCCCCGGACGGGCTCACCGGCCCGGACAGGCTCACCGGCCCGGGCGGACCCGCCGACGCGGACGGGCGGCCCGGCACCGGCGCACCGCTCGGTGTGCGAGGCCCGCACCCCGCCGCCGCATTCTGGGGCGCAGCCGCCGCACTGGCCCTCCAGCTCGTCGCCAGGGAGCGCATTCTGCCGGGGGTCTCGGCCGGTGGATACGACGCCTGGCGGGTCGGCCCCTTCGACCCCGATGACGTACTGCGGTTGCGCGAACTGGCCGCCGCCGCACCGCCGGAGGCGCTCGCCGCTCCTCTGCCGGGGACGGAGCTGCTGCCCGAGCCCGACGGGCCGCTGCGCGCGTTCCTGGATGCCGTGGCCGACACCCTGCCGCGCACCGCGGCAGCCGAAACGGCCACGGGGCGGGCCGCGTTCGCCGCCGTCGCACCCCAGCACGTACCGCAGTTGCGGGCCTGGGCGGACGAGATCTCCGTCGGCCTGGACTCGGGCATCCGGGTGGCCCTGCACGTCGTGCTCGACCACGCGGAGGAAGCGGAGGAAACCGGGGCTGCCGGGGGCGGCCCCGAGCCCGAGGCGGGGAGTGGCGGCACCGGCCGCCGGGGGCCCGGTGTGCGGATCGTGCCCCGGGTGACCGGCCTGGCCGACCCGACCCTCACCCTCGACGCGGCGGAGCTGTTCGACGGCGCCCCGCACACCCTGGGACCGCGTGCCCAGACGGACACCGTCCTGGCGGTGCGCCGCGCCGCCGACGTGTGGGAGCCCTTGCGCGGTCTGCTGCCCGTACCGCGTGAACTCGCCCTCGGGGACCGGGAGATCAGCCAGCTGCTCGGCGAGGCGGCACCCCGGCTGCGGGCTCGCGGCATCGACGTGCGGTGGCCCACCGAGGTGGCCGGCTCGCTGGAGGCGCGCGCCGTCGTCGGGGCGGACTGCGCGCCGCCTGCCGACCTGCGTTCCTTCATGGGGGCCGACGGGCGGGTGGACCTGCGCTGGCGGCTGTACCTGGACGGCGAGCCGCTCACCGAGCGCGAGAGCGCCGCGGTGGCCGAGGAGATGCGCCCGCTCGTCGCGCTGCGCGGGCGCTGGGTGTTCGTCGACGCGGAGCTCGCCCGTAGGGCCCGTACCCGCGAACTCAAACCGCTCACCGCCATCGAGGCGCTCGCCGTCGCCCTGGGCGGGTACGCCGAGATCGGCGGCGAACAGGTCCCGGTGGAGCCCAGCCCCTGGCTGACCGCCCTGCGCGCCCGGCTCGCCGACCCCGACGGCGGCACCGAACCCGTCGCCCCGCCCGCCGCCCTCGCCGCGACCCTGCGCGACTACCAGCTGCGCGGACTGCGCTGGCTGGACCGGATGACCTCGCTGGGCCTGGGCGGCTGCCTGGCCGACGACATGGGCCTGGGCAAGACGGTCCAGCTCATCGCGCTGCACCTGCTGCGCCAGGAGCACGGGGCGAGCCGCGGCCCCACCCTCGTAGTGTGCCCCGCATCCCTGCTCGGCAACTGGGAGCGGGAGGTGAACCGGTTCGCGCCGGGCACCTCGGTACGCCGCTTCCACGGGCCGGGCCGCGACCTCGAAGGGGCAGGGACGGGCTTCGTCCTGACCACGTACGGCACGATGCGTCTGGACGCGGAGGTCCTGCGCGCCCACTCCTGGTCCATGGTGGTCGCCGACGAGGCGCAGCACGTCAAGAACCCCGCTTCGGCCACCGCCCGGGCACTGCGCCGCATCCCCGCCGACGCCCGCGTCGCCCTCACCGGCACCCCCGTCGAGAACAGCCTCTTCGAACTGTGGGCCGTGCTCGACTGGACCACCCCCGGGCTGCTGGGCAGCCACGCCCGGTTCCGGCGCCGCTGGGCCGCCCCCGTGGAGGCCGAGCGGACGGGGCCGCCGGAGGAGCGGCACACCGCCGAGCGGCTGGCCCAGCTGGTGCGCCCCTTTCTGCTGCGGCGCCGCAAGTCCGACCCCGGTGTGGCGCCCGAACTGCCGCCCAAGACCGAGACGGACCGCCCCGTCGTCCTCACCGACGAACAGCGCGCGCTGTACGAGAGGCGGGTGCGCGAGGTGATGGCCGAGATCCGCGCCACCGAGGGCATCGCCCGCAGTGGCCTCGTGCTCAAGCTGCTCACCGGGCTCAAACAGATCTGCAACCACCCGGCCCAGTTCCTCAAGGAGGACCCGGCGGCCGACGGGCTCCGGCTGACCGGCCGTTCCGCCAAGCTGGACCTGCTCGACGAGCTCGTCGACACCATCGTCGCGGAGGACGGCGCGGTCCTGGTCTTCACCCAGTACGTCGCCATGGCTCGCCTGCTGGAACGTCATCTGGCCGACCGGGGGATGCCCGCTCAGCTGCTGCACGGCGGCACCCCGATTCCCCGGCGCGAGGAAATGGTCGAGAGGTTCCAGAACGGCGAGGTCCCGGTGTTCCTGCTGTCGTTGAAGGCGGCGGGCACCGGCCTCAACCTGACCCGCGCCGACCACGTCGTGCACTACGACCGCTGGTGGAACCCGGCCGTGGAGGCGCAGGCCACGGACCGGGCGTACCGGATCGGCCAGACCAAGCCGGTGCAGGTGCACCGGATGATCGCCGAAGGCACCGTGGAGGACCGGATCGCCGCCCTGCTCGGCGCCAAGCAGGAACTCGCCGACGCCGTACTCGGCTCGGGCGAGCAGGCCCTGAGCAAGCTGGGCAACGACGAACTCGCGAACCTGGTCGAGCTGAGGAGCGCGCGATGAACGACGTGCACGAGGAGTACGAAGAAGACGAGGGGAACGAGGAGTACGAAGAAGACGGGGGGAACGAGGAGTACGAAGAAGACGGGGGTTACGAAGAGGGCGGGGGTGGCTCCGGCGAGGCCGCCGCCCGGGGGTTCGCCGCCTTCGCGGCGCGCCGGGGCAGCCGGGTGCGCGGCACGTCCTGGTGGGGCAACGAGTGGGCCGGCGCGCTGGAGGACACCTGGTCGCAGGAGGACGCTCTCAAACACGGTCGTACGGTGGCCCGTTCGGGCACGGTCGGCCCGCTCACCGTGGGCCCGGGCCGCATCGCCGCCCGGGTGCACGCGGGCGAGGAGACGTACACGAGCACGATCGCCGTGCCCGTGCTCGCCGAGGAACAGTGGGAGGAGCTGTGGCACAAGTCGGCCGGGCGGCCCGGGGTGTGCGAGGCGCTGCTCGCGGGTGAGCTGCCCGCCGACCTCTTGGAGGCCGCCGAGGACGCCAGGCTCGGGCTGCTGCCCGGGTACGGCGAACTGGAACCGGACTGCGACTGCGGCGAGTTCGACCTGCCGTGCTCGCACGCGGTGGCGCTCGGCTACCAGTTCTCCTGGCTGCTCGACGAGGACCCGCTGCTGCTCCTGCTGGTACGCGGGCGCGAGGGCGCGCGGGCGCTGGACGACCTCAAGTCCGTACTTCTGTTGCGGGCGTTGACCGGTGCCGACGAGACCGACGGGGAAGAAGAGGACGACGAGGAGGCCGCCACCGGGGCGGGCGGCGGGGCGGGCGCGCCCGGAGCGGTGGCGGGCGCGCGCGGAACGCCGGCCGCCGAGGTGTACGCACGGCCACGGCTGCCGCTGCCCGCTCTCCCGCCGCAGCACCGCCCGCCGGAGCCGCCCCATGACGCGCCCGGCCCGCACACGGCGGGCATCGAGGCGGACCCACTGGGCCGGCTCGCGGCCGACGCGGCGCGGCGTGCCCACGGCCTGCTCGGGTACGCGCTCGGCTTCACCGACGAGCCGCAGCCGCCGCTCGACGTCTGGCAGGACACCGTACGGATCGCCGCCGAGCACCCGCATCCGAAGCTGCTGGCCCGGCTTCGCGAAGGCGTGGGCGAAGGCGAGGGCACGGGCCAGGGCAAGAGCGAGGGCGAGGGCGCGGGGCCCGCCGGCCGGAGTGCGGAGCTGGACCGGGCCGTCGCGGCCTGGCGCACCGGCGGTCCTGCGGGTCTGGAGGTGCTCCGGGAGCACTGGAGCCCGTCGCGTGCCGAGACGGCCAGGAGCCGTACGGCGCTCACGGCGGGCTGGGAGGAGGACGAGCTGCCCGCGTTCTCGGTCGACGGCAACCACTGGACCCTGACCGGCCGGGGGTTGCAGCTGCGGGTGGGCAGGGACGGCCGTTGGTACCCCTACCGGGCCGAGGCGGACATCTGGTGGCCCGCGGGCCCGCCGTCCCCGGACCCGGCCGTCGCACTGGCGGAACTCATCGGGGACTGAGGAATTCCTCGGGTCTGAGGGGAATTCCTCGGGGACTGGGGGCGAGCGAGGGGGCGGTTACGCGTCCGGGCCGACGCCCGTGGAAGGCCGGAGCGGTGTCTTGGCGCCCGTGGATTCGTGTCCGGCCGCCCGGCCCTGCGCGCTTGCGGCGTGCGCCAGTGCGCTCGGCGTGCGGCAGCCGACGATCGCCGGGGCCTCCTGGACGAGGCTGTCGTCGGTGAGTGCCTCGACCATGAAGAGGGCGAAGTCGACGCGCCGCGTCAGGTTGCCGGCCAGGACCGGGTCGCCCACGTGCCGGCTCCACACGGGCAGCCCCTCGCTCTCGCCCTCCTCGAGATTGCTGCCGCGCACCACCGTCCACCGGGTGTCGCTCGCGAACACCCTGCGGCACGCCTCCACCTGGTCGTCGAGCTCCCCGACCCGGACGAGTCTGGCGAGTACGGCGACGGCGCGCACGCCCCAGGTGAAGAGCCGCGAGTAGGTGTCCTTGCCGTCGCGCGTGATGTGCCAGCCGCAGGAGAAGACCAGGCGCGCACCCGGTTCGGCGTGGTCGAGCACCGCCTGGGCCGTTCCCGACGAGTACTGCTGGACGCCCCAGGGAGCGAGCACCGTCAGCACGCCGTCGCACCCGGCGACCGCCCGCCTGATCACATCCGGGTCGTTCGTGGCGCCGGGGACGACGGTCATCCGGCCTGCGTACGCCGCCAGTTTGGGCACGCTGCGCTCCCGGCACACGCCGACCACTTCGTCACCGCGCTCCAGGGCCTGACCGACCATGTACTGCCCCAGCTTCCCCGAGGCTCCGACGATGCAGACCTTCTTGATGCGCTCCGTGCCCATGGCGCTGCCCCTTTTCCCCGATGCGTCTGCCTTATGTTGTAAGGCAAGGTAGCCTTATGCCGTAAGGCCGTCAATGGGGCGGGCAGAGCGAGGCACGGGCCTGAGCATCGGAGGGCGCATGGGTACGGGAAGCGGTGCGGAGAGTGGTACGGCGGCGGCCAAGGGCCGGAGCAAGGCGGCGGGGCGCACCCCGCTCAGTCGCGAGCGGGTGATCCGTACCGCGGTGGCGGTCGCCGACGCGAAGGGGTCCGCCGCGCTCACCATGCGGGCCATCGCCGAGCCGCTGGGCGTGGAGGCGATGTCGCTCTATCACCATGTGGCGGGCCGGGAGGACATCCTCGACGGCATGGTGGACGTGGTGTTCGGCGAGATCGAGCTGCCGCCGCGCGCCACGGACTGGAAAAGTGCCATGCGGCAGCGTGCGCTCAGTGCCCGCGACGTCCTCGGGCGGCACCCGTGGGCGGTCGGCCTGATGGACTCCCGCTCCCGGCCGGGGCAGGCGACGCTGCGCCATCACGACGCCGTCCTCGGAGTCCTGCGCGACGGGGGCTTCTCCGTACCGATGGCCGCGCACGCCATCTCGTTGATCGACAGTTATCTGTACGGCTTCGTGCTCCAGGAACAGAGCCTGCCGTTCCGCGGCGCGGCCGAGTTGGAGGAGCTGGCGGGCACCCTGCTGGCAGCGATGCCCGCCGACACCTACCCCCACCTGGCCGAACTGGCCACCGAGCACGTCCTGCGACCCGGTTACGACTACGCGGAGGAGTTCACCTTCGGCCTCACCCTGCTGCTCGACGCCCTCCACCCGGACGAGCTCAGGGACCCTCGTGACATCTGAGTACCTCGCGCCGTACGGCATGAGTATCCGCCCCGATTACCGGCCGGTACATCGTTGCTGGAATGGGGGCATGACCTCAACGACTCCGCCCTCCGCGCCGACCGCGAACCACCCGCACCTGCGCCGCGTGACCGTCGCGGGTTCGGCTCTCGTGGTGGCCCTGGGCCCGCTGGTGGTCGGGGTACTGGTGGCCAAGGGGATCGCCGCCGATCCGCACGCGCCCGTCAACGCCCTGATCACCGGCGGCGGCCAGCGGGTCGGGCTCCCCCGGGGCGAGTGGCAGCGGCGTCGGCACGCGACGGCGCACCGGCTGCGGACGGCCCGGCGGACGTGCGCACGGCTGATCCCGCCGGCCGCGCGCCGGTGATCCCGCCTCCCGTGCGCACGCGTGATCCCGTGGTGCGCGCCGGTGGTCCCGTGGTCCGCGTGCGCGTGATCCCGTGGTCCGCCGACCGATGATTTCCGGGCGGTCCCGCGGTCTACACATCAGCAAGGGGCCATCTGCCGAACGGCACGGGGCAGAGGCGAACGAGCGCCTCCCCCGCACACTCCCCCAGGAGCCGTCCATGACCGCCACAGAGACCCGCACCCTGTCCGTCCCCGGTGCCACGCTGACCTATGACATCCGCGAGAGCGACGGCGGGGGCGGTGGCGACGTCCTGTTCCTGGTCGGCTCGCCCATGGACGCCTCCGGGTTCGCCTCGCTGGCCTCGCACTTCACCGACCGTACGATCGTCACCTACGACCCGCGGGGCGTGAGCCGCAGCACCCGCGACGACGACACGGCCGAGCTGACGCCCGAGGAGCACGCGGCCGACCTGCGGAGCGTCGTCGAGGCGATCGGCGCGGGCCCGGTGGACATGTTCGCCAGCAGCGGCGGCGCGGTCAACGCGCTCGCCCTGGTCGCCGCCCACCCCGGTCTGCTGCGCACCCTCGTCGCCCACGAGCCGCCGGTCGCCCAGGTGCTCCCCGACCGGGAGGCCGCGCTGGAGGTCTGCGCGGACCTCCGGGAGACGTACCTGCGCGAGGGGTTCGGCCCGGCCATGGCGAAGTTCATCGGGGTGACCTCCAGGAAGGGTCCGTTCCCTGCCACCTGGGCGGACGAACCCGCCCCCTCCGCCGCCGACTTCGGCCTGCCCACCGAGGACGACGGCTCGCGCAACGACCCGCTGCTCGGTCAGAACATCCGTGGCTGTACGAGCTACCGGCCCGACTTCCCCGCGCTGCGGGCCGCCGCCACCCGCGTCGTGATCGCGGCGGGCCGGGAGTCCGAGGGCGAGCTCGCGGCCCGTGCCGCGGCCGGTGTGGCGGCGGGCCTGGGCGGCGAGCCGACGGTCTTCCCGAGCCACCACGGCGGCTTCCTGGGCGGCGAGTTCGGCCAGCACGGAGCTCCGGAGGAGTTCGCCAAGGCGCTGCGGCACGTGCTGGACGACGGGAGCTGAGCGCGAGGCCGGAGCCGGGGCGAGCCGAACGCGGGGCTCCGGACGGCGGGAGCCGAACGCGGGGCCGGGGCCGTCGGCGGTTCAGGGGGTCGTCCGCCCCGCCCGCAGCGCGTCCACCGCCAGCCTGGCCGTCGTGCCGATGACCGCGTCCGCCGGGGGCAGCGTCGCCGCCGTACTGGCGGCGCGGGTGAAGACCGCGACGGCGTACCGCCCGCCGTCCGGGTACTCGACGACGCCGACCTCGTTGCGCAGCGTCGGCAGGCTGCCGGTCTTGCCCGCCACGTGGACGTCGTCGAAGGGGAAGCCGGACGCCATCCGATGCGGCCACACCTGGAGCCCGAGCAGCCGCCTCATCGCCGCCCCGTGTGCCGGGGTGGACGCCTCGTCGCGCCAGAGCGCGGCCAGCAGGCCGGTCATGTCGCGGGGGGTGCTGCGGTTGGTGCGGGCCGGGTCGAGGGCGCGCAGGCGCTGGGTGACGTACGGGTCGGCCAGGGCCTGCGCCCCGTCGGGACCCGCGTCCTCGCGGATGGACGCGAAGAGCTCGCCGAAGGTGTGGACGGCGTGGGTGTGGGTGAGGCCGAGGCGGGACGTCGTGCGGTTGACGGCGTCCAGGCCGACCCGGCGCAGCAGGATGTCGGCCGCCGCGTTGTCGCTGACGGACATCATCAGGAAGGCGGTGTCGCGCAGGGACATCCGCACGGGATCGAGCATCGCGCCCATGCCGGTGGGGCCCGCGACCCGGTCGCCGGCGACGCAGTCCGTCTGCTCGGTGAGGTCCAGCTCGCCCGCGGCGGCCCTCTCGTGGAGGGCCACCAGCAGGCAGAGCTTGTGGACGCTCGCGGTGACCACGGGGTGATCGGCGTCCAGGCCGAGTTCCGCGCCGGAGTCGATGTCGCGGGCGTGCAGCCGGCCCACGACGCCGGCCTCGGCGAAGGCCGCGGCGATGCGGCGGCGGTGGAGGGTGGTCGTCACAGTGCCTGCTCCACGGTCTCGGCGGCCCCGCACGGGGGCGAATCGGGCTCGGCGCTCCCGCGCCACGGTGGCGCGTCGGCCCTGGGGGCGCCAGGTACGGGCGCAAGGGCCCTGACGGTCCAGGATGCGGGCGCAAGGGCTATGACGGTCCCCTGCGTGGGGGCCCCAGGTACGGGCGCGCCGGCCCCGGCTGTGTCGGCGGGCGGTGCCGGGGTGGGCGTCGGCCGGGGCGAGGTCCCGGGGCGCGCCCTCACAGCCAGTACTCCGCGGCCGGGCGCAGGTGCAGCGGGCCCGCCGGGAGGTCCGCGCCGACGCCCGCGCCTCTGCGCAACGCCCGCGTCGTCACCTCCGCGAACGAGGCGACCGCCCGGTCCTCGCGCCCGCGCGGCCACGCGACCGAGTGCCGCCAGGCGAGGGGCGCTCCGGCCAGCGGCCGCCAGGTCAGCTCGCCTCCCCAGCCCGGGTTCCGCGCGAGCGCCACGTCCTTGGGCCGGAAGGCAACCGCCTTCGCCGCCGTGATCAGACCGTGGACGAAGGCGGTGCCCTGCCCGTGCCGTACGGCCGGGGGCGTGTAGCCGTTGCGCGCACAGGTCGTCAGCAGGTCGTCAAAGAGAGCGGGGGCGTCGGCCCGGTGGAACATGACCAGGTCGTGCCCGCTGAGCGCGGCCAGCGGCACCTCGTCCAGCGTCGCCGCCGGCGCCTCGCGCGACAGCAGTACGCCCAGCTCCCTGCGGAGCACCGGGCCGAGTTCCAGTCCGCCGACGTCGCAGGGGTGGTGGAGGAGTCCGACGTCCAGGTCGTGCGAGGCGAACTGGGCGAGCTGCTCGGTGGTGGACACCTCGTGCAGTTCCAGTTCGACGTCCGCGTGCAGGGCGCGGAAGCCGGCCAGGATCGCCGCCAGGGTCTCGCCCGCGAGACCCGTCGGAAGGGCGGCCCGCAGCCGTCCGCTCTCACCGTCACGGGCGCGGCGGGCGGTGGCCCGCAACGCCTCGGTGCGGGCCAGCAGTTCGCGGGCGTCATCGAGCAGCAGGGCGCCCGCACGGGTGATCGCCACCTGGCGGCTGGTGCGGTCGAAGAGCCGCACCCCGAGCTCGCGCTCCAGGCGCTGTATGCGCTGCGAAAGAGGCGGCTGGGCCATCCCGAGGCGGGCTGCGGCACGGCCGAAGTGTGACTCTTCTGCAACGGCCACAAAGCACTCCAGGTGCCGGATCAGGTCCACGAGCAGCAACGATATCGCGTCTGTATGGATGTCAGATCAATACTGATCTTGGACATCAGGACCGGAGCGCTGTTCTTCTTCCGCCATGACCTTCTTCCGTGGTTCACGCGGCACGCTCTCCCGCCCTTCCGCGTCCGCACTCGTGTCCGTTCCGCTGTCCGCTCTGCTCGCACTGTCCGCGGCGGGCTGTGCCGGGGCTCCGGCGAAGTCCCAGGAGCCGGCCGCCTCTTCCTCCGCCGCGTCCCGCGCCGCGTCCGCGCCTGCCTCCGACTCCCGCGAGCGGCTGAAGGTGGGTGCCACCGACCGCTCGTACCTGCTGCACCGGCCCGGCGGCGAGCGCCGGGCCCGTCCGCTCGTCCTCGCCTTCCACGGCCGGGGCGAGAACGCCGAGGAGATGCGCGAGCGTGGCAGGCTCGACAAGGCCGCCGGGGCAAAGGGGATGCTGGTCGCGCACCTGGAGGCGCTGGACAAGATGTGGAGCGCGGACACCACGCCCACGCCGCGGCGCCCCGACCCCGGCGTGGACGTCCGGTTCGCCGATGCCCTGGTGGGCGACCTGGTGCGGCGCGGCGAGGCCGACCCGGAACGGGTGTACGCGGTGGGCTTCTCCAACGGGGGCTCCATGGCCCTGCGGATGGCGGCCCAGCGCCCGCGGAAGGTGGCGGGGGCGGTCGCCGTGTCCGGCCAGCTGCCGGTCGGCGTGGCCAAGGAACTCGCCTCGGCCGCGCCCGCGCGGGTTCCCGTGCTGCTCGTGTACGGGGAGAAGGACCCGGTCCGCCCGCTCGCCGGCGTGCCGAACCCGCCGCCGCCGAAGCCGGGCGAGGAGCCGATGACGGCGACGCTCGCCACCCGCACGAGTGCGGAGGCGTTCGCCCGCGCCGCCGGTACGAAGCCGCCGAGGACGGAGGTGCGCAAGGGCTACGACCGGACGTTCTGGGCTCCCGGCACGCCGGGCGGAGCACCCGTCGAGCTCCTGGTGATGCACGGCGCGGGCCACACCTGGCCGGGAGCGAAGGTACCGCCGCCCGCGAACTTCGGGAGCGTCAGCACGGCCCTGGACGCGACGGACACCCTGCTCGACTTCCTCACCCGGCCTCCGTCCCCTGCCGGTGCTCCCGCCCCGTAGGCCCTTCTTCCTGCTCCGGCTCCGGGCGCGCGGACGGCTCCCGCTCCGTCCCCGCGCCCGGAGCCGGCTGCTCGGCGGCCCCCGGCTGCTCCGTCGATTCCTGCGTGCGCAGCCGGTCGAGCCGGGTGACCACCGGGCCCGCCGACACGCCGTGCAGCACCACCGAGACCAGCACGGTGAACGTCACCACCGCCCACAGCTCCTCGGCCGGCACCGGGAAGTCCTGCTCCCCCAGCGCGTACGCCAGGTAGTACAGCGAGCCGATGCCCCGGATGCCGTAGGCGGCGACCACCCAGCGCTCCCTGCCCGGCAGGCTGCCGCCGGTGAGTCCGGCCCAGCCGCTCAGCGGCCGGACCACCAGCAGCACCGCCAGCACGGCCAGCGCGCCCTGCCAGGTCAGCGCGGCGAGCCCGCCGGTCGCGATGAAGGCGCCCAGCAGGAACAGCACGGCCGCGGTGAACAGCCGCTCGATCTGCTCCACGAAGTCGTGCAGGACGTTGTGGTAGCCGTGCGCGCGTTCGGCGGCCCTGATGGTGCAGGCGGTGGTGAACACCGCGAGGAAGCCGTAGCCGCCCGCCAGTTCGGTCACGCCGTACGACAGGAAGGTGGCGGCGAGCGCGACGAAACCCTCCTTGTGGGCGGACAGCCGCAGCACCGGGGAGTTGGGGCGGAAGAGCAGCCACCCCAGCAGGCGGCCGATCAGCAGGCCGCCCAGGACGCCGACGGTGCACTTGAACGCGACGTCCTGGACGGCCCACTTCCCCACCCAGTCCGCGGACCAGCCACTGCCCGCCGCGGCGGCCAGGGCGACGGCGGCGTACGTGAGCGGGAAGGCAAGACCGTCGTTGAGGCCGGCCTCGCTGGTGAGGGCGAAGCGCACCTCGTCCTCGTCGTGCTCGTCGTCCGTGGGCTCGCCCACCCGCACCTCCGAGGCGAGCACCGGGTCGGTGGGGGCGAGGACGGCACCGAGCAGCAGCGCGGCGGCCGGCGGCCAGTCCAGCAGCCACCACGCCAGCAGGGCGGTGCCCACGACGGTCAGCGGCATGGTGAGGCCGAGCAGCCGCCAGGTGGTGCCCCAGCGGCGCCGGCCGACCGGCCTGTTGAGCGCGAGGCCGGCGCCCATCAGCGCGATGATCACCACGACCTCGGTGAGGTGCTCGGTCACCAGCCGGTTCTGCACCGGATCGACGTCCGGCAGCGGGAGCGGCAGCAGGTACACGCAGAAGCCGCCCGCCAGGAACACCAGCGGCAGCGACAGCGGGCGCCCGGACAGCGCCCGCGGCAGCACGGCCGCGAGCAGTGCGCCCGCGCCGAGCGCCGCGAACACCGCGTCGGAGAGCGTCATCGCGCGCCCCGGCGGGCAGTGGGCTGTCCCCGCCGATGGTCGCGTGCCGGGTGGCCCCGGCCGGTCACAGGCTGTCCCCGCCGGCGGTCTCGTGCTGCCGGGTGGCCCGGGCCGGTCACAGGTTGTCCCGGGGAACGGTCTCGTTCCAGGTGGCGGAGAACACCCTGCGGTCTCCTTCGTAGCCGTCCAGTGTCGCGTCGACGAGGAACTCGTGCTCCGTGCAGTGCAGTTCGGTGCGGGTCTCCACCCGTACGTCCCAGTCGTCGCGGGTGAAGCGCATCGTCCAGGCGGTTTCGCCGCCGACGGAGGTGAAGTCGTCGGCATGCGCGGTGTAGCGCTCCTCCGCGCGCAGCCCGGTGTCGAGTCCGATGTCGTCGATGCGCACGGTGCCCCGGTCCTTGACGATCTCCAGGGTGGAGCCGTATCCGATCAGGTCGCGACGGACCTCCCAGCGTTCCTCCGGCGGGCTGAGCCGGGTGCTGGGCAGCGGGGTGCAGCCCTCGGGTTCGCCGAAGGGCCGGCGCGGAAGCTCGTCCGGTTCCGAGGCGGGGCGTACCGGCAGGGTGAGCGTGCTGGTGCCCTCGTACACGCTCAGCAGAGCCGGGCGGGGCGGCGGCCAGGCCAGCGGCCAGTACGACGTCGACAGCGAGAGCCGGATGCGGTGGCCCGGCGGGAACGCCTGGGCGACGCCGTTGAGCTGGACCTTCGCCCGGTAGCGGCGGCCCGGCTCGACCGGTTCGGGTTCTCCGGTGCCCGCGCGGTGGGCCAGGTTGAGCAGGCCGTAGGTGACGCGGGTGGCGCTGCCGTCCGGGGCGACGTCGGAGATGCGCGCGGCGATGGTGGCGACGGGTTCGCTGACGGTGAGGTCGAGTTCGACGGTCGGGGCGCCGAGGATCTCGACGCTCTCCGTCAGCGGTTCGGTGTCGAAGACGAGCGAGCCGCCGTCTTCCTCGCGCTGGTCGTAGGGCAGGTCGGGGGGCGCGTTGTAGGACGCCCACTTGCCCGCGAACTGGCCCACCGAGAGCGGCGACTGCACCGTCATGGGCTCTCCTTCGCCCTCCGGAGCGGTCCCTTCGGCGGCGATGCGGTGCCGCAGCAGGGGGTGGCTGACGGGGGTGATGTGCGGGGAGGGCCAGGACGGTTCGCCGACCCAGCGGCCGGGGCGCTCCTCGTAGGCGGTGGAGGGCGGCACGCTCTCCTGCATCCAGGCCTGCAGCATCGGGCCGTCCGTGGCGCCGTTGTCGACGCCCTTGAGCCAGTGGTCCCACCAGCGGACGACTTCCTGGAGGTAGCCGATGGCGGGTCCCGGTTCACCCAGGTGGGGGTACTTGTGGGACCAGGGCCCGATCAGTCCCTTGCGGGGGACGTCGAGGTGTTCCAGGACGCGGGTGACGGCGTTGGAGTAGCCGTCGGCCCAGCCGCTGGAGGCGAGCACCGGCACCTGAACGGCGGAGTAGTCCTCGCAGACGGAGGCCTGCCGCCAGTAGTCGTCGCGGCGCTGGTGGCGCAGCCAGTTGAGGATCCACGGACGGGTGTGCTCCATCCGCTCCCGCCACATCTCTCGCCAGCGGTCGCCGACGACGGCCGGGTCGGGCGGGCAGGTGGCGTAGGCGAACATGGTGCCCGCCTCGGCGAGGTTGTCGGAGAGCATGGCGCCGCCCATGTAGTGCATGTCGTCGGCGTAGCGGTCGTCGGTGAAGGAGGCGAGGACGACGGCACGCAGCGACGGAGGGCGGCGGGCGGCGGCCTGGAGTGCGGCGAAGGCGCCCCAGGAGATGCCCATCATGCCGGTGTTCCCGTCGCACCAGGGCTGCTCGGCGAGCCAGGCCAGGACGTCCTCGGCGTCGGTCTGCTCGACCTCCAGGTACTCGTCGGCAAGCACGCCCTCGGAGTCCCCCGTGCCGCGCAGGTCGACGCGTACGCAGGCGTAGCCGTGGCCCGCCATGTACGGGTGGTGGATCGAGTCGCGTACGGCGGACAGGTCGCGCTTGCGGTAGGGGATGTACTCCAGGACCGCCGGGACGGGCTCCTCGTCGGAGGAGACCGGGCGCCAGATCCGGGCGGAGAGGCGGGTGCCGTCCCGGGCGGGGACGACGTGTTCCTCCTCCTTGGTGGCGTACGGCAGGTTGCTCACATAGCGCATGCGGTGCGGCCGCTCCTTTCGGTCTGCGGGCTCTCGTGCGGTGGGGCGGTGGGCCGGTTCAGTGGTTCTTCAGGCCCTGGCCGCCGGGCCGGGTGTCCGTGAAGTCCAGGCCGAGGGCGGCCACGCAGCGGTCGTACTTGGCGCGGATGTCCTCCTCACTGTCGCCGCCGGTGAAGATGTGCGCGAGTTCGTAGCTGTAGCTGTCCTGCTGTTCGGTGTCGGAGAGCCGCTGTCCCTCGGCGGGGACGATGTCGACCCGCACGCCCGGGATCTCCCGCTCGATCCGCGCCAGGTCCTCGGGGCCCGGCGCCTGGCGCACGGTGCCGTCGGCGAACCACCGGTAGTACCACTTGGCGGCGACCTTGTAGGGGCCCTGACGGTGCGGGAGCGCCGGGTCGCGGCCGAGGGCGAGGGCGAGCATGCAGTGGTGGTTGGGCACGCCGTCGACGTACTCGAAGAGCTCGGCGTGCGACTGGGAGTGCCGGGGGTTGATCTCCAGCAGGTTGAGCGCGTCCTCCTGCGGGTCGTAGAAGTACTCGATGCTGAAGGTGGCGTTGTCCATGCCGATCTGGCGCATCACCCGCCCGGACACGTCGTGCAGCCGGCGGATCACCGGCTCGGGGAGCGCGGAGGGGTACTGGTGGCGCAGGAAGCTGGAGGACCCGGGGTAGTTGATGGAGTCGAGGACGCCGTAGACGGTGACCTCACCCTGGTGCACATAGCCCTCGACGGCGACCTGGACGCCGGTGAGGGTCTCCTCGGCGAGGCAGACCCTGCCGCCCACGCCCGCCATCTCCTCGGGCAGGTCGAGCCGGTCGAGGATGTCCTCGAAGGGGCGGCCCACCCTGGCCACTCCCCCGCGTATCTCGCCGACGGCCTCCTGGAACGCGGCCAGGTCCTTCACGCCGAAGGCGAGTTCGGAGGAGTACGAGAGGGCCGGCTTGACCCACATGGGGAAGCGCATGCCCTCGGGCGGCTGCGGGTCCGCGCTCTCCATGTCCACCCGCCCGAACCGGGGGTGCTCGTCGACGGCCTTCGCCTGCTCCAGCCGGCTCCAGTACTTGTGCTCGCACTTGACGACCGACTCGAGGCTCGTGCTGCGGGTGCCGTACCGCTCGCTCAGGATCGGGACGAGGGTGCTCACAGGGAAGTCCCAGTAGCCGACGATCGCGTCGATGGGGCCGTCGAAGGCGTCCAGGATGCCTTCCGCCTTCGCGAGCAGCTCAGGGACCGAGACCTCGCCGCTCTGGAGCTCCTCGATGGTGAGCAGGGGGTGGAAGCGGTAGGTGTCGGCGTGCGGCACCGCGCGCAGGGTCGGCAGATTGGCCTCGTCGAGGCCGATCACGAAGACGTTCTTGATGGCGGTGTGCTCGCCGTTGTCGTTGTCGCCGTGCTTCAACGGGGACGCCTCCAGAGGGTCGGGGGAAGTTCTGTCCGGGTTGTCATGGTCGGCTTCCTCGTACGGCCGGATTCATACGTGGGAATTCCGATGCGCCACTCTGTGCGTTCGTCCGCTGACATGCTGGTGCCGTGCAGAAACCCGGATCCGTCACGCCCGGCGCGCCCTCCGGCGTGCGCCTGCCGTTGCTCACCCAGGAGTGGCTCGATCTCGCCTTCGTCCACTGGGCCGTCGCGCCAAAGACCGTGGCGCGGCTGCTGCCGCGCGGCACGGTGCCCGACACGCACGAGGGCCTCACCTACGTCGGGCTGGTCGCGTTCCGCATGCACCGGGTGGGCTGGCTCGGGCTGCCCGGTGTGCCGTACCTCGGGAACTTCCCGGAGACCAATGTGCGGCTGTACTCGGTGGACGCGCACGGGCGGCGCGGCGTGGTCTTCCTGTCGATGGACGCGGCGCGGCTCCTCCCGGTGGTACTGGGACGGGTGGGCTTCCGGCTGCCGTACCTGTGGTCGCGGATGTCGGTGCGCACCACCGGCGACCGGGTGACCTACACCAGTGCCCGCCGGTGGCCGGGACCGCGCGGCGCCCGCAGCCGGATCACCGTACGGCCCGGTGAACCCCTCGCGGAGCCAAGCGGGTTGGAGCACTTCCTGACCGCCCGCTGGGGGATGCACAACGCGTTCTTCGGCGGCACCGCGGCGTTTCTGCCGAACGAGCATCCGCGCTGGCCGCTGCATCGCGCCGAGCTGCTCGACTGCGAGGAGGACCTGATCACCTCGGCGGGTCTGCCCGCACCGGCCGGGCCGCCCGTCAGTGTCCTGTACTCGCCGGGGGTGCCGGTCCGTCTCGGCCGTCCGGCCCGCCGTACGGACGCCCCTGCCCCGTGACGGTTCCCCTTCGTTCCTCGGCATGCGTCGTCTTCTCCCGATGATCAGCTCAACCCTCCTGGAATGTTCGTGGTCTTGCTGAGCGGGTGCACAGACGTCACAGGCACCGCACAGCCCGCACAGAACGGGCACGGGCATCGAGCAGAGGGGCCGACATGCGCTTGACGAACACCACACGGGCCGGGGCCGCGGGGCTGCTGGCGGCAGCGGTGGCCACCACCGCCTTCACCGTCCCGGCGGCCCACGCGTCTCCCCCGTCCACGACCCGGGCCACGGCCGTCACGGACCGGGGTCACGAGTCGACCCGGCGCGCGATGGAGGCGCTCGTGGCGGGCGGGCTGCCGGGCATCACCGTGCAGACCCGGGACGACCGGGGGACCTGGAAGTCGGCCGCGGGCGTGGGCGACATGCGGACGGGTGCACCGCGTGGCAAGGACGACCGGTTCCGGGTCGCCAGCGTCACCAAGATGTTCGTGTCCACCGTCCTGCTCCAGCTGGAGGCGGAGGGCAGGCTCGACCTCGACGACACGGTGGACCGCTGGCTCCCCGGCATGGTCCGGGGCAACGGCAACGACGGCCGGAAGATCAAGGTCCGTCAGCTCCTCAACCACAGCAGCGGCCTCTTCGACTACCTCGCGGACGAGGAGTACCTCCGGACGTACATGGTCGGCGAGGGCTTCCTCGAGCACCGTTACGACACCCTGCCGCCCGCCAAGCACGTGAAGGTGGCACTCTCCCACCCGCCGCTCTTCGAGCCCGGCGACCGCCACTCGTACTCGAACACCAACTACATCCTGGCCGGACTGATCATCGAGAAGGTGAGCGGCCGGTCCTACGAGTCCCAGGTGCGCCACCGCATCATCGGCCCGCTCGGCCTGAAGGGCACGTCGAACCCCGGCAACAGCAGCCGCATGCCGCGGCCCAGCAGTCGCGCGTACGCGAAGCTCTTCGCCGAGAAGCCCGACCGGATCGACGACGTCACCGAGTTCAACGGCTCACAGGGCTGGGCGGACGGCGACATCATCTCCACCACCGGCGACCTGAACCGCTTCGTCCGCGCCCTGGTACGCGGCAAGCTCCTCCCGCCGGAGCAACTGAAGGCGATGAAGACCACGCTCCCCACGCCGCAGGCCCCGTCGGAGGGGTACGGCCTTGGCCTCATGACGATGACGACCAGCTGCGGCACGGTGCTCTGGGGCCACGGAGGCCACACCATCGGGTCGTTGACGCTGGTCCTGACCACCGAGGACGGGCGCAGGCAGCTGACTCTCAACACCAATGGCGACTGGCAGGCGCAGCCCCTCATGGACGTGATGAACGCGGAGTTCTGTCCGTCGAAGCCGTCACGGCGCACCGTTCCGCGAGGCGCACCCGCTCAGTCGGCCCTCCGCAGGTAGGCGTCGACGGTCGCCGTGATCGCCTTGGTGTAGCGGGCGATTCCCGGTGAGTGCACCGGGCACGGCTGCGGTTTCGAGGTGGTCGGCGCCTGGCAGAAGTGCAGGGGGTCGTCGTCCCTGTGCATCTCCGCGAGCCCGTTCCGGCAGTCGCCGGCGCGGGCGCGCTCCTCGCCGGTGCAGGGCAGCCGCTGCTGCCAGACGTACCGCCCGGCCTCACCGCTCACCGCCCGTCCCGCGTCGGAGACCGAGTCACCGGTGGCCGATGCCTGCGCCCGGTAGAGGTCGTTGACGCGCCGGGTGCGGTCGGCCGAGAAGGCGTCCGGGCCCTGGAGCACCCAGACGATCCGGGGCCGGGGGATTCCGGCGGACCTGGCCGCCGCCGCGATCTGCGCGGTGAGGGTGTCGGCGTCCTTCGCGTACCGCTCGTAGTACGGGGCACTGCCCTGGGGGATGTTGTCCATGCACGGGGTGTATCCCCAGGCGTTGCCCCAGAACTGGAGGACGACGACGCGCGGCCGGTGCGTCGTGACCAGGGCCGCCGCCTTGTCCTGGGGCGGTACGAGGGAGTCGACAGCCCGGCCGCTCAGGTAGTCGCACAGTGTGGTGCCGGAGTAGGGCGCGCTGTGAACCGTCGCCCGGCCGGTGTCGCCCAGCCGCTTGCCGAGCACCCGCTGGCTCTCCATGGCGAGGGAGTCCCCGAGGTACAGCACGGGGTACTTCTGCCGGGGGCGGGGCCGCGCCTTCGGGGTTTTGCGGGTGGGGTCCGCCGGGCCGGTCCGGGGCTCCTTCGTGACCCCCGCCGCGTCCTTCGCGGAGTCGGAGTCGGAGGCAGACGGCTGCGGCGGCTCCGGCCGTGCGGCGGCGACGGCGCCGGGTCCCGGCGGATCGTAGGCGGACACGTCCGGGGCTTCTGTGCACCCGGTGGTCCACAGCAGGGTGAGGACGGCGACCGCCGCGGCGTACCGCAGCCGCGTCATCCGGCGAACCGTTCCGCGTACGCCTGGACCGGCGGGACGGGCGAGGGCGCGGTCATGCCCACCGACCGGAATTCGGCGGTGCCGGGCACGGCCGCCACATCGTTGAGGTACGGTGCCGTCGCCGCGCCGGCGGGGCCCCGTACGGCGGCCCAGGTGGCGCCCGCCCGGTGCAGATAGGTGCTGCGGGTCTGGTCGCGGTAGTTCCAGCCGGAGATCCACGCCGCGCGGTCCTGGGCGTCGGCGGCGATGCCGGTCAGCGCGCCGACGTGGAATCCCGGGTCGTTCAGGGTCCAGGCGGTGCCGTCGAAGTGTGCCAGGACGGGGCTGCCCGGCCGGCCGGGCGGCCCGCCGATCCCGGCTTCCGTGCCGACCGCCCAGATGTCGTCCGGTGCGGCGGCGTGCACGTCACCGATGCTCAGCCGGAGCCCCCCGAGGGTCGGCAGCACGGTCCACTTCCCGTTCCAGCGGGCGACGAAGCCGGACCAGCCCCCGCCGGTGGCCAGGTCTCCGCAGACCCACACTTCGCCGGGGGCGCCGCGTACGACCCGGTACAGGTTGGCGTTCGCGGCGGGCAGCGGGGCGAGCCACTGCCAGGAGGTGCCGTCCTTGTGCAGCAGTGCGGCCGAGCCGCCCCGGCTGCCGCTCGCCCACACCCGCCCGTCGCAGTCCATCGCCACCGAGTGCAGCCGGACGTCGGGCTCCGTGCTGCCGGGGAACGCGGCCTCGCGCCAGGTGGTGCCGTCCCAGCGCAGCAGCGGGCCGGCGCCTGCGGCGGGCAGGCCGACGCACCAGGCGGAGGTGGCGCTGATCCCCGCGACGTCGTTGAACCTGCCGGTGTAGTGGAGGTGGGAAAGGTCGGTCTGGACCCAGCCGCTGCCGTTCCAGTGCACGGCCAGCGCCTGGCCCTGCGAGGGGCCGCTGCGGCCCTGCTCGCCGACGGCCCAGGCCGCGGCGGGCCCGGCGACGGCGATCCGGCGCAGCTGCGCGGCGGGGACACCGCCGGGCACCGGCAGGGACTGCCACTCCTGCGCCGGGCCGGCCGGCGCACCGGCCCTCGCCTCTCCCGAAGCCAGCACGGCGGCGGGCAGCGCTCCGGCCATCGCAGCCAGTAATCGCCTTCTGTTCATTCGGGGCCGCCTTCCCAGCGCTCGTCCGCACACGGAGAAAGGACCACCCTGGACCGTGCGGGCGCCGGGATCTAGATACCTGGGTGACAAATTCACGGCCGGCCCCGCCGCTGTGCGGCCGTGCGGACGGGCCGCGGGACGGACCGGACTCAGGCCGGGAACAGGACGCGCCGGAGCCAGCGGGTCCGGGTGTCGCGGGCCTCCTGGCTGAGCACCGCACGCGGGGCGTGGGTGTCGAAGCCGTGGAAGGCGCCGGGCCAGACGTGCAGTTCGGCCCGGCCGCCGGACCGCCAGAGCGTCTGGGCGTAGGCCACCACCTCGTCCCTGAGGGTCTCGGCAGAACCGACGTCGAGGTAGGCGGGGGGCAGAGCGGAGAGGTCGGTGGCGCGGGCGGGTGCCGCGTGCGCGGGCAGGTCCGCGGCGCCGTACCTGTCGCCCAGGTAGGCCTGCCAGGCGGTGGCGCCGGAGGTGCGGTCCCAGGTGTCGGTGCCGTCCATCTGACTGCTGGAGAAGGTGTGGCCCCGGTCGTCGAGCATCGGGCACAGCAGCAGTTGCCCGGCCGGGGCCCTTTCGCCGCGGTCGCGGGTGCGCAGGGCGAGCGCCGCGGCGAGTCCGCCTCCGGCGCTCTTGCCGCCGACGACGACGCGGTCCTGGTCGATGCCGAGCGCGCCGGCGTGGCTGCGGACCCAGCCGAGTCCGGCGGCGCAGTCCTCCAGCGCGCCGGGGTAGCGCGTGCCCGGCGCCAGCCGGTACTCGGCGGAGACCACTGCGAGCCCCAGCGGCGCGGCCCACTCGCGCAGCAGCCGCGGCAGCACGGACCACGCGTTGCCGCTGACCAGTCCGCCGCCGTGCAGGTAGTACAGCAGGGGCAGTTCTCCGGTGCTCGCCGCGGGCCTGGCGCTGACGAGCGTGACGTCGGGAGCGCCGGAGAGTCCCGGTACCCGTATTTCCGCCACCTCGAATCGGCCGCCGTCGCAGAGGTCATCGACCGTCGGCCGGGGTCGGGTTGCGGCGTCCCGCGCCTGCCGGGCGGCGAGGTTCTCCGGGGTGAGGGGGCCGCCCGCTGCCCCGGCAAATGCCGCGAGCACCGCACCCAGCTCGGGGTCGAGCGGCGGCACCGGGGCCGGCTTCACGACGGAGTGCCCGGACGCGCCCGGCGGTGACGGCCGGTGCTCCCGGCCGCCACCTCTGTGCGGGGCTTCGTCGACGTATCCGTGCGGGGCTCCGTCACGGGGGTCGTGCGGGACTTCGCGCAGAACTCCGATCGGGGCTCCGTACGAAGCGGGAACGCGTGCGTCAGGTCCATGTGCCATGGTCTCACCGGGCGTGCGCGGGGGCCGCGGCCTCCCAGGCGAAACCGTCCGGGTCGGTGAAGTCCGCAGCGGCGCCGCCGAGTACGAGCCGGTGCGCAGCGGTGCCTTCAGGGGTGACGCCGACGTCCTTGGCCAGTGCCTTGTGCCGGTACAGCGCGAGCTTGACCTGGCCGCCGCCCGCCTCGAACTCGACGTACCTGCTGCCGAAGCTCCTCGCGACGGCGAGGCCCCGGCCCGCGTAGAACTTCTTGCTGGCGGCCACGTCGGCGACGCCCAGCAGAAGCACGATGTCGTCGATGCGGCGGGTGGCGGGGCCGGTGTTCTTCTTCGCCGAGGTCGCGATCTTCCAGATCGTCCCGTCCGGGGCCCGCAGGACGGCGCCGTAGCCCCAGAGGGACTTGGCGGCGGGCTTCAGAACGGTCGCCCCGGCGCCGAGCGCACTCTCGGTGAAGCTGTCGACGTCGGCCGGCTGCGGGACGGTGAGCGCGAGGACGAAGCCGCGGAATCCGGTCGTGGGTGCTGCCTCCGCCGCCCGCAGCCGCAGCTGCGGGCCGGGACCGAAGGCGGTCGAGTAGAAGAGTTCGGCGGCGGCGGTGTCGGCCACCTCAAGGGTGACGGATGCGATGTTTTCCATGCCCCTCACGCTAGGTGCGACCAGGTCACCGGTGCTTCTCGAATCCTGATCGCCTCACCGGCTGTTCGCCTCACCGCCCGCTGCCGCACCGGCTGTTCGGCGCCCCGGCCCGGACGGCCCGGGGCCCGGCGCGTGCGGGGTCGTCCTCGCACGGGCCGGGCGGCTGGGGGGTGGGCGCGCCGGAGGGGCCGGCGCGCCACGGAGGGGTGTAGAGGGTTACGGGAGGGCGTGGATGGTTACGGCAGGTTGTGGACGTGCGGGCCGACCGCGTTCGACCAGGCGTTGCCCGCGGTCGCGTCCCAGTTGGTGGACCAGGTCATCGCGCCGCGCAGGCCCGGGTAGGTTCTGGCGGGCCTGAAGGTGCCGCATCCTGTGCCCTTGGTGAGGCAGTCCAGGGCGTTGTTGACGATCGACGGGGAGACGTAGCCGCTTCCCGCGCCGCGGGTCGAGGCGGGGACGCCGAGGCCGACCTGGGAGGCGTCGAGGCCGCCTTCGAGCTGGATGCAGGCGAGCGCGGTGAGGAAGTCGACCGAGCCCTGGCTGTACACCTTGCCGTCGCAGCCCAGCATCGAACCGCTGTTGTAGTACTGCATGTTGACGACGGTCAGGATGTCCTTCACGGCCAGTGCGGTCTTGAAGTACTCGGTGCCGGTGGACTGCATGTCGATGGTCTGCGGCGCCATGGTCAGGACCATGTTCGCGCCCGCCTTGGCGGACAGCTGGCGCAGGGCCTTGGTCAGGTAGGTCGAGTTGATGCCGTGTTCGAGGTCGATGTCGACGCCGTTGAAGCCGTACTCCTGCATGAGCTGGTACGCGCTGTTGGCGAACGCGGTCGCGGAGGCGTCACTGTTGATGGTGACGTTGCCCTTCTCGCCGCCCACCGAGATGATCACGGACTTGCCCGCCCCCTTCTTCGCGGCGATGTCCGCCTTGAAGTCGGCGACATTGGTGTAGCCCACCGCCGGGTCGAGGTTGAAGACGATCTGGCCGGGCGTGGCCGTGGAGTCCGCGAAGGAGACGGCGATGATGTCGTACTGGGCCTGGACGTCGCGCAGCTTCTGGACGGCCGCGCCGTTGTTGAAGTTCTGCCAGTAGCCGGTCAGGGCGTGCTTGGGGACGTTCGGGTTCGGGATGGTGCTGCCCTTCGACGTGCGGCCGCTGACGGTCGCGGACTTGGCGGATTCGCCCGCCGCGTTGGCCGCGCTGACCTGGAAGTCGTAGGCGGTGTCGGCGGCCAGTCCGGTCACCGTCGCCGAAGTGCCGTTCACCGTCTGCACCTTCGTACCGCCGCGGTAGACGTGGTACGAGGTGGCGCCGGAGACGGCGGACCAGGACAGGGCCAGCGAGGACGTCGTGGGGCTGCCGACGGTGAGGCCCGCGGGGGTGGCGGGGATGCCGGGCTCGGGGTCGGTGCCGCCGCCACCGTCGGGGCCGAAGACGGACACGTCGTCGACGTAGTAGGCGCTCTGGCCGTACCAGCCGTGGGTGTAGACGGTGACGGACTTGGTGTCCGGACCCGCCTTGAAGGTGGTGGTGAGCTGCTTCCAGTCGGTGGAGCCCGGCGACCAGGTGGACACGTCGGTGGTGCCGGTGCCGCTCGCGCCGAGGTAGGCGTAGCCGCCCTGCGTCCAGGCGGAGAGCGTGTAGGTCGCGCCGGGCTTGACGGCGACGGTCTGCGTACACCGGGCGTTGTCGTGGCCCGCGGGGGTGCCCCTGAGGGCGGCGGTGCCCCCGTGGACCGGGCTGCTGACCGAACTTCCGGCGCTACATGTCCAGTTGGCGAGACCGGACTCGAAGCCGGCGTTCTTGGCGACGTTGAGGTCGGCGGCCTGCGCGGCGGGCGCGGTGGCCATGCCGACGGCGAGGAGGGCGACGGCGGTCAGGGCGGCGGAGAAGGCGGCGCGCCGTCTGGCGGGAGGGTGCGGGCGGTCCACGGGGTGCCTCCGGGGGGAAGAGGTGGGGGGAGAGGACGGGGATACGGTGGCCACCGTTGGTGGAGCAATCTGGTCCAGACCATTCGGGTTGTCAAGACCTCTGGCATAGGTCGGGCGATGGTCTTGCGGGAGAAGGAAACGCGGCGGCCGGCCCCCCGCGGCCCGCCGCCGTCCGGCCGCCGCATGCCGCCGCCCGGCCCCCCGCGCCGGCGCCTGGCCCCCGCCCCCCACCAAGCAACGGCGGGCGCGCGCCACCGCCCCCCTC
>NZ_JBHXRV010000053.1:0-54919 GCF_042716745.1 Streptomyces sp. NPDC058663
GGGCCGGGGTGGACTCTCCCCCGGCCCCGCCGCCTCCGGCCGTCGGCTACCGACGCCGAGTCCACTCCGGCCCCGCCGCCCCTGGTCCGCAGCTGCCGACACCGATTCCGCGCCACCCCCGGCTCCACCGCCTCCGGTGCGTCCCGGCTGCGGTTACTGCTGGTGCAGGCCCCGGCCCGCGAGGGTCAGGAAGGTTTCGCCGACCGCTTCCGAGAGGGTCGGGTGGGCGTGGATGTGGTGGGCGACGTCGGAGGGTTCGGCGTCCCAGCCGACGACGAGCTGGCTTTCGGCGATCATCTCCGAGACATGGGGGCCGACCAGATGCACGCCGAGAACTCGGCCGCCGCGTTCGGCGACCACCTTCACCACCCCGCCCCGGCCGTGCACCATGCCCTTGGCGACGGCGGTCAGCGGCATGGAGTTCACCACGACGTCCAGGTCGAGACCGCGGGCCTCGGCCTCGCTCAGGCCGACGGCGGCGGTCTGCGGCGAGGAGTACGTCACCCGTGGCACCGTCGCGTAGTCCACGGGCGGCGAGGCGACCCCGGCGAGCGTCTCCGCCACCAGCAGCCCCTCGGCGAACGAGGCGTGCGCCAGACCGAGCGAGGGCGGCGGCAGCAGATCGCCCACCACATGGATGCCGGGCACCGCCGTCTCCAGCCGGGACCAGTCGGCCGGGGCCACGAACCCCCGCTCGTCGGTGGTGAGACCGGCGGCCGCCAGGCCCAGCCCGTTGGTCACGGGGACGCGTCCGACCGCGACCAGCAGTCGCTCCGCCTCCACGGTGCGGTTCTCGCCGCGCGCGGTCCTCACCGTCGCCCGTACCCCGTTCTCCAGCACCTGGGCGTCCAGCATCCGCGCCCCGGTCCGCACGTCGATGCCGCGCTTCTTCAGCCCGCGTGTCAGATGGCGGCCGACATCGGCGTCTTCGAGCGGGACGAGCCGTTCCGCCGCCTCCACCAGCGTCACCTCGGCGCCCATCGAGCGGTGGAACGAGGCGTATTCGACACCGATCGCCCCACCGCCCAGCACCAGCACCGAGGCGGGCTGCCCGGGTGCGAAGAGCGCGTCGTCACTGGTGACGACCCGCCGCCCGTCCGGGGTCAGGCCGGGCAGCGTCCGGGGCCGGGAGCCGGTGGCCAGGACGATGCCCCGGCGCGAGGTGAACTCCCCGTGTCCCTCGACGCGTACCGCCCGCGGGCCGGTCAGTTCCGCGCTCCCGCGCACCACTCGCACCCCCGCGTGGGCCAGGTGCCCCTCCACGCCGGTGTGGTTGCGGGAGACGATGTCGTCCCGGGTCGCCACCAGCGCCGGCCAGTCCACCGAGTCCAGCGTGGCCTTCACCCCCCAGCGCTCCCGGGCCTCCGCGATGCCGTCGACCAGTTCGGCGGCGTGCAGCATCGCCTTGGAGGGGATGCAGCCGCGGTGCAGACAGGTGCCGCCCACCTTGTCGCGCTCGGCGAGCACCACCCTCAGGCCGAGGGCGGCGGCCCGCAGCGCGGTGCTGTACCCGCCGGTGCCGCCGCCGATCACCAGTACGTCCACGTCTGCGTCCGCGGTCATCCGCGTGTCGATGTTGTCCATGGCCTCACCCTCCGCCGACCAGCGGTGATGCGTCCAAGGCAATAATTGTGTGGCTGCGATGCACGTGGTGCATGGGGCGGGTGCCCCGGGAGGGGCGTTCCCGGACGGGGCCGGGCGGCCCACCGGGGGAAGGAGCGAACGAGATATGAGCCTGCGTCAGATGGAGTACTTCCTGACCGTCGTCCAGGAGGAGTCCTTCACCCGCGCCGCCGAGCTGCTGCACGTCACCCAGCCCGCTCTCTCGCACCAGATCAAGGCCTTGGAGAAGTCCGTCGGCGGCCCGCTCCTGGAGCGCAGACCGCGCGGCGTGGGCCTCACCGTGATGGGCCGCGCCTACCTCCCGCACGCCGAACGCGCCGTCCGCAGCGCCGTCCAGGCCCGCCGCGCCGCCCGCGCGGCAGCCGGAGCGCAGGGCGGTGAACTGCATGTCGCCGCCCTGCACTCGGTGGCCGTCGGCATCCTCCCCGACGTCTTCGCCCGCTGGCGCAGGGCGCACCCGGGCGTCACCCTCCACCTGCACGAGTACGCCACCACCGAGGCCCTGGAGGACCACGTCGAACGCGGCGTCGCCGATCTCGCCGTGGGCCCCGAACCCGCACACTGGCCGGGGCCCGTGGTGCGGGTGGGGCAGGAGGAGATCGTGCTGGTTGTGCCCTTCGACGACCCCCTGGCGGGGCGTACGACGGTCCGGCTCGAAGAGCTGTCCGGGCACTCCTGGGTCCGGTGCGCGATGGAGGCCGTCGTCGAAGGGCGCGCCTTTCTCGACTGGGCCTGCGGGCGGGCGGGCTTCTCGCCGCGCACCGCGGTCCGTACCGAACACACCTCCACCGCGGTGCGGATGGCCGCCGCCGGGGTGGGAGTGGCCACCGCGCCGTCCCACGTCGTCCGGGGCGCGGTGGGCGAGGACTGCGTGGTGCTCTCCGTGGACCCGCCCTGGCGCCGTGCCCTCACGGTGTACTCCCGGGTCGAGCTGACCGGCGCGGCGACCCGCTTCACGGAGCTCCTGCGCCGCTCCTCACCGTACGGAGAGTCAGCCGCGGACGCCTGCGCGCCCACGCCCCCCGGAAGCGCCCCCTGCGGGCCCGGGCCCCGCGTAGCCGGACTCCGCGTGCCCGGCCCCGCGTAGCCGGACTCCGTGTGCCCGGCCCCGGGGCCGCTCGGTCCGCAGCACCCCTCAGCCCGCCTCACCCGCCGCCCTTACCAGCAGTGCCACCGGCCGCTCCCGCAGCAGATCCGCCAGCGCCACCGTCCCCTCGTACTCCCGCCCCGTCCCGGTCCCCGTGCACTCCCTCCACCGTCCCTCCGGCAGCTCCACCACCGTGTCCTGCCAGCCGCCCGCCTCCGCCAGCCGGAGCGACAGCCGGGTCACCACCGTGACCGCCTCCCCGGCCCGCGCGAACGCCACGCAGTGCCGGGCAGCCGGGCCGCGGGCGGCCAGCGGCACGTACGTGGCCGTCTCGCCGAACACCTCGGGCCGCTCGCGCCGCAGCCACAAGGCGGCCGCGGTCAGCGCCAGCTTCTCGTCCGACAGGCCACCGGCACCCTGCGCGCCGGGATGCCCGGGGGCCGACCCGGCCCGCGCCCGTTCCAGCTCCTCCCCGTCGAACACCACCGGCCGCCGGTTGTCCGGATCGACCAGCGCCAGATACTCCCGTTCCGTCCCCTGGTACAGCTCGGGCACCCCCGGCATCGTCAGCTGCACCAGCGCGGCGCCCAGCACATTGGCCCGCACATGGGGAGCCAACTCCCTTTGGAAAAGGGCGAGTTCGTAGGAGGCGGGGCCGGCGGGCCCGGACCGTACGAAGCCCTCCAGCGCCTGTTCGTACGCCGTGTCCTGTTCCGTCCAGCTGGTGTGCAGCCCCGCCTCCCGCGCGGCCTTCAGCAGTGCCGGAACCAGGCGCTCCGCCCCCGCGCCGGGGAAGGCGGCGGCGGTCTGCCAGCCCACCCACGCCAGGTGCGGGTCGGGTGCCGCCGCCGTCCCGGCCACCCGGTCCAGCAGCCCCGCCCACCGCTGCGGGCACTCGGACAGAACCGCGAGCCGCGCCCGTACGTCCGCACTGCGCTTGGTGTCGTGGGTGGACAGTACGGTCCCGGTGGCCGGCCAGTCGCGGGCGAGCCGGGCGCAGAACGCGTGGAACTCCTCGGGCGGCACCCCGGGCCGCCCCGGATCCCCGCCCACCTCGCCCGCGGACAGCAGCGGGGTGTACCGGTAGAAGGCGGTGTCCTCCACCGACTTGGCCCGCAGCGCGGACGAGGTCTGCGCGAACCGCACGCAGAAGGCCCGGTGCGCTTCCCCCGCCCCCAGCCGGCCCAGCGCCAGCTCACGCACGACGTCCACGGCGCCGGCCTCCTCGGCGACGGAGAACACCGCCTTCGCCTCCCGCACGGCCTCGGGCGGCAGCGTCGCCTCCGCCTCCTCGGGCGTGGGCCCGCCCGCCGCCACGTACGGGCGGTACACGGGCATCCGGACGAGCAACTCGCGCAGGGCGGTACGCAGGGCCCACGGGGCGTGGTCGCGCAGCGCGGGGTCGGCCGCGCAGATGCGTTCCGCGGTCCGCACCAGGAAGTCCGTCTCGGCGGCCAGCTCGTGGGTCAGTACGCGGTGGGCGGCCCGGCGTACGGTCGCCGCCCAATATCCTCCCCGGTCGCCCGCGGGGTCGGCAAACGCGCGGTAGAACCCGGCCAGTTCCTCGGCGCCCGCGGGGTCCACGAACAGTCCGTCGACGCGGTGGAGGGCGTCGTAGCCCGTGGTCCCGGCAACCGGCCAGTCGGCGGGCAGCCGCTCCTGCCCGGTGAGGATCTTCTCCACCACGGTCCACACGGTGCGCCCCGGCCCGTCCGCGGCCTCCGTCGCCCCTTCCGCCAGCCGCCGCAGGTAGTCACCGGGGGCGGCGAGGCCGTCCGGGTGGTCGATCCGCAGGCCCTCCACCACCCCGTCCCGCACCAGCTCCAGGATCTTCGCGTGAGTGGCGGCGAACACCTCCGGATCCTCCACCCGCACCCCGATCAGGTCCGAAATGGTGAAGAAGCGGCGGTAGTTGAGCTCCGTGCGGGCCAGCCGCCACCAGGCGGGCCGGTACCACTGGGCGTCGAGCAGCTCGGGCAGCGGCAGCTTCTCGGTGCCCTCGCGCAGGGGGAAGGCGTGGTCGAAGTAGCGCAGCACCCCGTCCTCGACGTGCAGGTGCTCCAGCTCGTCGCCGAGCCGCCCGCCGAGCACCGGCAGCAGCACCTTGCCCCCGCCCCCCTCCCAGTCCACGTCGAACCAGCGGGCGTACCGCGAGGCGGGACCGTCCCGCAGCACCTCCCACAGCGGCCCGTTGAGGTGCTCCGGGGCGGGGACGGCCATGTGGTTGGGGACGATGTCCAGGACCAGTCCGAGACCGTGCGCCCGCGCCGTGCGCGCGAGCGCCCGCAGGCCCTCCTCACCGCCCAGCTCCTCGCGTACGCGCGTGTGGTCCACCACGTCGTAACCGTGCGTCGAGCCGGGCACGGCTTCCAGGACGGGGGACAGGTGCAGATGGGAGATGCCGAGGGCGGCCAGGTACGGCACCGTCGCCGCGGCGGCATCGAACGGGAAGGAGGGCTGCAGCTGGAGGCGATAGGTGGAGGTCGGCGTCATGCGAACGTACGTACCCGCATTCGGGGCTTCTGTGTCATCAGCCCATGCACCCCTCTGTGGGCGCGGCGCTAATTTCACCGCATGGCTGGAGCTGGAAAGAGTGCCGTGAGGAAGAACAGAGCCGCTTCGAGAGCATGGCGTACCTACCGGCAGAGCTACCGGGAAGCCATCGCGCTCACCGGTCCCGTCCTGCCCGTCGTCTCCTTCCTCGGCCGCCTCCCGCTCGCCATGTGCCAGCTCGGCACGCTGCTCCTGGTCGCCGAGACCAGCGGCAGCCTGACCACCGCCGGACTCGTGGGCGGCGCCCTGGCCGCCGGACAGACCGTCGGCGGGCCGCTGCTCGGCCGGGCCGCCGACCGGCGCGGGCAGCGCGTCGTGGTGCTCCTGGCGACCCTGCTGAACGCCGTCGCCGTCACCGCCCTGGTCCTCGCCGCCCTCGCCCGCACCGACACCCTGCCGCTCGCCCTGATCGCCGTCGTCGCCGGTGCCTCCGTACCGCAGATCGGCCCCATGGCGCGCAGCCGCACCCTGGCCCTGGCCCGCCGCGAGAACGCCGACGAGCGGCTCATCGGCACCGTGCTGTCCTTCGAAGGCACCCTGGACGAGGTCACCTTCGTCCTCGGGCCCGCCCTGGTCGGCCTCGCGGTGGCCGTCGCGCACCCGGCCGCGGCCCTGCTGGCCGCCGCGGGACTCCTCGCCGTTTGCGGTACCTGGTTCGCCCTGCATCCGACGGCCTCCCTGCTACGCCCTGCCGCGCGCACCGCCTCCGCCGATCGCACGAGGCTGCCCGCTTCCGTCTACGCGCTGCGCACCGCGATGGCCCTCCAGGGCGCCATGTTCGGCGCCTCCCAGGCGGGCATCACCGCCCTCACCGACGACCTGGGAATGCCGGAACAGGCCGGACTCGTCTACGCGGCGATGGGCGTCATGAGCGCGGTCGCGGGCTTCTCGATGGCGGCGGTGCCCGCCCGGATCGGCCTGTCGGCCCGCTGGCGGGCCGCCACCGCCGCACTGGTGGTGCTGTCCGTGCCGCTGGTCTTCGTGGGAAGCCTGTGGGCGCTGTACGCCGTCGTGGTCGTGCTCGGTGTCGCGTACGCCCCGCACATGATCACGATTTTCGGACTCACCGAACGAGTGGTGCCCATGGGCCGACTGGCCGAATCGATGGCCTTCCTGATGAGCGGGATCGTCGGCGGGCAGGCGCTGGCCCTCGCTGTCTCCGGGCGGCTTGCCGAGAGCAGCGGGCCGCCCGCCGCGTTCGCCGTCGCGACCGGCGCGGCGGTCCTCTGCGCGGGGCTGTCCTGGGCGGTGCGCCCCCGGGCCGTCCGGGGGCGCACCGTCACAGGCACCGCGCTCACGCAGGACGCTGCAGAACCGTCAGACTCCGCCCGATCAACGTGAGGCGGTCACCGCCGTCGTGCTTGGCACCCGTCCCGGGCGGTACGCCGTCCTCGCACGCGGTGTCCACGACCACCTGCCACTGCTGCCCGTGGTCCGCCGGAACCGTGAAGTCCAGCGTCTCGGCGCCCGCGTTGAACATCAGCAGGAACGAGTCGTCGGCGATCCGCTCGCCGCGCGGTCCCGGCTCCGAGATCGCCTCCCCGTTCAGGAACACCGTCAACGCCTTCGCGTGCGCCGCCTCCCAGTCCTCCTGGGCCATCTCGTCGCCCTCCGGGGTGAACCACGCGATGTCCGTGAGCTCGTCCTGCGTGCCCCGCACCGGCCGGCCGTGGAAGAAGCGGCGGCGCCGGAAGACCGGGTGCTCGCGGCGCAGTGCCACCATCGCGCGCGTGAAGGCCAGCAGCGTGCCGCCCGTGGCGTCGCCGTCGTCCGTATCGGGCCATGGCACCCAGGCCAGCTCGTTGTCCTGGCAGTAGGCGTTGTTGTTGCCGTTCTGGCTGCGCGCGAACTCGTCGCCGTGGCTGAGCATCGGCACACCCTGCGACAGCATCAGCGTCGCCATGAAGTTGCGCATCTGCCGCTGCCGCAGCGCCAGCACCGCCGGGTCCTCGGTGGGGCCCTCGGCGCCGCAGTTCCACGAGCGGTTGTGGCTCTCGCCGTCCCGGTTCCCCTCGCCGTTGGCATCGTTGTGCTTGTCGTTGTAGGCGACCAGGTCGTGCAGGGTGAAACCGTCGTGGCAGGTGGTGAAATTGATCGAGGCGAGCGGCCGGCGCCCGTCGTCCTGATAGAGGTCGGAGGAGCCGGTCAGCCGTCCGGCGAACTCCGCGATCGTCTGCGGCTCACCCCGCCACATGTCGCGCACGGTGTCCCGGTACTTGCCGTTCCACTCGGTCCACAGCGGCGGGAAGTTGCCCACCTGGTAGCCGCCCTCGCCGAGGTCCCACGGCTCAGCGATCAGCTTCACCTGGCTGACGATCGGATCCTGCTGCACCAGGTCGAAGAACGAGGACAGCCGGTCGACCTCGTGGAACTGGCGGGCCAGCGTCGCCGCGAGATCGAAGCGGAACCCGTCCACCCGCATCTCGGTCACCCAGTACCGCAGCGAATCCATGATCAGCTGGAGCACGTGCGGGGAGCGCATCAGCAGGGAATTGCCGGTGCCCGTGGTGTCCATGTAGTACTTCGGATTGCCGGTGAGCCGGTAGTACGACTGGTTGTCGAGGCCCCGGAACGACAGCGTCGGCCCCAGGTGGTTGCCCTCCGCCGTGTGGTTGTAGACCACGTCGAGGATCACCTCGATGCCCGCCTCGTGCAGCGCCTTGACCGCCGTCTTGAACTCCAGGACCTGCTCGCCCCGGTCGCCCCAGGAGGCGTAGGCGTTGTGCGGGGCGAAGAAGCCGATGGTGTTGTAGCCCCAGTAGTTGCTCAGCCCCGCGTCGGCCAGCCGGTGGTCGTTGACGAACTGGTGCACGGGCATCAACTCCACCGCCGTGACGCCCAGTTCCACCAGATGGTCGATGATCGCCGGGTGGGCCAGGGCCGCGTAGGAACCGCGCAGCTCGTCGGGGAGGCCGGGATGCAGCATCGTGAGGCCCTTGACATGCGCCTCGTACAGGATCGTGCGGTGGTACTCGGTGCGCGGCGGCCGGTCGTCGCCCCAGTCGAAGTACGGATTGACCACCACCGAGGTCATGGTGTGCGGCGCGGAGTCCTGGTCGTTGCGGGAGTCCGGCTTGCCGAAGTGGTAGCCGTACACCGACTCGCCCCACTCGATCTCGCCGCTGATCGCCTTCGCGTACGGGTCGAGCAGCAGCTTCGCGGAGTTCGCCCGCAGCCCCAGGGAGGGCTCGTACCGGCCGTGCACGCGGTAACCGTAGCGCTGACCGGGCATGACGCCCGGCAGATAGGCGTGGCGGACGAACGCGTCGGTCTCGCGCAGCTCCACCGCCGTCTCCGAGCCGTCGTCCCCCAGCAGGCACAGCTCGATGCGGTCAGCGGCCTCCGAGAAGACGGCGAAGTTGGTACCGGCACCGTCGTACGTGGCACCCAGGGGATAGGCCTGCCCCGGCCAGATCTTCATCGCATCGACTCTTCCGTTCAGCGGACGACGTAGCGTCAGATCTTCCCCCGAATCCTCCCGCAATGCGGTCCGCTCGCTCAGGTGTTCCGGCCTTCTGCCGCATTCTTCCCGCCGTCTCGGGGAACGGCTGCACCCGCCACCCCATGCGGAGTACTCTTCCTTGATCGTTGGCGATGGTCGGAAAAGCATTCAGAAGGCGGTGCGTGGGTGAGCTCGGGAGGGCTGGAGCTACCCCCAGGTGACACGGGTCACGAGGGGGGCTCGGGCGACATCCCGCCCGGTACGGTCTCGCTCGCGCGGCCGATGGAGATCGGCGCGGAACTGGACTGGGGCGCGGACGACTGGAGCGAGGTGCGGACCCGCGCCCAGCGGGCGGGCCGCGCCTACATCTGGCTCAATCTGGTCGAACAGCGGATGCGGGCCGTGGTCGCCGCCGTCCTGCGCCCGGTGTACGAACCGGTGCACGGCGAGGAGTGGGTGGTGGCCGCCGCCGGCCCCGCCGGACAGGAGTGGGTGCAGCGCGCCGTTGCCGTCCGCGAGGTGAGCCGGCGCAAGGGCTATCTGCTGGACCCCGCCGACGACAACATCCTCAGCTTCCTCACACTGCCGCAGCTGCGCGAGCTGATGGTGCAGCACTGGCCGTGCTTCGAGCCGTACTACGAGGACCGCCGCGACGTCGAACTCGCCCTGGACGAACTGGAGGTGACCCGCAACGTCGTCTCCCGCAACCGGGCCCTGTCGGTCACCGTCCTGGCCCAGGCGGAACGGGCTTCCGCCCGCCTCCTGGAAATCCTCGGCGCGGGCTCCGGCGCGCCCGCCGCCGACCGGCTGCCGGTGGACGCCGTCGAGGACCTGGTCGGCGACCGCTACGCGGACGTGGTGTCGGTCCACCCGGACCGGGTGCGGCTCCAGCGGCAGCTGCCCGCAGAGGACCTCTTCGGCGGTGCGCGCAGGGTCGACGCGATCGGCATAGGCCTCAATCTGCTGGTGCAGAACTTCTCCGGTCGCCGACTGGTCAGACTCGCCGAGGCAGGCTGCCGGGTGCGGCTGCTCTTCCTCAATCCCGCGAGCAGCTCGGTGAAGCGCCGCGAACGAGAACTCGGCTTGAAAAAAGGCGAGTTGAGCCGTTCGGTCGAGATGAACATCCTCCATATGCGGCGGGTGCGGGCCAGTCTCCGCGACCCGGGCGCCTTCCAGATCCAGGTCTTCGACGAGACACCGCGCTTCACCGCCTACCTCGTCGACGGTGACGGCCCCGGCGGGCTCGCCGTGGTCCAGTCGTACCTGCGCAGGGCACGCGGCATGGAGGCGCCGGTGCTGGTGCTGCGCGGCGGCGGCCGGGGCGGACGCGACGGCGTGGTGCGACACGGGCAGGAGACCGAGCACGGCCTCTTCGAGACGTACCGGGAGGAATTCGAAGCGGTGTGGACGGACTCCAGACCGGTCTCCTGACCGGCCCCTACCGGCCTCCGGACGATCTTCGTGGCCGGATTGTCAGTGGTGCGTGCGAGGGTGGTTCTCCGTTGGGGGAGCACACCGAAGGAGGCCCAGGACATGGGATGGCACGGGGAATCGCTGATCGGCTTCGACCTGGAGACCACGGGTACGGATCCGCTGGAGTCGCGCATCGTCACCGCGGCGGTCGTCGAGGTGCGGGGCGGGGTGGTGACCGGTCAGCGGTTGTGGCTCGCCGATCCGGGGGTGCGGATTCCTTCCCAGGCCTCGGCGATACACGGGATCAGCAGTGAGCGGGCGAGCGCCGAGGGGCGCCCGGCGCGCGAGGTCGCCGACGAGGTCGCCCAGTTGCTGGTGGAGAACTGGGCGCGGGGTGTCCCGGTGGTCGCGTACAACGCGGCCTTCGACCTGACGCTGCTCTCGGCCGAACTGGCCAGGTACGGTCTGCCCGCGCTCGGCGACCGGCTGGCCGCCCTGACCGGGGACGTGGGGATCGGCCCCGTCGTCGACCCGCTCACCATCGACCGCGCGGTGGACCGCTACCGGCGCGGCAAGCGCACCCTCGAAGCGGTCTGCGTGGAGTACGCGGTGGTGCTCGACGGTGCGCACGAGGCATCCGCGGACGCGCTCGCCGCGGTCCACGTCGCCCTCGCGATAGCGGAGCGGCACCCCTCCATCGCCGCCCTCACCCTCTCCGAGCTGCACCAGGAGCAGGTGAAGTGGTACGCGGACTGGGCCACCGGTTTCCAGGAGTTCCTCCGCGAAAAGGGCACCAAGGACGCCGTCATCGACCCCACCTGGCCCCTCCGCGCCCCCACCCCAGTCGCTCACTGACACCCCCTGCCCAGCCCCCTTGTGCGCCGGGGGCCGGTGGAGCCCCGGTCGGTGGGGGTGGGGCCCCGGTCCGTGGGACCCCGGTCTGTGGGCCCCGGTGCGTGGGACCCCGCCCCACACACCACCCGTCAGAACGGGTACCACCGCACTTGCCCGTCCCCCTCCCGAAGCGACCCCACCCGCCGCCGGAACTCCTCCCGCGCCTTCGCATTGGTCGGCGCATGCTGAGCCACCCACGCGCAGCTGGCCGTTTCCCGCGCCCCCCGCAGCACCGTGCACCCGTCCCACTCCCGCACGTCCCACCCGTACGTACCGACGAACGCGTCGTACGCCTCACCGGGCAGCCCGTACCGGTCCAGGGACAGCGCCATGACCACCAGGTCGTGCTCACGGAAGTCCGACGAAAAGGTCTCCAGGTCCACCAGCACCGGGCCGTCCGGGCCCACCAGCACGTTGCGGGGCAGCGCGTCCCCGTGGATCGGTCCCGGCGCCAGCCGCGGGTTCAGCGCCGCCGCCGCGGCGGCGAATCCGTCCCGGCGCCCCCGCAGATACACCGCGTCCTCGGCGTCGATCGCGTCGCCCGCCAACCGCAGCCACCGCTCCACCCCGTCCAGCAGATCGCGCGGCGGCAGCGCGAACGGCGGGGCGGGCAGCGCGTGCACCAGGTTCAGCAGCTCGGCCACATCGCGCGGCTCGGACGGCCGGACCGCATCGGGCAGCTTGTGCCAGAGCGTCACCGGGTGCCCGTCCACCAGCCAGGGTTCGGCCGCCGCAGGCCGCACGGCGGGCACGCCGGCCGTCGCGAGCCACTGCCCGACGGCCAGTTCGCGCGCGGCACGCGCCGCCAGGTCGGGCGAGCCCCGGCCCACCTTCGCCACGAAGGGACCGTCCGCGCCCTCCACGGCGAACACCGCGTTCTCGCCCAGGGACAGCAGCTTCGCCCCGGCGGCGAACCCGGTCGCCTCCAGCACCTCGCGTGCGCGGGTCTCGTCCATTGTGGTGCTCTCCGTTACGCGTAGTTCTCCGCATGGTTCCCGGGACCCGGGGAACCGGGGGTGAATCCGTCAAAGTCTCGCATCCGTGCAGGCAGGGCGTGCAGGTTGGCTTGACGAACCGACAGGGCGTCAGCACGATGACGAGTGCCGCCGGGGTGGCCAGACCGGTACAAGATGCCCAAACTCCCCTAAGGAGCCGCATTCGTGTCATTAGCCACGGACAACGGGCAGCCGGAAGAACCCGGCCGACCACGCACCGGCAGTCCCGGCGAGCCCGGCAGTCCCGGCGAGCCGGGCGGCCCCGGCAGACCTGGCGGAGCGGGAGGAGTCGGCAGCCTCGGCAGTCCCGGCGGACCGGGTGACCCCGGTGGACCGGGCAGTCCGGGCGGGCCCGGCAGACCTGGCGGAGCGGGAGGAGTCGGCAGCCTCGGCAGTCCCGGCGGACCGGGTGACCCCGGCGGACTGGGTGGCCCCAGCGGACCGGGCAGACCCGGCGGACCGGGTGGCCCCGGCAGGCGCGGTGGATCCGGCAGACCTGCCAAGCCAGGCCGCCCCGCACCCCACGGAGGCGGCGGCCGGCCGGCTGACTTCGGCACCTGGTTCCTGGTCCTGCCCGCGCTGATCCCGATCCTCATCCTCAGCGTCGGCCCCCTGCTCTACGGCATCGCCCTCGCCTTCACCGACTCCCAGTCCGGCCGCACCGCCCCCACCCAGTGGATCGGCGCCCTCAACTTCGAGGACCTGCTCCACGACACCCTCTTCTGGGACTCCTTCCGGATCGGCCTGCTGTGGGCGGTCGGCGTCACCGTCCCCCAGTTCCTGCTGGCCATGGGCCTGGCCCTGCTGCTCAACCAGAACCTCCGCTTCCGCTGGCTGGCGCGCGCCCTGGCGATCGTGCCCTGGGCCATGCCGGAGGTCGTCGTCGGCATCATGTGGCGCCTCGTCTACCACCCCGACGCGGGCATCCTCAACGAGACGCTCCGCACGCTCGGCCTCGGCGAAGGCCGCGACTGGCTCACCGGCCTCGCCACCGCCCTGCCCGCCGTGATCCTCGTCGGCATCTGGGCCGGCATGCCGCAGACCACCGTCGCCCTGCTCGCCGGACTGCAGAACACCCCGCACGAGCTGCACGAGGCCGCCGCCCTGGACGGCGCCGGTGCCTGGCGCCGGTTCCGTACCGTCACCTGGCCCGCCCTCAAGCCCATCGCGCTGGCCGTCACCGCGCTCAACTTCATTTGGAATTTCAATTCCTTCGCCCTGGTGTACGTCCTGACCAGCGGCGGGCCCGGGGGCCGGACCAGGCTGCCGATGCTCTTCGCCTACGAAGAGGCGTTCCGTTACGGCCAGTTCGGATACGCCGCAGCCATGGGGTGCGTCATGGTCGCGGTCATTTCCGTGCTGCTTGCCCTGTTCCTGGTGGGCCGGCTCAAGGGAGGCGAGGACACATGAGTCTGCGTACCAGCAGATCCGCACGCGTCGGCCAGTACCTCGCGCTGCTCGCGTATCTGGTCTTCCTCGCGTTCCCGTTCCTGTGGCTGATCTCCACGTCCTTCAAATCCCCGCGCGAGCTGGGCGACCTGCACCCCACCTGGATTCCCAAGGATCCCGCTCTCGCCAACTACCGGCAGGCCTTCGACGAGCAGCCGCTGCTCGAAGCCGCTCTCAACAGCCTGACCGCCGCTCTCGCCGCCGCCCTGATCGCCGTCGTCATCGCCACCCCGATGGCCTTCGTGCTCGCCCGCCACCGCTCCCGGCTGACCACCGCCGCGACCGGCTGGGTCGTGGTCAGCCAGGCGTTCCCCTTCGTGCTGGTGATCATTCCGCTGTTCCTGATCCTGAAGAACCTGCACCTGATCAACTCGCTGCCCGGCCTGATCATGGTGTACGTCGTCTGGTCGCTGCCCTTCGCCCTGTGGATGCTCGTCGGGTACGTGCGCGCGGTCCCGCGCGAGCTGGAGGAGGCGGCCGCCGTGGACGGCGCGAGCAGGCTCCGTACCCTCGTCTCGGTCACCGCGCCGCTGCTCGCGCCCGGACTCGTCGCCACCGCGCTGTTCGCTTTCATCACCGCATGGAACGAGTTCTTCTTCGCGCTCGTCCTGCTCAAGTCCCCGGAGAAGCAGACCTTGCCGGTCATCCTGACGCACTTCATCGGCTCCGAGGGCGTCGCCGACCTCGGCCCGCTGGCCGCGGCCGCCTTCCTCGCCACCCTGCCCTCGCTGGTGATCTTCGCGGTCATCCAGAAGCGGCTCACCGGAGGCATGCTGGCCGGGGCGGTGAAGAGCTGATGCGCACCCGATGGCTTCCGGCCGCCCTCTGCGGCGCACTGCTCCTCTCCGGCTGCGCGGCCACCGAACGCGGCCCCGACAAAAACGGTGTGATCACGCTCCGCTTCCAGTCGCTGGCCTGGCAGAAGGAGTCCGTCGACATCAACAAGCAGCTGGTGAAGGAGTGGAACGCGGCCCACCCCAAGGTCCGTATCGAATACGTCCAGGGCAGCTGGGACAACGTCCACGACCAGTTGCTCACCTCCTTCGAGGGCGGCGAGGCGCCCGACATCATCCACGACGCCTCCGACGACCTCGCCGACTTCGCCCACGGCGGCGACCTCGCCGACCTCACCCCGTACCTCAAGGGCCCGATGGGCCGGCTGAAGAAGGACATCCCGCAGCAGAGCTGGGACACCACCACCTTCGACAAGAAGGTGTACGGCGTCCCCTTCCTCCAGGAGCCGCGCGTCCTGATCGCGAACGCGAAGCTGCTCAGGACCTCGGGCGTCCGGGTGCCCACCCCGCACAGCCCGTGGACCTGGGCCGAGTTCCGGCAGGTGGCCGGGAAGCTCACCGCCGACATGGGCCCGGGGCGGTACGCCGTCGCCTGGCCCCTCAAGGAACCGGTCTCCGCCACTCTCAACCTCGGCCTCACGGCGGGCGGCGAACTGTTCCACCGCGGCGAGGACGGGAAGTTCCGGGTCCGCTTCACCGACGCCGACGCGGTGGTGCCCATCACCGTCCACGACCAGGTCAACACCGACCGCTCAGCCTCCGCCGCCACCCTCGGCATGGGTGGCTCCGACACCCTGCCCGGGTTCTTCGGCGGCAAGTACGCCATGGTCCCGCTGGGCTTCTCCTACCGCCAGCAGATCAGCGAACAGGCACCGGAAGGCTTCGAGTGGACCGTGCTGCCGGCCCCGGCCGGCCAGGACGGTCTCGCCCAGGGCGTCAGTCCGCAGACGCTGTCGGTGGCCGAGGACAGCCCGTACAAGAAGGAGGCCGTCGAGTTCATCGACTTCTTCCTGCGGCCGGCGAACATGGTGCGCCTCGCCGAGGGCGACTGGATGCTGCCGACGGGCACCGAGGCACTCAAGCACCCGGCACTGCACAGCCAAAAGGACGGCTGGTCCACCGGCACCGCCCTCGCCGGCCGGCTGCGGGCGGCACCCGCGCAAGGGGTGCGCGGGTACCCCGAATGGAAGGACAAGGTCGCCACGCCCGCCTACCAGGAGTACTACAGCGGGGCGATCGACGAGGCGGCTCTGCGGCGGCGCCTGGAGAAGGACGGAAACCTGGTGCTCGCCCGCTACCAGCGCTGACCCGCCGACGCCCCCTCGGCAGAGCCGCTCGGGCACCGGTCCCGCCCCCACGGAAGGGGACCGCCGTCAAAAACAGCTTGCACGAGACGTCTCGTCTCGGTACGGTACCGGTATGAACACCGAGCCTCGCACCGCCGCGCACATCGCCATGTTCTCCATCGCCTTTCCCGGCCACGTCAATCCGAGCCTGGAGGTCGTACGCGAACTCGTCGCCCGGGGACACAGGGTGAGTTACGGAATTCCTGCCTCCTATGCCGACAAGGTGGCGGCGACCGGTGCCCGCCCGGTGGTCTACACCTCGACCCTGCCCACCGAGGACGACGACCCCGACGCCTGGGGCACCGAACTCATCGACAACCTCGAACCGTTCCTGCACGACGCCATCCAGGTCCTGCCGCAGCTGGCGAAGTCCTTCGAGGGCGACGAACCGGACCTCGTCCTCCACGACATCACCGCCTACCCGGCCCCCGTCCTCGCCCACCGCTGGGGCGTTTCCTCGATCTCGCTCTCGCCGAACATGGTCGCCTGGCAGGGGTACGAGGAGGAGGTCGGCGGACCGATGTACGCCGGGCTCCGGGAGACCGAGCGGGGCCGGGCGTACTTCGCCAGGTTCCGCGGCTGGCTGGAGGAGAACGGGATGCCGGACATCGACCCCGAGCGGTTCGCCATGCCCCGCAAGTCGATTGTCCTCATCCCCAAGGCGCTCCAGCCGCATGCCGACCGGGTCGACGAGTCGGTCTACCATTTCGTCGGCGCATGCCAGGGGGACAGGGCCGATCAGGGGGAGTGGCGCAGGCCGGACGGCGTCGAGAAGGTCGCCCTGGTCTCGCTCGGTTCGTCCTTCACCAAGCAGCCCGGTTTCTACCGCGAGTGCATCAAGGCATTCGGGGACCTTCCGGGGTGGCACCTGGTGCTCCAGATCGGCCGCAACGTCGAGCCTTCCGAACTGGGCGACATTCCGGCGAACGTGGAAGTCGCCAGCTGGGTACCGCAGTTGTCCATTCTCCGGCAGGCCGATCTGTTCCTCACCCACGCCGGCGCGGGCGGCAGCCAGGAGGGCCTGGCGACCGCGACGCCGATGATCGCGGTGCCGCAGGCCGTCGACCAGTTCGGCAACGCGGACATGCTCCAGGCGCTGGGGGTCGCCCGGCGCATCGACACCGAGGACGCCACCGCCGACCTCCTGCGCAGCACCGCCCTCACCCTTGTCTCCGACCCGGAAGTGGCGGCCCGGCTGCGGGAGATCGGCCGCGGCATGGCGGCGGAGGGCGGGACCACGCGGGCAGCGGACCTCATCGAAGCCGAATTGCGTCTGCCTTGACCGGTCGCATGTGAGGAGAAGAGGAGAAGACGAGAAGAAGTGAAGGAGCCCGGTCCCTGCGATATGCGCAAGGGCCGGGTTTTCTGTGCAGGCATGAACTGACCTGGAAGTAAGCACGGTTGAGGGAATGCCCGACTCGGGGTGCCCTGTCCCGATTATTTATTAAGGGTTTTTGTTTAATGGATGACGACCACAGCGAGGACTTGATCTACCGCCGTCAATCCGCCAGTGTTTCGTGCCAACCCCCGGAGAACTTCCGGTTCTTGGGGGTACCCCCACACATTCCCCCCACAAAAGAATGGCGAGGAGACCCCTCTTCATGGCCATATACAGGACCAGGCTGATCGCGGCGATAACCACTGTTGCCGCCGTGGCAGGCATGACCGCGCTTACCGCCCCCACGGCGGGTGCGGCCCCGGCAGAGGGCACCGTGTACGGTGCGAACGCCGAAGGTGCGGTAGCGGGCAGCTACATCGTGATGCTCGACCAGAAGGCGGACAAGAAGGCACTCGCCAAGAACTACGGCGGCGAGCTGAAGCGCACCTACAACTCCGCCATCAACGGATTCTCCGCCGCCGGCCTCACCGAGACGGAGGCCAAGCGACTGGCCGCCGACCCGGCCGTCGCCAAGGTCGTGCAGAACAAGAAGTTCACCGCGGACGCGACCCAGGAGAACCCGCCCTCCTGGGGCATCGACCGCGTCGACCAGGCCGACACTTCCGGGGACAAGAAGTACAGCTACCCGGACAGCGCGGGCGAGGGAGTCACCGCGTACGTCGTCGACACCGGGGTCCGCGTCACCCACAAGGACTTCGGCGGACGCGCCGTCTCCGGCTTCGACGCCATCGACAACGACGACAACGCGGACGACGGCAACGGCCACGGCACCCACGTCGCCGGCACCATCGCGGGCGCCGCACACGGGGTGGCCAAGAAGGCCAGGATCGTCGCGGTGCGGGTGCTCGACGACTCCGGCTCGGGCACCACCGAGCAGGTCGTGGCGGGCATCGACTGGGTCACCAAGAACCACAAGGGGCCCTCCGTCGCCAATATGAGCCTCGGCGGCGGTGCCGACCCGGCCCTCGACGCGGCGGTGGCGAAGGCCATCGCCTCCGGTGTCACCTTCGCGGTCGCCGCCGGAAACGACGCCAGTGACGCCAAGGACCACTCCCCGGCGCGCGTCCCGGAAGCCCTCACGGTGGCCTCCTCCACGAAGGACGACGCCCAGTCCGACTTCTCCAACTTCGGTTCCCTGGTCGACCTCTACGCCCCCGGCTCGGACATCACCTCGGCGTGGAACGACAGCGACAACGGTACGAAGACGATCTCCGGCACCTCGATGGCGACGCCGCACGTGGCCGGCGCGGCCGCCCTCTACCTGGCCGGAAACCAGGGCGCCACCCCGGCCCAGGTCGCGGCGGCCCTGGCCGGCGGCGCCACCGCGGACAAGATCACCAACCCGTCCACGGGCACCCCGAACAAGCTGCTGAAGGTCGTCGAGTAAAGGCCCCCGCAGCACCGCCGGCATCTCCCGGTGCCGCTGACCCTCGGCCGCCGCGCCCTTCCCCCACGGGGCGCGGCGGCCGATTGTCAGTGGCAGCCCCTATCGTCGGACCATGACGACGAAGAAGTACGCCGCGCTCCTGCGCGGCATCAACGTGGGTGGCGTCAGAGTGCCGATGGCCGAACTGCGCACCGTACTCACGGAGTTGGGGCACGATTCCGTCGCGACCTATCTCAACAGCGGAAACGCCGTCTTCGAGGCGGCCGCGGACGCACCCGTCGACGACCTCGCCCGCGCACTGGAATCGGCCATCGAGAAGCACTTCGGCTTCACGGTCCCCTGCCTGGTCCGCGACCACACCTATCTGCGTGCCGTCGCCGAGACCTGCCCCTTTCCGGCCGCCGAACTCGAAGGCAAACAGCTCCACGTCACCTTCTACTCCACCGATCCGGACCCGGACCGGTTCGACGGACTGGAGAAGGAGACATACCTTCCCGAGGAGTTCCGGCTGGGCGACAAGGCCCTCTACCTCTACGCCCCCGACGGCCTCGGCCGCTCCAAGCTCGGCGAAGCCCTCACCGGACCCGCCCTCACCAAGGGCCTGACCGCCACCACCCGCAACTGGAACACCGTGGCGAAGATGGTCCAACTCACCGCACCCTGACCGGTCCACGGGGATTCGGGCATGATCGTCGCACGACGCACCACGAGCGAGGGGGCCGCATGCGGTACATCATCATCGGCGCGGGAGCGGTCGGCGGCGTGATCGGCGGACGGCTCGCCGAGAGCGGGCACGACGTGGTGCTCGTGGCACGGGGCACGCATCTCGCGGCGCTGCGCGACACCGGGCTGCGGCTCACCACCGCCGAGGGCACGCGCACCCTCCGCATCCCCTGTGCGGCCGGCCCCAAGGATGTGGACCTGCGCCCCGGCGACGTACTCGTGCTGGCGGTCAAGACCCAGGACAGCATCGCCGCCCTCGACGCGTGGAGCGGCCGGCCCGTCGCCGGCGGCGGCACCGCGGACGCCCTGCTGCCCGTGGTCTGCGCACAGAACGGCGTGGAGAACGAGCGCCTCGCCCTGCGCCGCTTCCGCCGGGTGTACGCGATGTGCGTCTACCTCCCGGCCACCTTCCTCGAAGCCGGGGCGGTGTCGGCGGCAGGCGCCCCGCTGACCGGCATCCTGCACCTGGGGCGCTTTCCCGGAGGTGTCGACGACACGGCCGCGGCGATGGCCGCCGACCTGGAGAAGTCCGGCTTCCTGGCCCCGGTGGTGCCGGACGCGATGCGCTGGAAGTACGCCAAGCTGCTGAGCAACACCGCCAATGCGCTGGGCGCACTGTGCGGCGCCGAGGCACTCGGCGCGCCCACGGGCCGGGACCTGGCCGCCCGTATGGTGGCGGAGGGCCGGGCGGTCCTCGCGGCGGCGGGCATCGCGGTGGCCGGTGCCGCCGAGCAGAGCGCGGTCAGGGACGGCAAGGTCACCATGGCCGATCCGGCGACCGGGGGAGCGGGCGCGGGCTCGTCCTGGCAGAGCCTGGCGCGTGGCACAGGCAGCATCGAGACCGACCACTTGAACGGCGAGATCGTGCTGCTCGGCGGACTGCACGGGGTGCCCACCCCGGTCAACGACGTACTGCGGCGGCTGGCGAACGAGTTCGCGCGGGAGCGACGGGCCGCGGGCTCGATGCCCGTCGGGGAAGTGGCCGCCCACGTGGCGGCGGAAGTCGCCCGCCGGGACGCGGAGTAGAGGCGCGCGCCCTACGCGGCAACCACCGCTGTCCGGGCCTGCGACTCCTCGTACCGCAACGCGACCAGCTCGGCGAGCTCCTCGCAGTCGCCCAGCACGTCCGCGAGGACGTCGGCCGCCACCGCGCCCCGGGCGATCCGGTCCGGCAGTCGGCCGGGGGCCAGGACGTACGGGGCGACGGCCACCCGCCGTACCCCACTCGCCCGCAGTTCCCGTACGACGTCCTCGGTACGGGGCAGTGCCGCGGAGGCGAACGCAGGCCGCACGGCGCACCAACCGGTGTGCCGCAGCTCCCGCGCGATTTCAGCGATCACTGCGATCGCCTCCGGGTCGGTGGAGCCCGCCGAGGCCAGGACGACCCCGGTCGCGCTCTTGTCGGCGGGCCGCAGCCCGGCCTCGTACAGCCGCCGCTCCACGGCGGACAGCAGCAGGCCGGACGGGCCCAGGACACCCGCGCGCACGACGCGCAGGCGGGGGTGGCGGACCGACACCTCGCGCAGCACGGCGGGGATGTCGGCCTTGGCGTGGAAGGCACGGGTGAGCAGGAGCGGGAGGGCGACCACCTCGCGCACGCCCTGGGCCACGAGCCGGTCCAGGACAGCGGGCACGGACTCCGTGTCGAAGTCCAGGAACGACACCTCCACCCGCGTCCCCGGCCGCGCCACCCGCACCCGCGCCGCCAGCGCCCGTACCGTCGCCGCGTGACGCGGGTCGCGGCTGCCGTGGGCGATCAGCAGCAGCGCCGGCGGGGTGGGGCCCAGGGGCAGGGTGCGGTACACGGGCGGTCAGCTCCTGACGAGGAGGCCGCGGCTGCGCAGCACGCGACGCTCCAGGGGGGAGAAGAACAGCAGGTCGATGCCGATGCCGACGATCAGGATGAGGATGATCGTGGCGAGGACGCCGGACATGTCGCTGTAGGTGCGGAAGTTCTCCATCAGCTGGCCCAGGCCGGTGCCGAGGTCCGGCGAGCTGGCGATCAGTTCGGCCGCCATGAGGGAGCGCCAGGAGAAGGCCCAGCCCTGCTTGAGACCCGCCAGGTAACCGGGCAGCGCGGCCGGGAGGAGGACGTGGCGGACGGCATTGAGGCCGCTCGCGCCCAGGGTGCGCCCCGCCCGCAGGTACAGCGGCGGGATCTGGTCCACGCCCGCCACCAGGCCGTTGGCGATCGACGGCACGGCGCCCAGCAGGACAACGGCGTAGATCGTCGTGTTGGTGAGACCGAACCAGATGATCGCGGCCGGCACCCAGGCGACGGAGGGCAGGGACTGGAGCCCTGACAGGATCGGGCCGATTGCCGCCCTGACCGGCTTCACCCTGGCCACCAGCAGCCCCAGCGGGGTGCCGATGGCGACGGAGACGGCGAAGCCCAGCGCGCCGCGCGAGATGCTGGTCCAGATGTAGCCGAGGAGGGTGCCGTCGAGCCACATCGCCTCGACGGACTTCCACACGTCCAGCGGGCCCGGCAGGACGTAGTCGGGCTTGAGGTCGAAGGCCGCCGCGAGCTGCCAGAGGGTGAGGACGATCGTCACCGCGACCAGCGGCGGGACCACCTTGGCGAGGAGGATCCGGCCGAGCGGCGCGCGCTCGCTGGTACGGGTCTCGAGGGCGTCCAGGCCCGCTTCGAGTCCCGCCAGGTCGGAGCCCTTGGCGGTGCTCCCCGCCGGGCCGGCCGGGTCGGCCGCCGCGTGCGCCCCCGGCGAGGCGTCGGTGTCAGTGCTGGCCATGTCGGCGGATCTCCCCACGGAGTTGTTCGGTGATCTCGACGGACAGATCGGCCACCGCGGAATCCTCGATCCGGCGCGGCTGCGGAATGCCGACCCGCCACTCGCGGGCGATCCGCCCCGGCCGCGAGGACAGCAGCACGACCCGCTCCGCCAGCCGCACCGCCTCGCGCACGTTGTGGGTGACGAAGAGGACGGACACCGAGGTCTCGGCCCAGATCCGGGTCAGCTCCTCGTGCAGCACGTCCCGGGTGATGGCGTCCAGCGCGGCGAACGGCTCGTCCATCAGCAGCAGCTGACTGTCCTGGGCGAGAGCGCGGGCGAGCGCCACACGCTGCCGCATGCCGCCCGACAGCTCGTGCACCCGCTTGCCGTACGCGCCCTTGAGCCGTACGAGTTCCAGCAGCCGTTCGGCCTCGGGGCGGCGCTCCGTCTTGGCGACGCCCCGCAGCTTCAGCGCGAGTTCGATGTTCTTGCCCGCGGTCAGCCACGGGAACAGGGCGTGCTCCTGGAACATCAGCGCCGGCCGGCCGCCGGGCACGTCGATGGCTCCCTTGGACGGCCGGTCGAGCCCGGCGACCAGGTTGAGCAGCGTGGACTTGCCGCAGCCGGACGCCCCCAGGAGGGTCACGAACTCGCCGGGCGCGACATCGATGCTGATGTCGTCCAGGACGAGCTGCTGACCCGGGCCCGGCCGGCCGAACGACTTCGAGACATGGTCGATGCGCGCGGCGTACGACGCCGGGCGCGCGGCCGTCCCGTCCGCGACCGGAGCGGCGCCGTCGGCGGTGTTCTGCTTGACGAGTGCGGTGGCCATGGGTCTCACCTCCAAGGGGGCGTATCAGATGGGCTTGACAGCGGCGCGGGAGCGGCTACTTGACGCCGAGGCCGGCGTCCGCGACGGTCTGTCCGCCCGCCGCCTTGAGGACCTTGTTCAACGGCCGCAGGTCGTAGATGCCCTCCAGCAGCGGGTCCTTGAGCAGCCCGGTGCCTACCGCGTGCTCGGCCGAGTCCCGCAGACTCACGGCCAGCGGGTCGTCGATGACCTCGACGTTCTTGAAGGCGGGGTCCAGGACCTTCGCGGGCAGCTCCTTGCCGGAGTCCTTCTTCAGCCGGGCGTTGATGCTGGCCTTCGCCTTCTCGGGGTTCGCCTTGATCCACGCGTTGGTCTTCACCGAGGCGCGCAGCAGGGCCTCGGCGACGTCCGGGTGCTGGCCGAGGAAGTTCTGCGAGGCGATCACGTTGGTGATGACGAACTTGCCGCCCTTCCACAGCGACCGCTCGTCCAGCAGTACCTTCGCGCCGTCCGCGACGAGCTTGGAGGCGGTCGGCTCGGGCACCCAGGCGCCGTCGACGGCACCGGACTTGAAGGAGTTCGGGATCTCCTTGTTGTCCTGGCGCAGCACCGTCACGTCACCCTTGCCGGTGGTGGCGTCCACCGTGAGCTTCCGCCCGGCCAGGTAGTGCAGGAGCGCGACGTCCTGGGTGTTGCCGAGCTGCGGGGTGGCCAGGCGCTTGCCCTTGAGGTCGTCCAGGGTCTTGATCCGGTCCCCGTTGACGACGAGGGAGACGCCGCCGGAGGCGGAGCCCGAGATGATCCGCAGGTTCTGGCCCTTGGACTTGGTGTAGCCGTTGATGGAGGGGGAGGGGCCGATCCAGCCGACGTCGATGGCCTTGGCGTTCAGCGCCTCGATCTCGGAGGGGCCGGCGTTGAAGACCTGCGACTTGATCTTCGTGCCGCCCAGCTCCTTCTGGAAGAAGCCCTCCTGGAGGCCGACCAGAGCGGTGGCGTGGGTGACGTTGGCGAAGTAGCCGATGCGCACCTCGTCGAGGCCGCCGATCTTCTCGCCCTTGGCGACAGGAGCGGCCTTGTCCTCGGACTTGGCCTGGGAGCCGTAACCGCAGGCGCCGAGCACGCCGATCAGCAGGGGCAGTGCGACGGCGGCGGCCAGGGGCCGGAACAGGGTGGGGCGGAGGGCAGACATGGTGGGAATTCCTCGGGTCTTCGTCCGGAAACGCGGAAGGAGGTGCGGAAACAGGTGGAGCGGGCGCTGAGGGCGTACGTCAACGCACACATCGCCCGACGCCGCCCTGCCCGCTGCCGAGGGTGCCGCTGCCGATCCGGCCGCCCTCCTTCGCGAAGGACGCGTACACATCGAGGAACGTCATGTCAGAAGTCCCAGCCCTCGTCGTCCGCGGCCGGGGCGGGCGCGACGGCGGCGGCCGCGAAGGACTCGCCCGCCATGCCGGCGGCGAGCGTCGTGCCGTCGGCCGGGTCGATCAGGAGGAAGGAGCCGGTGCGCCGCGAGTCCTTGTACGCGTCCAGCGCGAGCGGCTCCGCGGTGCGCACCACGACCCGCCCGATGTCATTGGCCACGAGCTGCCCGGGCGCCGGGTGCTGGGAGAGGTCGTCCAGAGTCAGCCGGGACGGGATCTCCTTGACGATCGCCTTGACGGTGCGGGTGGTGTGCTTGAGCAGCACGCGCTGACCCACCGACAGCGGCTGGTCGGCGACGTGGCAGACGGTCGCCGTCACGTCCTTGGTCGGCGCGGGGGCGTCCTGGGCCGGCGCGATCAGGTCGCCGCGCGAGACGTCGATGTCGTCGGCGAGGCGCAGGGTCACCGACTGCGGCGCCCAGGCGATGTCGACCGCCTCACCGAGCGCGTCGATGCCCTCGATGGTGCTGGTACGGCCCGAGGGCAGCACGGTCACCTGCTCGCCGACCCGGAACGCGCCGGCCGCGATCTGGCCCGCGTAGCCCCGGTAGTCGGGGTGCTCGGCGGACTGCGGCCGGATCACGTACTGGACGGGAAAGCGTGCGTGGCAGGCGGTCAGGTCGTGGGCGACCGGGACCGTCTCCAGGTGCTCCAGGACGGTCGGCCCGCCGTACCAGTCCATGTGCGCGGACGGGTCGACGACGTTGTCCCCGGCGAGCGCCGAGATCGGGATCGCGGTGATCTCGGGTACGCCCAACTCGCTGGCGTAGGCGGTGAATTCCTTCGCGATGGCGGCGAACACCGGTTCCGCGTAGTCGACCAGGTCCATCTTGTTCACGGCCAGCACCACGTGCGGGACGCGCAGCAGGGCGGCGACGGCGGCGTGCCGGCGGGTCTGCTCGACCACTCCGTTGCGGGCGTCGACCAGGACGACGGCCAGCTCCGCCGTCGACGCGCCCGTCACCATGTTCCGGGTGTACTGCACGTGCCCGGGGGTGTCGGCGAGGATGAACCGGCGGCGGGCGGTCGCGAAGTAGCGGTAGGCGACGTCGATGGTGATGCCCTGCTCGCGTTCGGCCCGCAGGCCGTCGGTGAGCAGTGCCAGGTCGGGGGTGTCCTGCCCGCGGTTGCGCGAGGCGTGCGCGACGGCCTCCAGCTGGTCGGTCAGCACCGACTTGGAGTCGTGCAGCAGCCGCCCGACCAGGGTGGACTTGCCGTCGTCGACGGACCCGGCGGTCGCGAAACGCAGCAGGGTGGTGGTACTCAACTGCTCGGAAACAGTGGTCATGGCTAGAAGTACCCCTCGCGCTTGCGGTCTTCCATCGCGGCTTCGGACATCTTGTCGTCGGCCCGCGTCGCACCCCGCTCGGTGAGGCGGGACGCGGCGATCTCGGCGATGACGGCGTCCAGCGTGGTGGCGTCGGAGTCGACGGCTCCGGTGCAGGACATGTCGCCGACGGTGCGGTAGCGGATCAGCCGGGTCTGGACCATCTCCGACTCCTTGGGGCCGCCCCACTCGCCCGCGGTGAGCCACATTCCGTTGCGGGCGAACACCTCGCGCTCGTGCGCGTAGTAGATGTCCGGGAGTTCGATCTTCTCGCGGGCAATGTACTGCCAGACGTCCAGCTCGGTCCAGTTCGACAGCGGGAACACCCGTACGTGCTCGCCGGGGGCGTGGCGGCCGTTGTAGAGCTGCCACAGCTCGGGGCGCTGGCGGCGCGGATCCCACTGCGAGAACTCGTCCCGCAGGCTGAACACCCGTTCCTTGGCACGGGCCTTCTCCTCGTCGCGGCGTCCGCCGCCGAAGACCGCGTCGAACCGCTCCGCCTGGATCTTCTCCGTCAACGGCAGCGTCTGCAGCGGGTTGCGCGTCCCGTCGGGCCGCTCGCGCAGCACTCCCCGGTCGATGTAGTCCTGCACGGAGGCGACGTGCAGCCGCAGCCCGTGCCGTGCGACGGCCCGGTCCCGGTACTCCAGGACCTCGGGGAAGTTGTGCCCGGTGTCGACGTGCAGCAGCGAGAAGGGCACCGCGGCGGGCGCGAACGCCTTCAGCGCCAGGTGCAGCATGACGATCGAGTCCTTGCCGCCGGAGAAGAGGATCACCGGCCGTTCGAACTCACCCGCCACCTCGCGGAAGATGTGCACCGCCTCGGACTCCAGCGAGTCCAGGTGGCTGAGCGCGAAAGGGCTGCCGAGCCCCTCGGCAGTGCCGGTCTTGGCCGTCATGCCAGACCCCTTTCGGTGAGCAGCGCGTACAGGGCCGCGGCGGACTCCTGCACGGACTGGGTGTGCGACTCGATGCGCAGGTCCGGATCGGCGGGCGCCTCGTAGGGGTCGTCCACCCCGGTCAGCCCCGAGATCTCGCCGGCCGCCTGCTTGGCGTACAGGCCCTTCACATCCCGTACGGAGCACACCTCGACCGGCGTCGCGACGTGCACCTCCAGGTACGCGGTGCCCTGTGACTGGTGCCGCTTGCGGACCGCCTCGCGGCTGTCGGCGTACGGGGCGATGACCGGCGCGAGCGCCAGCACCCCGTTACGGGCCAGGAGTTCGGCCACGTAACCGATGCGCTGGACGTTGGTGTGCCGGTCCTCGCGGGTGAAACCGAGCCCGGCGGAGAGGAACTCGCGGATCTCGTCGCCGTCCAGCACCTCCACCCGGCGTCCTTCGGCACGAAGCTTCTCGGCGAGGGCGTAGGCGATCGTGGTCTTGCCCGCGCTGGGCAGGCCGGTGAGCCAGACGGTGGCTCCGGTCATCTCTGGTGTCCCCAAACTTCTCTGACTGCCCGTCATCAGTGCAGTCCGCACTCGGTCTTGTTGCGCCCGGCCCAGCGCCCGGCGCGCGCGTCCTCGCCCTCCAGGACCCGGCGGGTGCACGGGGCGCAGCCGACGGACGGATAGCCGTCCATCAGGAGGGGATTGGTGAGGACGCCGTGCTCGGCCACGTACGCCTCGACGTCGTCCTGCGTCCAGCGGGCGATCGGCGAGACCTTGACCTTGCGGCGCCTGTCGTCCCAGCCGACGACCGGGGTGTTCGCCCGGGTCGGCGACTCGTCCCTGCGCAGTCCAGTCGCCCACGCGTCGTACGCGCGCAGCCCGTCCTCGAGGGGTTTGACCTTGCGCAGCGCGCAGCACAGGTCGGGGTCGCGGTCGTGCAGCCCGGGGCCGTACTCGGCGTCCTGCTCGGCGACGGTCTGCCGGGGGGTGAGGGTGATGACGTTGACGTCCATCACCGCGTGCACGGCGTCACGGGTGCCGATGGTCTCCTCGAAGTGGTAGCCGGTGTCGAGGAACACCACGTCGACGCCGGGGAAGGCGCGGGAGGCCAGGTGCGCGACGACCGCGTCCTCCATGGAGGAGGTCACGCAGAACCGGCTGCCGAAGGTGTCGGCCGCCCACTTCAGGATGTCGAGCGGGGACGCGTCCTCGAGGTCGCGCCCCGCCTGCTCGGCGAGAGCGCGCAGGTCTTCCTGAACGGCCGTCATATCCCTTTCCCTTCCGTGCTGGTGTTCTCCGTCGTGCCGGTCCTCGCAACACCCCTGGACAGCAGTCCCAGGTACTTCAGCTGGAACGCCCGGTTGCAGGCGCGGCACTCCCAGGCGCCGTGCCCGGCCTCGTGCGGCCTGAGGTCCTCGTCGCCGCAGTACGGGCAGTGGAACGGGGCCGCTCGCTCGCTCACGACAGGTCCCCGTCCGCCGCGCGCGTCACCCAGGTCGCGAAGCGCTCGCCGTCCTCACGCTGCTCCTGGAAGCGGGTCAGGACCCGCTCCACGTAGTCGGGCAGCTCGGCCGAAGTGACCTTCAGGCCGCGGACCTTGCGGCCGAAGCCGGCCTCCAGGCCGAGCGCGCCGCCCAGGTGCACCTGGAAGCCCTCCACCTGGTTGCCCTCGGCGTCCAGCATCAGCTGGCCCTTGAGGCCGATGTCCGCCACCTGGATGCGGGCGCAGGCGTTCGGGCAGCCGTTGATGTTGATGGTGATCGGCTCGTCGAACTGCGGGATGCGGCGCTCCAGTTCGTCGATCAGGGAGGCGCCCCGCGCCTTCGTCTCGACGATCGCCAGCTTGCAGAACTCGATGCCGGTGCAGGCCATCGTGCCGCGCCGGAAGGGCGAGGGGGTGACGCGCAGATCCAGCGACTCCAGGCCGGAGACCAGCGACTCGACCTGCTCCTCGGCCACGTCGAGCACGATCATCTTCTGCTCGGCGGTGGTGCGCAGCCGGCCCGAGCCGTGTGCGTCGGCGAGCTCCGCGATCTTGGTCAGGGTCGATCCGTCGACGCGGCCGACCCGCGGGGCGAAGCCGACGTAGAAGCGGCCGTCCTGCTGCCGGTGCACCCCGAGGTGGTCGCGCCAGGTCCCGGCGGGCTGCCGCAGGGCGGGACCGTCGGCCAGCTCGCGCTTCAGGTACTCGTCCTGGAGCACCTGCCGGAACTTCTCCGGGCCCCAGTCGGCGACCAGGAACTTCAGCCGGGCGCGGTTGCGCAGCCGCCGGTAGCCGTAGTCGCGGAAGATGCCGATGACACCGCCGTACACGTCCGGCACGTCCTCCAGCGCCACCCAGGCCCCCAGCCGCACGCCCAGCTTGGGGTTGGTGGAGAGGCCGCCGCCGACCCACAGGTCGAAGCCGGGTCCGTGCTCGGGGTGCTCGACGCCGACGAAGGCGATGTCGTTGATCTCGTGCGCGACGTCCAGCTGCGGGGAGCCGGAGACCGCGGACTTGAACTTGCGCGGCAGGTTGGAGAACTCCGGGTTGCCGATGAACCGGCGGTAGATCTCCTCGATGGCGGGGGTGCCGTCGATGATCTCGTCCACCGCGATCCCCGCGACGGGCGAGCCGAGGATGACGCGCGGGGTGTCGCCGCAGGCCTCGGTCGTGGACAGCCCGACGGCCTCCAGCCGCCGCCAGATCTCCGGCACGTCCTCGATGCGGATCCAGTGGTACTGCACGTTCTGCCGGTCGGTGAGGTCGGCGGTGCCGCGCGCGAACTCCTGCGAGATCTCGCCGATGACCCGCAGCTGTTCGGTGGTCAGCCTGCCGCCGTCGATCCGTACCCGCAGCATGAAGTACTCGTCGTCCAGCTCCTCCGGCTCCAGGACCGCGGTCTTGCCGCCGTCGATGCCGGGCTTGCGCTGGGTGTACAGCCCCCACCAGCGCATGCGTCCGCGCAGGTCATTGGGGTCGATGGAGTCGAATCCTCGCTTCGAGTAGATCGTCTCAATGCGTGTCCGCACGTTGAGACCGTCGTCGTCCTTCTTGAACTGCTCGTTGCCGTTGAGGGGCGTGTGGTGCCCTACGGCCCACTGGCCTTCACCGCGGTGGCGTCCGGCCTTGCGGCGGGCGGTGGCAGCAGCACCCGCGGCGGGCTTCTCTGGGGTGGCAGGCATGGCATACGTCCTTCGGGGGTGCGAGCGATCTGAACGGAACTCGCGGGCAGGCGGCTCTGACCTGCACACTCGCGCAAAACGGGCGCGGCGGTGCGCAGATGCTCAAGACGGGGCGGAGCTGGTGGAAACCGGGGAAAGTGCGGCAGTGCTGGGCTGTCAGCAGGCCGGACAGATGGCGCTGGACATGCGGCCGAGGTCGACGTGACGTCGACTCACCAAGGCAACTCCAGCTGAAGACATGACGGAAGCGTGGCACGGGCATCTCGGGCCAGTCCACCATTGTCCACGATGTGGACGACACTGTCCCGCAGTGTGAGACAGTGTGTCCCCGGTCACGTCTGGGCAATGCGACTTCAAGGGGTAAAGCGGGAGAAAAGGGTGGGTCAGCCGTGGGCGCCCGGCCAGGGGCCCGGGGAGGCGACGTCGGGTTCGCTCTCCACCTTCGTGTCGTAGAGCCGGAAGCCGCGCTTGAGGTAGTTGTCCATGGCGTGCGGACCGTCCTTGGAGCAGGTGTGCAGCCAGACCCGCTCGGTCGGGGTGCGGTCCGGGTGGCGCGCGGCCAGGTCCCAGGCGCGCTCGATCCCGTAGGAAAGGAGGTACCCGCCGATGCGCCGGCCCCGGAAGGCCGGAATCAGCCCGAAGTAGACGATCTCGACCGCACCCCCGTCCTGGGCCTCCAGCTCGACGTACCCGGCCGGGGTGCCCCGGTCGTACGCCACCCACGTCTCGGCGCCCGGCCGGTCCACCACCTCCTGCCACTGCCCGTACGGCCAGGGCAGCCGGTCGGTCCAGCGGATGTCGCCGCCGACGGCGGTGTACAGGAACCGGCTGAACTCGGGGGAGGGCACCTCGGCGCGGACGATCCGCAGGTCGTCACCGGGCGGCGGCGGGACGGGGGAGTGGTCGGTGGGGGCGGTCTGCTCCAGCGACCAGGTGGTCACGGTGATGTCGCGGCTGTTCATGGCGCCCAGGGAACCACGGCACCCGACGCCGTCGTACGGGCAGGGGCGCGCGGAGCCCTCGTACGACACGGCCGCCCGGACATCCCTTCCGGGGCACGGCCGGCCCGGACGCCCCTCGTACGGGGCGGCCGGACACCGCCCTCGTACCGACGGCTCGCCCCGGGTCAGATCTCCACCCGCGCCCGCTCCACCACCGCCCCCAGGTCCAGGCTCGCCGGGAGAGTGCCGAAGGCCGCGCCCCAGTCGCCGCCCAGCCGGGAAGCACAGAAGGCGTCCGCCACCTCCGGAGGTGCCCACCGCACCAGCAGTGACCCCTGCAACACCAGTGCCATCCGCTCCACCAGACGTCGGGCCCGGCCCTCGATGCCGTCCAGGTCCGCCAGCTCCGTCAGCAGGCCCTTGATCGCACCGTCCAGGCGGTGATCGGCGCCCCGGGCCTGTCCGACCTCGGTCAGGAAGGCGTTCAGGGCCATCGGTTCGCGCTGGAGGGCGCGCAGGACGTCCAGCGCCTGCACATTGCCGGACCCCTCCCAGATCGAGTTCAGCGGGGCCTCGCGCAGCAGCCGCGGCATGCCGGACTCCTCGACGTAACCGTTGCCGCCCAGGCATTCCAGGGCTTCGGCCGCCACCGGGGTGCACCGCTTGGTCACCCAGTACTTCGCCGCCGGGACCGCCAGGCGCAGCAGTGCCCGGTCCTGCTCGCTGTCGCTGTCGTACGCCGCCGCCAGCCGGAGCGCGAGGGCGGTGGCCGCCTCCGACTCCAGGGCGAGGTCGGCCAGCACGTTGCGCATCAGCGGCTTGTCGATGAGCTCACCGCCGAAGGCCCTGCGGTGCGCCGCGTGGTGGGTGGCCTGGGCGACCGCCTGCCGCATCAGGGCCGCCGAGCCGAGCACACAGTCCAGGCGGGTCGCCGCCACCATCCCGATGATGGTGCGCACCCCGCGCCCCTCCTCCCCGACCAGCCGTCCCCACGTCTCCTCGAACTCGACCTCGCTGGAGGCGTTCGACCTGTTGCCGAGCTTGTCCTTGAGGCGCTGGATGCGGAAGGTGTTGCGGGTGCCGTCCTCCAGTACGCGCGGCACCAGGAAGCAGCTCAGCCCGCCGGGCGCCTGCGCCAGCACCAGGAACCCGTCGCTCATCGGCGCCGAACAGAACCACTTGTGCCCGGTCAGGACGTACTCCCCGGCGGCCCCGCCGTCGATCGGCAGCGCCTCGGTCGTATTCGCCCGTACGTCGCTGCCGCCCTGCTTCTCCGTCATGCCCATGCCGAACAGGGCGCCCGGCTTCGCCACCGCGGGCAGCAGCTCCTGCCCGTACACCGACGAGGTCAGCCGCGGCTCCCAGAAGGCGGCCAGCGACGGGTCGGCCCGCAGCGCGGGCACGGCGGCGTGCGTCATCGACACCGGGCAGCCGTGCCCGCCCTCCGCCTGCGTCCACACCAGGAATCCGGCCGCCCGCCGCACGTGTCCGGCAGGCCGCCCCCAGGCGTTCGTCAGCCCGGCCGACACCGCGTGCCCCAGCAGCCGGTGCCAGGACGGGTGGAACTCGACCTCGTCGATGCGGTTGCCGTACCGGTCGTGGGTGTGCAGCTTCGGCGGGTTCTCGTTCGCCTGCGCCCCCCACTCCTGCGCCTGCGCGGACCCGGCGGCCTTCCCGAGCGTCGACAGTTCGCCGCACACCTCGTCCAGGACCGCGGCGTCGGTGTGCCGTTCGACGGCCTCGTGAAGGGCCCGGTCCGCGCCGAAGACGTCGTACCCCACCAGGGGCGGGGGCTGATTGGTCACTGTGTGGGTGGTGGCTGCCATGCGGCTACGGTAAGGATGTGCAGGCAGCAAAGGAAACACCTGAACGGCCCCGGAAACACCGGCGGGAGAATCGGCTCCACCGGGCTCGCGTGCTCTACCGGAACGTATCGAAGCGCAAACTGGCCTGGCTGCTGCTCAAGGACACCGTCAACTCGTGCATCGAGTACCGCATCCTCGGCCTCGCCGCCGAGGCCGCCTTCTTCACCCTGCTGTCGCTGCCTCCCCTGCTGCTCGGCCTGCTGGGACTGCTCGGCTACATCGACAACTGGACGGCGACCGAAACGGTCAAGTCCATCGAGGAGAACATCCTCAGCGCCTCCCAGGCCGTCCTCTCCGACCGCGGCGTCAACGAGTTCGCGAAACCGCTCCTGGAGGACGTCACCCGGGAGGGCCGACCCGACGTCATCTCCATCGGCTTCGCCATCGCCCTGTGGTCGGGCTCGCGCGCGGTGAACGTCTTCATCGACACCATCACCGTGATGTACGGGCTCGACGGCCACCGGGGCATCGTCAAGACCCGGCTGCTCGCCTTCCTCCTGTACGTCGTGGCGCTGCTGATCGGGGCGGTGGTGCTGCCGCTGATGGTGGTCGGCCCCGACCGGGTGGTGGCGCTGGTGCCGTTCACCACGGAGGTCGTCAGCATCCTGTACTGGCCGGTGGTGACAGTGCTCTCGGTGGTCTTCCTGACGACGCTCTACCACGTGTCGGTGCCGGTGCGCTCGCCGTGGGTGGAGGACGTTCCGGGGGCGCTGATCGCGCTGGGCATGTGGGTACTGGGCAGCTTCCTGCTCCGTATCTACGTCACCAGCACCGTCGAGGGCGGCACGATCTACGGATCGCTGTCCGCCCCCATCGCCGTACTGCTGTGGATAGGTGTCTCCGCCTTCGCCGTGCTGGTCGGCGCCGCCGTCAACGCGGCCATCGACCGGGTCTGGCCCTCGGTCGCGACGGCCGCCGCCCGCGCCGAGAACGACCGGCTGCGCACGGCGCAGGCAGCCGAGGTGCTGGCGCGGGCCAGGGCGGCCGAGCTGGAGGCCGCGCTCGGCGACGGGGGAGCGGAGGAGGACGAGGACGACGGGGACGGCGAGTGGACCGGGACCAACCCCGACATGCCGTCGGAGTTCCCCGAACGGTGGTCACGGTTCCTGCCGCCGGAAGACGTCAGGGCCCGCCTCCACACCCCCCGCGAGAAGCCCCCGGAACCCCCTCGGGGCCCGTGACCGGGCCTGGCCACGGGCTCACGCGCACTAGCCTGGCCGCATGGCGAGCGACGACGGCGGGTACCGCGAGCGGCCCTCCCGGCTCGACGGTGCCGTCCTCTGGCAGCGCACGGCGGCGCCCGCCCCGGCCGCCGGATCCGGCGGTGTGCCGTACCCCGTGCTGCCCGACGGCTGCATGGACCTGCTGTGGGCGGACGGGCGGCTGATCGTCGCCGGCCCCGACACCCGGGCCCACGTCGCGGCCGGGCGCCCCGGAGCCACCTTCGCCGGAGTCCGGTTCGCACCCGGTACGGGACCCGTACTCCTCGGCGTACCCGCGCACGAACTGCGGGACCTGCGGGTGCCGCTCACCGAGCTGTGGCCCGGCGCCCGGGAGCTGGCGGAGCGGGTGTCCGAGGCTCCCGACCCGGCGGCCGCCCTGGAGCGGCTGGTCCTGCGCAGGGCCGCCGGGTGCGGGCCCCCCGATCCGCTGATGCGGGCCGTCGCGGCGGGCCTCGGGGCGGGACACACCGTCGCGGACGTCGCGGGGGTGGCGGGCCTCGGCGTCCGGCAGCTGCACCGCCGCTCCCTCGACGCCTTCGGGTACGGACCCAAGACGCTGGCCCGCGTACTGCGCCTCCAGCGCGCCCTCGCACTCGTACGCGAAGGGACGCCCTACACGGCCGCCGCCCACGCCTCCGGGTACGCGGACCAAGCGCATCTGGCGCGCGATACAAGGGAGTTGGCCGGGATGACGCTGAGTTCCTACGCCTCGCTCGTCGCGAAGAGGGACACGCCGCAGCCGTCCGGGTCGAGCACGACGGCGTAGCGCTGGCCCCACACCGCGTCCCACGGCTCCAGGTGCCCGCGGTACCCCGCGCCGGTGAGGTCCGCGTACACCGCGTCCACCTCGGCGGGGCTGTCGCAGGCGAAGGCGAGCCCGACCCGGTCCCCGCCCTCGGGCTTCTGCCACTTCGGGTCGAAGGACCGCATCACCTCCTCGGTGTCCCACAGCACCCGCACGCCACTGGGCAGCACGGCCTCCACATGCGGCTGGGACGCGGCGTCGGCGGCGAGCGGGATGCCCAGCCGGCGGTAGAAGTCGAGGGAGGCGGCCATGTCGGAGGTGACGATGCCGAGGGCGTCGAGTCGGGGAGTCATGGGTCGAGAGTAGGGGCGCGCGCCGGTACGGATCTTGAAGAAATCGGACGTGTTCCGGCGGAGGGCAAGGTACGACACGGAGGAGGCGTCACGGAACGGTAAGCACCCCGCGCTGCGCGCGGCCGCCCGGAGCGGGTGAGACTGTCCCTCATGGAGTACGAGAGCGACGGCGTGCACGGGCCGGCAGCAGCAGCGGCGGGACCGCGGGACACCGGACCGGCGCGTCCCGGCGGCGCGCAGAGCCCTGCCGCCCCGCGCCGCGTCCTCGTCGTGGACGACGACCCCACCGTCTCGGAGGTGGTCACCACCTACCTCCGCAAGGCCGGATTCGCCGTGGGGTGCGCCGGGGACGGTCCGGGGGCGCTGCGCCGGGCGGGGGCGGAGCGGCCGGACCTCGTGGTGCTCGATCTGATGCTGCCCGGCATGGACGGTCTGGAGGTGTGTGCCCGGCTGCGGGCCGAGCACGGCGCCGTGCCGGTCATCATGCTCACCGCACGCGGGGACGAGGAGGACCGGATCCTCGGCCTCGAGGTCGGCGCCGACGACTACGTGACCAAGCCCTTCAGCCCGCGCGAACTCGTGCTGCGCGTCGAGTCCGTGCTGCGGCGGGCGGCGGCGGCCCGCCACACCGCGGGCCCCCTGCTGCGGGCGGCCGGGCTCGTACTGGACCCGGCTGCCCGCCGGGCCACCCGTGCAGGGCGGGAACTCGCGCTCACCTTGCGGGAGTTCGACCTCCTGGCGCACTTCCTGGCCCACCCCGGGCGGGTGTTCTCCAGGGAGCAGCTCCTCAAGGACGTGTGGGGCTGGGACTTCGGCGACATGTCGACGGTCACCGTCCATGTCCGCCGCCTGCGCGGCAAGATCGAGACGGACCCGGCGCGCCCCGCCCTGATCCAGACGGTCTGGGGTGCGGGCTACCGCTTCGACCCGGCCGCGGACGAGGGGGCCCCGTGCGCGCCGTGACCCCCGTGCTCGCCATGGACGGCATGGTCGACGACATGGGCGGGATGGGCGACCTCGCCCTCATCGCGCTGTTCGCCGCCCTCGGCGCCGCGGTCGCCGGGCTTGCCGGTGCGCTCGTGCTGCGGTTGCTGCGGCGGCGTTCGGTGGCCGTCTCGCTGACCGTCGTGGTGGCCGTGTCCGTGGCGGCCATGCTCGCCGGCACGCTCTCGGTGTGCTGGGCGATGCTCATCAACGCGCACGACCTCGCGGTGGTCACCACCGTCATCGCCATGGCCGCCGTCGTCTCGCTGGTCACCGCGCTGCTCCTCGGGCGGTGGGTCGTCGCCCGCAGCAGAGCCCTCACCCGGGCGGCCCGCTCCTTCGGTGACGGCGGCGACTTCGCCGTACCCGGCGGGTCCGCCACGGCAGAACTGACCGAGCTGGCAGCAGAGTTGGCGGCCACCAGTGCGAAGCTCTCCGCCTCGCGCGAACGGGAACGCGCCCTGGAGGCCTCACGGCGGGAGCTCGTCGCCTGGATCTCGCACGACCTGCGCACCCCGCTCGCCGGGCTCCGTGCCATGGCCGAAGCGCTGGAGGACGGGGTCGCCGAGGACCCGGCCCGTTACCACCGGCAGATCCGTACCGAGGTCGACCGGCTCAACACCATGGTCGGTGACCTCTTCGAACTCTCCCGGATCCACGCCGGTTCGCTCACCCTCGCCCCCACCCGGCTCTCCCTGTATGACCTGGTGGGCGACGCCCTTGCGGGGGCAGGTCCACTCGCCCGCGAGTACGGCGTCCAGCTCGTGCCCGCCCGGGTGGAGCCCCTCCCCGTGGAGGTGGACGGCCGCGAGATGTCGCGGGTGCTGGCCAACCTCCTGGTCAACGCCATCCGCCGGACCCCCGCCGACGGCACCGTGGCCCTCGCTGCGGAACCCGGCACGGACCCGGGCACCGTCGTCCTCTCCGTCACCGACGGCTGCGGCGGCATCCCCGAGGCCGACCTGCCCAGAGTCTTCGACACCGGCTGGCGCGGCAGCGAGGCCCGGACCCCGCCGGGTGGCGCGGGACTCGGGCTGGCCATCGTCCGGGGCATCGTCGAGGCGCACGAGGGGCGGGCGGCCGTCCGCAACGTCCCCGGCGGCTGCCGGTTCGAGGTCACTCTGCCGCTCGCTCCGCCGTCCGCCCGGGCATGATGGCGCTCATGAAGCTACTGATACTCGGGGGAACCGAGTTCGTCGGCCGGGCGGTGACCGAGGACGCCCTGGCCCGCGGCTGGGACGTCACCGTCTTCCACCGGGGCAACCACGCCCCGCCGCCCGGCGTGCACGCCCTGCACGGCGACCGCCACGGCGACCTGGCCGCGCTGGCGGGTGCCACGGCGGGCGGGGCGCGGTGGGACGCCGTACTCGACACCTGGTCGGGCGCGCCCACCGCCGTGCTGCGGAGCGCCGCACTGCTGGCGCCGTACGCCGGACGGTACGTCTACGTGTCGTCCGCCTCGGTCTACACCGGCCCCCTGCCCGCCGGACACGACGAGGACTGCGCCTTGGTCGAGCCGGGCGACGAGGGTTACGCGCACATGAAACGGGGCGGCGAACTCGCGGCCACCGAGGTGTTCGGCGAGGACCGCACGGTGCTCGCCAGGGCGGGTCTGATCCTGGGCCCGGGCGAGAACATCGGACGTCTCCCGTGGTGGCTGAACCGCATCGCGCGCGGCGGCCCCGTCCTCGCCCCGGGTCCGCGCGACCTGCCCCTGCAGTACATCGACGCCCGTGACCTGGCCCGCTGGATGCTGGACGCGGCGGAGAGCGGTCTTGCGGGCCCGTACAACCTGGTCTCCCCGCCGGGGCACACCACCATGGGCGCACTGCTGGACTCCTGCGTACGGGCGACCGGCTCCCGCACCGCCGAACTGATCTGGGCGGAGCCCGAGTTGATCGTCTCGTACGGTATCCAGCCCTGGCTGCAGCTGCCGGTGTGGATCCCGCCGGGCGCGGACCACGACACCGTCCACCGTGCGGGGGTGGACAAAGCCCTGGCCGCGGGCCTCGGTTGCCGGCCGGCCGACGAGACGGTCGCGGACACCTGGGCGTGGCTGCGCACGCTCGGCGGGGTGGCCCCGCAGCGGGCGGACCGTCCGGTGGTGGGGCTCGACCCGCGGACCGAGGCCAAGGTGCTTGCTGCGCTGGTCGGTTGAGGCGCAAGGGGCAGGCCGCTCACTCCAGCCAGCCCTCGGTGGCGATCAGCAGACCGATCCGGTGCGGCTGGAAGTCGACCAGTTCGCGGCACCGGGCGATCATCGTCCGGTGCCGCACCTCCCAGGCGGGCCGGTGACCGTAGGCGTGGAAGAACTCGTCCAGGGCTCCGACGGCCTCGGGGTGGTGGGTGCGGACGATCCACTCGCACCACGCCAGGTCCTCCACGGGGTCGCCCGCGTGCGCCCATTCCCAGTCGAGCAACGCGGTCAGCTGGGTGCCGTCCCCGGTGAGCAGGACGTTGTTCGGGCCGAAGTCCCCGTGCACCAGCACGCTTCCGGGTCTCGCCCGGTGGAAGACGTAGGAGGCGTCGACCGAGTGCACGGCCCGCAGCGCGATGCCGCAGGTGTGCAGGACGTCCTCGGCGCGCCCCGCCTCGATCAGGTCCTGGCCGTGCACCCCCGGCAGGAACGTCATGCTCAGACTCTCGCCGGTGCAGCCGATCAGCTGCGGTACGGGCAGTACGGGCCCCAGTGTCGCGAGTCCGCCCAGGGCGGCGGCCTCCCGCTCCATCCTGCGTTGCGCGTCCCGGCCCTTGTATGTCTTGGTGACCACCCCCGCGTGCTGGGTGGTGTGGTTGGTGTATCCGTGCGGCAACGGTTCCATGGGTCCAGCTTTGCCCATGAACGGCCTCCTGTGGGGCCGTCGTTGGCGGGGTTCACGGGAGGTTGACGCCCCAGGGGTGGCCAGGGGGGAACACCTGTGCGGTCACCGTAGACAGGTGGGACCGCGCGTGCCCCGTGAGGGGGGTCGGGCGAGGACGGCGGGCCCGATGACTCGAACAGGGTGGATGGCTCGAACAGGGCGGGGGTCCTCTCGATCTTCGGCGTGCGTTAGGTTAGGCTCACCTAAGCAAGTCGAGGGAGGACCTTTCATGCCCGAGCACATACCGGCACAGCTGCCGCATCAGCCGTCCGCGGCAGGCGAATTCGCCGGCCGGGTCGCGCTCGTCACCGGCGCCGGTCAGGGCATCGGAGAGGCGGTCGTGCGTGCGCTGGTGGCCCGGGGGGCAACCGTCGCGGCCACCGACCGGGCCCCCGAAGGCCTCGGCTCGCTCGTCGAAAACCTGACAAAGGAGGACGTGCCCGGCAAGGTCGTCGCGTACCCCCTCGACGTCACGGACAGCGGAGCGGTGAACGAGACCGTGGCCCGCGTCGAGTCCGAACTCGGACCGCTGGACCTCCTGGTGAACGTCGCCGGAATCCTCCGAACCGCCCCGGCCACCGCGCTCACCGACCAGGACTGGGCCGACACCTTCGCGGTCAACACCACCGGCGTCTTCCACACCTCCCGGGCCGCCGCCGCCCGGATGACCGGGCGCCGCAAGGGGTGCATCGTCACCGTGGCGTCCAACGCGGCGGGCATCCCGCGCACCGGAATGGCCGCGTACGCCGCCTCCAAGGCCGCCGCCGCCATGTTCACCAAATGCCTCGGCCTGGAGGTCGCCCGCAGTGGCGTCCGCTGCAACGTCGTGGCCCCCGGATCCACCGACACCCCGATGCAGCGCGGCATGTGGGAGGGCAGGCCCGACGCGGAACAGGGCGTCATCGAGGGCGACCTGGCCTCCTACCGCACCGGCATACCGCTCGGCCGGATCGCCCAGCCCTCCGACATCGCCGACGCCGTCCTCTTCCTCGCCTCCGACCGTGCGCGGCACATCACGATGCAGGACATCTACGTCGACGGCGGCGCAACCCTCCGCTGACCGGCCCGTACGCACGTCTCGCGCCCCCTCCGCCGACCGGCCCGCACGCACCTCGCGCGCCCCGCCCGCACACGCCTCTCGCGCCCGCCCGCTGACCAGCCCGTACGCACCTCTCGCGCCCCGCCCGCACACACCTCTCCCAGCCCGCACGTACCTCTCGCGCTCCGCCCCCACACCCTCACGAGCATTGGAGAACCCGTGGACACCGTGTCGACGGCCCCCGTAGTCGCCACCACCACGCACCGCGACCCCGCCCCCGCGGGCGTGGCCGCACACCCCGCCGTAGGTGCCGCCACCGGTCTGCTGGACGCCTACACCTCCGGCGCCCGCTTCCTCGCCACCCCGACCCGCACCCTGCTCGCCGACGGTCCCGCGCGTGAAGTGCCGCACGGAGACGCCCCGTTGGCGCAGCGTGTCGCCGAGACCCTCGCCACCGCCCGCCGTGAGGGGCAGGCGCAGCCGGTGGTCATCGGCGCGGTGCGGTTCGACCAGGGGGCGCCCGCCGCCCTCGCCGTACCGGAGTTCGTGCAGGATGCACCGCCGCTCGCCACCGACCCGCTGATCGCACTGCCCGCCGACCTGCCGGCCGCGACGCAGTGGCAGGTGCGTCCCGTCCCGACGCCCGAGCGGTACGGGGCCGGAGTGGCGGCGGTCGTGGACCGGATGTGGCAGGGCGAGTTCAGCAAGGTCGTCCTCGCGCGCACCCTCGAACTCACCGCGGACGCACCGCTGGACCTGCCGGTGATGCTTCAGCGACTGGCCCGGCGGGACCCGTCCGGCTACACCTTCGCCCTGCCCACCGGGCCCGGCCGCACCCTCATCGGCGCCAGCCCCGAGCTGCTGCTCTCCCGGCGAGGCAACAAGGTCGTCGCCAACCCGCTCGCGGGCTCCACGCCGCGCAGCGATGACCTGGCGGAGGACGTCCGGCGGGCGGCGGCCCTGCTCGCCTCGGCCAAGGACCTGCACGAGCACGCGGTCGTGGTCGACGCCGTGCACGGGGCGCTCGCACCGTTCTGCACCACGCTCGACGTGCCGGCCACCCCGACGCTGATCCGCACCGCCACCATGTGGCACCTCTCCACCACCGTCACCGGCACCCTGCCCGAGCAGAGCGCCGCCTCCGCGCTCGAACTCGCCTCCGCGCTGCACCCGACACCGGCGGTGTGCGGCACCCCGACCCTGACGGCACGTCAGGTGATCGCCGAGACCGAGCCGTTCGACCGCGGCTTCTTCACGGGCATGGTCGGGTGGGGGAACGCCGACGGGGACGGCGAGTGGGTCGTGACGATCCGCTGCGCCGAGGCCGAGGACCGCACGCTGCGGCTGTACGCCGGGGCGGGAGTGGTCGCCGCGTCCGAGCCGGAGGCGGAGACGGCGGAGACGGCGGCCAAGTTCAGGACGTTCTTGCACGCGGTGGGCGCCGAGCAGTAGGCGCCCGGGGGGTGTGTGTCTGCCCCCGTGGGGGCCTGTAGGGGGCCTGTACTTCCATGGGGGTGGGGGTGCTGCCAGGGGGGTGCCCTGGGGTCTGTGCGGGTGAGGTGGGGTTGCTCGCGCAGTTCCCCGCGCCCCTGGGGTGGTGGCTGTGCGTGGGGGAGCGTGCGGATGCGGTGTTGGTTGCTCGCGCGGTTCCTCGCGCCCCCGGAGGGGGTGGCTGTGGGTTGGTTCCTCGTGGCCCTGGCGGGGTGGTCGCGTTCCTGGGGCAGCTGGGGTGCATCCCGCCACACGGGGGCGATCCGGCGCGGTGGGGACGTTCTTGCAGGGGGGCTTCGGGGATCCGTCCTACGGTGACCGTTATGAACGCATCCGATATGGATTCAGCCCGGCTGAACGCCCTCGCCGCGCTCAGCCGGAGCACCGACGACAACCGGACCGAGCTCCTCGGTGCCGCGTGGCGCACCGGTTCCCGCAACGCCAACGAGCTCGCCTCGACCGCCGGTACGGACCGGGACGCGGTCTTCGCGGGTCTCACCGCCCTCGGCATCGACTGGCGGGACCCGGACGCGGCTCCCGCGCCGCGTCCGGAGCGGGTCAGCGCCGAAGTGGTGCAGCCGGTGGCGCGGCAGGCGGAGGAGGCCTTCGGGCCACTCGTCCACGACACCCACGACCCGGGCCCGCTCACCACCGCGACCTGGCAACTGGCCATCGCCTACCGGTCGATCGCCGCCCTCCTCCTCGACGAACTCCCGGACGCCGAACGCGAGGAGACAGCCGAGGAGCTCTCCGACCGGCTCCAGATCGCCCTGCACCACTCGCACATCTACCGGGCCTCGCGCAGCACCCCCCGCCGGCTCGGCGCGCAGACGGCCCGGACCGACGCCGAGATCTCCGTACTCCAGCCCCTGCCCACCGCGGCGTCGGTCACCCTCACCCTGCACACCGGCGAGACGCTGACCGTCCAGCTGGGCACCGAGGAAGGCACCGGGCTGACCACCCTCAGCTCCGACAGCCCGCTCCTCGACACCGCCCTGGAGGCCCACGACCATCTGGAGCTGCACACGGCCCTGGACACCGTGGCCCAGGTCCTGACCCGGCACCTGTAGAACCGTCGGTCCCGCCGCATCGGTCGGACGGCCCCTTCCGGGCCGCCCTACGCCGCCTTCAGTTCGGCCGCCCCGAACGACACGTCGAAGCGGTCGCACCAGATGCTGACACTGCGGTACTTGTCCAGGTCCAGGCCGGCGGGCAGCGGGTAGTTCTGGTCGCCCTTGTTGCCCTTGAGCTTCGCCAGGGTGGTGTGCTTGCCGTCGTCGAAGACGTGCCAGCCGGCCTTGCCCGGCATCACCTTGGCGTCGCTCAGGACCACCCGCAGGTCGGGCCCGTCACTGGTGTCGAGGTTCTCCACGCGCAGCGTCCGGCTGCCGTCGGGGAGCCGCAGCACCTTGACGCTGCCGCTGGTCGCGTGCTCGTGGCTGATCAAGGTGCCGCCGGAGACGGTGGTGGTGGTGCGGGTGTCCGGCTTCGGCTTGTCCTTCGCGCCGTCCGCGCCGTCCGTGCTGCTCGGTGTGGGAGCCGTGGCCGCCATCGGGATCTCGTCCCGCACCGTGGTGTCCGTGACGAGCTTCCAGGGCTGGAACCAGTACGCCCCGAATCCGGCCGCGAGCACCGCGACGACGAGCACCCCGAGAACGAGGGGCCTGCTGAGAAATCCGCGCTTTTCCATGGCCCCATTGAACTGCGCGGCGGGGCCCCGCGGCCGTGATCAACAGATGACGAAACTCTGACGACTGCGGCAATGTTCCCGCCGGCAACGTCTCCCGCGCGAGCATCAAGGTCAGCTCCAGCGTCGCTCCAGGCGACACCCGTACCAGGGTTCACGGGCTCACCGGCGGGGCCGGGTGGTGAGCCTGTGCTGTATGGGGAGGTTGCCCCCATATTTTCGGTCGGACTCTGTCGAGTCCGGCTCCAGCCGGGCTTGAGGGTGCGGCCAGGACGGCGGCACGGCCCGGGTGACCAGGGGGAACAGGGGGCATGCCGGCAGCCGGGTGGCCGGGCCGGGGCGTGGGGCCGGGGTCCGGCGGGTGGGTCCCGGGCGGGACGGGTGGGGGGCGCCCGCCTGCGTGTGACGGTCCTTCGGAGGCGGTGTGGCGGGAATGTGGGGGCCGGTACCCGATGTGGGTGGGCCGGCAGCCCGGCCATGCTGCGGGGGCGAGAGGTTCGTCGTACCCCAGTCCCAGGAGGTATCCCGATGGGTGAGCCCGTGCGAGTCAGCATCGCCGCTCTGGATCCGGTGCTCGAAGCCGGCACGAGGAGCACCTTGCTCAGCAACGGCGATGTCACGGTGATCCTGCCGGGCGAACAGGCCGAGGTCGCCGTGGTGATCGTCGACCGGGTGACGGACCAGGTACTCGACATCGTCCTGGCGACGCGGAGTGCGGCGCACCGGCCCGAGATCGTCCTGGTGGCCACCGATCTGACCCCCGCCGAGGCGATGCATGCCATCGCGGCGGGCGCCCGTGGTCTGCTCCGCCGCAGCGAGGCCAGCCCCGACCGGCTGGCGCGGACGGTGCTCGCCGCCGCTGGGGGCGACTGCACCGTGCCACCCGGCCTGCTGGACGGCCTGCTCGAACAGGGTGTCGGACGTGGCGTCCGCGCCACCCCCGCGGACGCCGCCCCCGCCCGCTGGGCGGGCTCGGGCCTGAGCGACCGTGAGCGTGCGGTGCTGCGGCTGGTCGCCGAGGGCCGGGAGACAGGCGAGATCGCCCGCGAACTGTCCTACTCACCCCGCACCGTGACGACCGTGGTGCACGACATCACCCAGCGCTTCCGGCTCCGCAACCGGGCCCACGCGGTGGCGTACGCACTCCGGGCGGGCCTGCTGTGACGGGCACCGGGACGTTGATGGCGGAGCGGCTGCGGGTGCACGTCAACGCGAGTGACCCGATTGTCCGGGACGCCGTGGTGGCGAAGCTGCGGCACGCCGGGATCGCACCGGTGGGCGAGCCCGGCCGGGCGCACGGCGCGGTGCTGGTGGCTGCCGGGGGCACGGTGGACGAAGCGATCGACGCCTGCCTGCCGGGCCTGTGGTCCGACGGCCGCCGGCTGTTGGTGGTGGCCGACGTGCTGTCGCACCGCGGCGTGCTGCGGGCGGTGCAGGCCGGTGCCCGGGCGATGCTGCACTCCGCCGGGGCGACACCTGCGCGCCTGGCGGCCGCCGTGCACTCCGCCCACCAGGACGAAGGCCGGCTGCCGCACAGCGTGCTGGCGCGACTGCTCAACGGCTTGGCCGTCGATGGCCTGGCGCTCAACAACCCGGTGCGCAACCGCTCGGAGCTCAGCCGCTCGGAGCTCACCAGCTCGGCCGTGACCGGGCCGCCCCACCCGGGTGCGGAGCCGGGGCCGGGGCCGACCACCTCGCGGTTGACCTCCCGGCAGACCGAGGTGCTCACGCTGATGGCCGAGGGGCACGGCAACGCGGCGATCGCCCGCTCCCTCGCCTGCTCGGAACACACCGTGAAGAACGTCATCTACGAGCTGATGGCCCGGCTGCAGGTCCGCAACCGGGCCCACGCGGTGGCCCACGCCGTCCGGGCCGGTCTGATCTGAACTCCGCGACCCCACCGCCCCGCTGCCCCGCACGGCGCTGCCCCGCACGGCCCCAGCCTGCCCGGCCGGGCCGGGTGGAGGGCAGAGACAAACGCGCAGCAGGCCAGGCGATCGACGCCTGCCGCTCCTTCCCTGGTGCCGGCCACTTCCCGGTCGGCACCCTGACTTCTGCCCGCGTCCGTCAGGCCGCGCGGCGCTTCTCGATCCGTGGAGACGAACCGGTGCGCAACGGCCGGCCGCGGGATCACCGTAAGCCGAGAGGACACCGGATGACCATCGCCGCGGACGGACCGACGGTCCCCCTTCACGAGCCGGACGAGAACGCCGACTTCAAGGTCTTCGAAGAGCTGGAGTCGGAGGTGCGGATGTACTGCCGCACGTTCCCCGTGGTCTTCGAGCGGGCGAAGGGCGCCGAGCTGTACACGGAGGACGGACGGACCTTCCTGGACTTCTTCTGCGGCGCAGGCACCCTCAACTACGGACACAACAACGACTTCATCAAGGGCAGGCTCGCCGAGTACCTGGCCGCCGACGGCATCACCCACGGCCTTGACATGTACACCGTGGCCAAGCGCCAGTTCCTCGCCGCCTTCGCCGAAGTGGTCCTGCGACCGCGTGGGCTGGACTACAAGGTGCAGTTCGTCGGCCCGACCGGCACCGACTCCGTGGAGGCCGCGCTCAAGCTCGCCCGCAAGGCGACCGGCCGCTCCGGCGTGATCGCGTTCACCGGCGCGTACCACGGCATGTCGCGCGGCTCGCTCGCGGTGACCGGCAGCCGGCGGGCCCGCCGGGCCGGCGGGGTGAGCGGGCAGGACGTCACCTTCGTACCGTACGAGGACGGCCCGCAGGGCGGGTTCGACTCGCTCGGGTACATCGAGCGGTTGCTCGCCGACCCGTCCTCGGGGGTGGAGGTGCCCGCCGCGGTGATCGTCGAGCCGATGCAGATGGAGGGCGGCGTCTACCCGGCGTCGGCCGAATGGCTGCGCGGGCTACGTGATCTGACGGAACGTCACGGGATCCTGTTGATCCTCGACGAGATCCAGTCGGGCTGCGGGCGCACCGGCACCTTCTTCTGCTTCGAGGAATCCGGTATCACCCCGGACATCGTGACCCTCTCGAAGTCCATCGGCGGGTACGGGCTGCCGCTCTCCCTCACGTTGTTCCGCAGGGAGTTGGACGTCTGGGAGCCCGGTGAGCACACCGGTACCTTCCGTGGCAACCAGCTGGCCTTCGTGGCCGCCACCGCGGCCTGCGAGTTGTGGCGCCAGGGCGCCTTCCATTCCGGTCTGGCCGCCGCCTCGGCCCGCCTCGACCTGTTCCGTGCCGAACTCGCCGCCCTCGAACCGTCTTTGAAGGTGCGTGGCAGGGGCATGGCGCTGGGGATCGACACCGCCGCAGCCGGCGGGGCGGAGCGCGCCGGCCGGGTCCAGCGGTACGCCTTCGAGCACGGACTGATCGTCGAGCTCTGCGGCCGCGACGACGAGGTCATCAAGCTGCTGCCACCGCTGACCATCGACACCGCCCGGTTCGACCGCGGCCTCGATGTGCTCCGGCAGGCGCTGCTGGCGCCCTGAGGGCCTGCACGGCGCCGACAGCCGCACCGCAGTCAGGGTCCTGCAGTCAGGTACTGCGGGCAGGTCCTGCAGTCGGGTACTGCGGCCAGGGACTTGAGTCACAGAACCGAGGAGGATCCGATGCCCCACCCGCCACGCCGCCACCTGATCTCCATCGACGACCTCAGCTACGAGGACATGCACGGGATCGTGCAGCGGGGCGTCGATTACGCCTCCGGCCGGTGTGAGGACGCCCGCCCGCTGCGGGACACCGTCGTCGGCGTTCTCTTCCGCAAGACCTCCACCCGCACCCGGACGGCGTTCTCGGCCGGCGCGCTGCGCCTCGGCGGACAGCTGATCAGCTACGGCCCGGGGGACCTCCAGGAGAACACCGGTGAGACCGTCGAGGACACCGCCGAGGTGCTCTCCCGGATGCTCGACGTCCTGGTGGCCAGGACGGCCGGCAGCGAGGCCGAGCTGCGCGCCTTCGCCGCCCAGCAGCGGATGGCCGTGGTCAACGCGATGAGCGCCGCGGAGCACCCGACCCAGGCGCTCGCCGACCTCACCACGCTCCAGGGCCGGTTCGGGCGGATCGAGGGCCTGCGGGTGCTGTACGTCGGCGAGGGCAACAACACCGCGTCCGCCCTCACCCTCGCGCTCTCCCGGTACCGCAACACCACGCTGCACCTGCGGACACCGCCCGGCTACGGCGTGGAGCAGCGCTTCCTGGACCGCGCGGCGGTGAACGCCAAGAGCAGTGGGGCGACGGTCGACCAGCGGCACGACATGACCGGCCTGCCAGCCGTCGATGTGGTCTACACCACCCGATGGCAGACCACGGGAACGGCCAAGGCCGACCCCGGCTGGCGCGGCGTCTTCGCACCGTTCCAGGTGGACGAGGCGGTGATGGCGGGCAGCCCCGACGCCGTGTTCATGCACGACCTGCCCGCGCACCGCGGCGACGAGGTGACCGCCGAGGTGCTGGACGGGCCCACGAGCATCGCGTACGAGCAGGCCGAGAACAAGTACCACAGCGCGCGGGCCGTCCTGGAGTGGTGCGCGGGCGGCTCACGCCGGGGGTCCGCCGATGTCTGAGACCGTACTTCTGCCCGGTGGCGGGTGGCGGCTCTGGAGCCACTTCGCGCTCCGCGGGCCCGGCTTCCCGGCGGCCGGGGTGCTGCGGCTGGCACCGGAGGGCCTGGCGGTGGCGGCGGACAAGTTCGGAGCCGAAGAGGCCCTCGCGGGACCGCAGTGGGAGGGATTCGAGGAGGCGTTCGCCGAGGCCGCCGTCGGGACGGCCCGCGAGCTGCAGCAGATCGCGGCACAGCCGGCCTTCCGCGCCGCGGTGGCCTGGCAGAACCGGACCGTGCTGCGCACCGGCATCGCTCCCTTCCTGGCCTGGGCGCCCAGTGCGTCGGGCCGCACCAGCATGCCGCGCCAGCGTGAGGAGCTGGTGGCCCACTACTGGCAGCGGTTCTGCGTGAAGAACGACACCATCGGGTTCTTCGGCCCGGTCGGCTGGGGCCGGATCGACACCGCCGAGCACGGCATCCTGGTCGACCCCGGCGAGGGCCTGGTCGCACAGTCCGAGGTGTACTTCTCCAGCTGGTCGGTGGACGCGCTCGCGAAGACCATCGGCGCCGACCCGGCGCTGCGCGACTGGACGGCCCCGCGCCGCGTCCCGTTCGTCCGTGTCGACGCACAGGACGGCGCCCACAGCGTTACCTTGCCCGGCCGCCCCCCGCAGCCGATCACCCCGCCCATGCACCAGGTACTCACCCGCTGCGACGGCACCCGCACCGCCCGGACCATCCGGCAAGAGCTCGCCGACCACCTGGGACCAGAACAAGTCACCGAAATACTGACGGAGCTGGTCAGGCGCCGGTGGATCGTCTGGCGCCTGGAGATCCCCGCCACCACCTACCCCGAGCAGTACCTGCGCTCGGCGCTGGAGCGCGTCGGCGACCCCGCCGTGCGCGAGCCGGCCCTGGCCAAGCTGCTGGTGCTGGAACGCGGCCGCGACCGCGTGCACGCGGCGGGCCGCGACGCCGACGAACTGTGCGCGGCGCTCGCCGCGCTGGAGAGCGACTTCGCCGAACTGACCGACACCGCAGCGCAGCGCGAGAAGAGCACCCGCACCGCGCCCAACCGGGCCCTGGTCTACGCCGACTGCCGCCGCTCCGCGACGGCCCGGGTCGGCGCTGCCGTGCTGGGCGAACTCACCCCGCTGGAGCTGTGTCTGACCAGCGCCCGGTGGATGACCAACCGCTTCGCCGAGATCGTCGGCGGCCGGATCACCGAGGCCTTCCACCGGCTGCGCAGCGAACGGAAAGTGGTCGATCTCGGCTCGCTCTGGTTCGCGTGCCTGCCCGCGCCGCACGGCGACTCGATCGCCGACATCGACCGCATCCAGGCCGAGTTGCGCGCCCGCTGGTCGCGGATCATCGACGCCCCGCCCGGCGCCCGGCAGGTCCGGCGCTCCTCGGCCGAGATCGCGGACCAGGTCCGGGAGGCCTTCGACGAGCCCGGTAGGGGCTGGTCGCTGGCGCGCTACATCAGCCCCGACGTGATGGTCGTCGCCCAGGACCTGGCGGCCGTCGGGCGCGGCGAGTTCGAGCTGGTGCTCGGTGAGTTGCACGTCGCCATGAACACCCTCGGCGCCTCGCTCTTCGTGATGCAGCACCCGGACCGCCAGGAGCTGATCGAGGAAACCTGCAGGGACTTCCCCGGCCCGCGTCTGGTGCCGATGCTGCCGAAGGAACTCCCGCTGATCAAGTGGTCGCCACGCAGTCGGCCCGCCCTGGAGCGACCCCAGGACTACTCCGTCGCCCTGGTCGACCACACCGCCGACCCGCTCCGTCCCCGGACGCTGTGCTCGGCCGATGTGCTGGTGGAGGAGCGGGACGGCCGACTGGCCACCGTCCTGCCCGACGGCGCGGTCTTCGACGTGCTGGACGTGTTCAGCCACGCGCTGACGAACCGGGTGATGGACCGCTTCACCCTGCGGGCCGACGCCGACCACTCGCCGCGGGTCACCGTGGACCGGATGGTGGTGGCCCGGGAGACCTGGCGATTCACCTCCTCGGCTCTGGAGTTCGCCAGGGAGAAGAGCGAGTCCCGCCGCTTCGTCCGGGCCCGTCGCTGGCGCGAGGAGAACGAGCTGCCCCGGTACGTCTTCGTGGTGTCGCCGTCCGAACCCCGCCCGTTCTTCGTGGACTTCGACAGCCCGGTGTACGTGAACATCTTCGCCAAGGCCGTCCGCCGGCTGGCCGCCAAGGACCCGGACGCCAGGCTCTCGGTCTCGGAGATGCTGCCGACTCCGGAACAAGCCTGGCTCACCGACGACTTGGGCAATCGCTACACCTCGGAACTGCGTTTCGTGGCCGTCGACCGGTCGGCGGCCCCGGAAGGCGGGGTGTGACCGTGGACAGCACATTCGTCGACGACATCGGCGTGCGCGCCGCACGCCATCCGCTGGCCCCCGCCCTGGTAACCCCCGAGGGCGTGGTCTCCTACGCTGAACTGTGGGACCGGATCGACCGGTTGGCGAGGGCGCTGGCCCGGCGAGGGGTGGGCCCGGAAGCGGTCTGCGCCGTCGCCGTCGAGCGCGGCGCCCAGGCCGTCGTGGCGATGGCCGCCGTGGCGCGCGCGGGCGGCGCCTTCCTCACCCTCGACGTGGACCTGCCGGGCCCGCGCCTGGCCGCCATGGTCGAGAGCGCCGGGGCCACGTTCCTGGTGACCGACAGCGCCCTCGAAGAGCGGCTCGCGCTCCCCGTCGCGGGCCCGGCCGTCCTGATCGACCGCCTCGACCAGGCAGCCGGCGAACCGGACACGCCCCTGCCGACCGTCGGGCCGCGCACACTGGCCTACGTCAGCCACACCTCGGGGTCGACCGGCACACCGAACGCCGTCCTGATCGAGCACCGGGGCCTCACCTCTTACCTGCGATTCGTCGCCCGCGACTACGGGTTGGGGCCGCACACCATCGCGCTGCAGCTGGCCCCGCTCGGCTACGACGCCTCGATCCGGGACACCTTCGCCCCGCTGGCGGCCGGCGGGCGCCTCGTCCTGGTGGAACGCTCCGCGCTGCTGCGGGCCGAGGAGTTCCTGGCCACCATACGGACCTTCCGCGTCAACACCGTGCTGAGCGCGACACCGTCCTTCCTCACTTTCCTCACCCAGCACGAGGACAGCGCCGATCAGCTGCGCGGCGTGCAGCTGGTGGTCTCCAGCGGGGAGTCGCTGCGGCCCTTTCTCACGGCGGGCGGCCGACGGGCTTTCACCGGCAGGCTGGTGAACCAGTACGGCCCCACCGAGTGCACCATGACCTCGACCCGGTACGACGTGCCGGACATCCCCGAGACGGCGGCCGACCCGGTCGGCACGCCCATCGACGGGGTGAGCGCCCAGCTGCTCGACACGGGGCTGCGGCCGGTGCCGGATGGGGAGACCGGTGAACTCCACCTCGGTGGCGTGGGCGTGGCCCGTGGCTACGCCGGCCGTCCCGGGCTCACCGCCGACCGCTTCCGGCCCGACCCGGACGGGCCGCCCGGAGCCCGGATGTACCGCACCGGCGACCTGGCCAGGCGGCGGCCGGACGGCACCCTGGAGTACCTGGGCCGGAGCGACCGGCAGATCAAGATCCGTGGCTACCGGGTGGACCCGGCCGAGATCGAGGGTGCCCTGCTCACCCACCCCGCCGTCACCGGCGCGGTCGTCACCGCCGACACCGACGGCAGGGGCCGGGTCTTCCTGGTCGCGCATGTCGCGGGCAGGCTGGCCGAAGTCGCCGACACCGTGCTGCGCGCGCACCTGGCCGAGAGCCTGCCGTACTACATGATGCCGCGTCGGTTCGACCGGATCGAGCGCGTCCCGACCACCGGCACCGGCAAGGCCGACCGGGCTGCGCTCGGGCCGCGCGCCGTGGCCGGCGTGACAGACGTGGCAGGCATGACCGCCGTGACAGGCGAGACCACCGTGACAGAAGTGGCAGAAGTGACAGACGTGACAGCGGTGACGGGCGTGACGGGCGTGACGGCTACGGCAGCTGAGGACGGGGCCCGATGAGCAGCCTGGGTACGCGACTCGGGCTCGACGACGTGCTCACGGCGGCCCACCGGATCTCCGCCCAGGTGCGCCGCACCCCGCTGCTGACGGTAGGTTCGCTGCCCGGCCTCCTGCTGAAGGCCGAACACCTGCAGCACAGCGGCTCGTTCAAGCTCCGGGGCGCCGCGAACACCATGGTCGGGAACGACGCCACGGAGGTCGTCACCGGCTCGTCCGGCAATCACGGGATCGCGGTCGCCCGGCTGGGCGGCGCGCTGGGCGTCGGGGTCACCGTCGTGATGGCCGCCGGGGCCGGCGCGGCCAAGGAGCGGGTGATCCGCGCGCTCGGCGCACGCGTCGTCCGGGTGGACGGCGGCGTGGCCGAGCGCGACCGGCACGCCCGGGAGCTCTCCGACCGCCGCGGAGCCCTCTGCATACCGTCCTCCGACCACGAGCTGGTGGTGGCCGGGCAGGGCACCTTGGGCCTGGAGGTCTTCGAGGACGTGCCGGACCTCGACGCGATCTACGTACCGACCGGCGGCGGCGGCCTGCTCGCGGGCGTCTGCCTGGCCGCCTCTGCCCTGACCGGACGGGTGCGGATCATCGGCGTCGAGCCGGTGGACGCCAGGCGCTACGCCCTCTCTCTCGCAGCGGGTGCCCCCGTCGAGGTGCCGCCGAGCCGGACGGTCGCCGACGGGCTGCGCGGCCAGCGGCCGGGCGAGATCCCGTACCCGGTCATCCAGCGGCGGGTCGACGAGATGATCGGTGTCACCGACGAGGCGATCACGCACGCGAGGGAGCTGCTGCACCGCGCGGGCGTCGAGGCCGAGCCGACCGGCAGCGTGGCGCTGGCGGGCGCGCTGGCCTCGGCCGGCCCGGCGCTGCGCGGCGGCCGGGTCGCCGTCATCGTCTCCGGCGGCAACACGCCCGCCGCACTGGCCGCCCGGAACCTTCCGGCGAACCGTCCCCGGATCCACTCCGAGCACCACGCCGACAAGCACGCCGACCACCACACTGACCAGGAGTCACCATGACCACGATGAACGCGACCAAGGTCGACGCGGCGGCGCTCCCCGAGCTGATCGCCTCCTTCTACCGCGAGACACTGGGCGACGAGGGACTCGACACCAGCAGCGACTTCTTCGAGGCGGGCGGCGACTCGCTCAGCGCCTTCCGGATCACCGCCCGACTGCAGGAGGCGATCGGCATCGAGGTCGCGGTGGCACTGGTCTTCACCTACCCGTCGCCCGAAGACCTCGCGACGGTCGTCGCCGAGGACCTCGAAGCCCTTGAAGACACCACAGACCCCAAAGACACCGCAGACACCGCAGACACCACAGACGACACAGACCTCAAAGGCACCGCTGACCTCAAAGACACCGCAGACGCCGACCGGCTCTGAAGACACCGTCCGGAGGCAGGGAGAGCAGCGGGCCATGACCGGGACAACAGTGCCGTTCGGTGACAAGTGGCAGGTGTGGGAGCAGTTCGGGCTCCGAGGGGCGGGCTTCCCCGCGGCCGGGGTGCTGCGGCTGGCGCCGGAGGGCCTGGCGGCGGCGGCGGACAAGTTCGGCACCCGGGAGGCCCTCGTGGGGCCACGGTGGAAGGCCTTCGAGGAGGTCTTCGGCGAGGCCGCCGTCGCCACGGCCCGCGAGCTGCAGCAGATCGCGGCACAGCCGGCCTTCCAGACCGCGGTGGCCTGGCAGAACCGGGCCGTGCTGGGCCGGGCGATCGCCCCCTTCGTCCGCTGGGAGCCCACCGCGGCGGGCCGCACCAGCGGGCCGCGCCAGCGAGAGGAGTTGATCGCGCACTACTGGCAGCGGTTCTGCGTGAAGAACGACACCATCGGGTTCTTCGGCCCGGTCGGCTGGGGCCGGATCGACACCGCCGAGCGCGGCATCCTGGTCGACCCGGGCGAGCGGCTGATCGCGCGCTCCAGGACCTACTTCTCCAGCTGGTCGATGGACGCGCTCGCCAAGACCATCGGCAACGACCCGGCGCTGCGCGACTGGACGGCCCCGCGCCGCGTCCCGTTCGTCCGTGTCGACGCACAGGACGGCGCCCACAGCGTCACCCTGCCAGGCCGCCCCCCGCAGCCGATCACCCCGCCCATGCACCAGGTACTCGTCCGCTGCGACGGCACCCGCACCGCCCGGACCATCCGGCAGGAGCTCGCCGACGACCTTGGTCCGGCACAAGTCACCGCCATACTCGAGGTGCTGGTCGAGCGCCGGTGGATCGTCTGGCGCCTGGAGATCCCCGCCACCACCTACCCCGAGCAGTACCTGCGGGCCTGGCTGGAGGGCATCGACGATCCGGTGCCCCGGCAGCGCGGTCTCGATCTGCTCGGCGCGCTGGAGCGCGGCCGGGACAGGGTGCAGGCGGTGGGGGACGACGTCGAGGAGCTGTGCGCGGCGCTCGCCGCGCTGGAGAGCGACTTCGCCGAACTGACCGACACCGCAGCGCAGCGCGAGAAGAGCGAGCACACGGCACCCAACCGGGCCCTGGTCTACTCGGACTGCGTCCGCACCGCGACGGCCCGGATCGGCACCGAGGTACTGGCGGCGCTGGCCCCGCTCGATCTGCTGATGACCAGCGCGGTGTGGCTGACCTCCCGGCTGGCGGATCAGGTGCTGGGCCTGGCCGAACAGGTCTACGACCGGCTCGCCGGGGCGGCGGGTGAGGGCGGCCGGGTCGATCTGGCCGCCTTCTGGTTCGCCTGCATGCCGATCCTGCACGGTGACGCGGTCACCGGGGCGGCGGAGATCCAGCGCGAGTTCTGGCGGCGCTGGGAAGGGATTCTGGGTCTGCCCGCAGCCGGAGGAAGGCTCCGTCTTGCCTCGGCGGACATCGCCGACCGCGTCCGGGAGGCCTTCGGCGAGCGGGGCGCGAGCTGGACGGCGGCGCGCTACCTCAGCCCGGACGTGATGATCGCGGCGGAGGACGAGGCGGCAGCGGAACGCGGTGAGTTCGAGCTGGTGCTCGGCGAGCTGCACGTCGCCACCAACACCCTCGGCAACTCGCTCTTCGTCAACCAGCACCCCGCGCCGGAGGAGCTGTTCGCGCAGACCGGCCGGGACCACCCCGCACCCCGGCTGATGCCGCTGCTGCCCAAGGAGCACAAGTCGCGGCTCTCCGCCCGCGTCCGGCACTTCCTGGTGCGCCCCGAGGACTACTACGTCGCGCTGCTGGACCACACCGCCGACCCGCACCGCCCGCGGACGGTACTGAGCGCCGACGTCGCGGTGGAGAGGCGGGAGGGCCGGCTGGTGGTGGTGCTGCCCGACGGCGCGGTCTTCGACGTGCTGGACGTGTTCAGCCACGCGCTGACCACCCTGGTGATGGACCTCTGCCGACTGCTCCCGGACGCCGACCACTCGCCGCGTGTCACGGTGGACCGGATGGTGCTGGCCCGCGAGACCTGGCGCTTCGCGGGCGCCGGCCTGGAGTTCGCCAAGGACAAGAGCGAGGCCCGCCGCTTCGTCCGGGCCCGCCGCTGGTGGGCGGGGGAGGAGCTGCCCAGGTTCGTCTTCGTGGTGTCGCCTTCCGAACCCCGGCCGTTCTTCGTGGACTTCGAGAGCCCCGCGTACGTGAACCTCTTCGCCAAGGCCGTCCGTCGGCTGGTCGCCAAGGACCCGGAGGGCCGGCTGACCCTGACCGAGATGCTCCCGGCCCCCGAGCAGTCCTGGCTCACCGACGAGCAGGGCCGGCGCTACACCTCGGAGCTGCGCTTCGTGGTGGTCGGGGACTGACGGACCTGCGACAGAAGGCGGGCCGCCCCCTGCAGGACAGGGG